>DKYK01000038.1:38215-141772 GCA_002492415.1 Christensenella sp. UBA7102
CCTGGCAGCCGGCGTAGTATTCCTCGTTGAGCCTGCGGTAGATGGCGGTCACGGCCTCCCGCGTCAGCGCCTCACCTCGCTGCGCCATGCCGTGTACCTCGCGCTCAAACTCGGCAAACAGCGTCTGGCGGTAGACCGTGCCGCGCATCTGCTCAAGCTGATAGTTGCACAGCGCCATCAGCTGCGCCTTGTCGGCGGTCTTTTCCTTGAGCTGCGCAAGCAGAATGGCCTCATTGGTGGTGGAGGCGATCTCCGCCAGGAACAGCGGATACTGGCTGTTTAGGAAGCTCTGGTTTTTGTCAGAGTAGAAAGTGTGCATAGAGTGGCCCAGCTCATGCGCCAGCGTGAACAGGTTGTCCAGCGTCTTTTCGTAGTTGAGCAGCACGTAAGGGTGGGTGCCATACGCGCCCCAGGAGTACGCGCCGCTGGTCTTGCCCTGGTTCTCGTAGACGTCGATCCAGCCGTCGGTAAAGGCACGCTTCAAATCCTGGGTGTACTGCTCGCCCAAAGGCTTTAAGCCCTCCAGCACGATGCCGCAGGCGGTTTCATAATCCACGCCCATGTCCACATCAGGTACGATGGGCACGTAGATGTCGTAGAAATGCAGCGTATCGACGCCCAGCGCCTTCTTGCGCAGCGCAAGGTAGCGGTGCATGGCGGGCAGGTGGCGGTGGACGGCCTCGATCAGCGCGTCATACACCTTCTCAGGGATCTCGTTTTCAAACAGCGAATGCTCGCGAGAGGACGCATAGCCGCGCGCCTTGGCAAAGAACACATCCTTTTTGACGGAGGCCGCGTAGGTTGCGGCGATGGTATTGGAAAATTCGTGGTAGCGCTTATAGAAGGCGTCGTAGGCGTCCTTGCGCACGCGGCGGTCGGGGCTCTCCAGCAAGGGGATGAAGCGGCCATTGGTCAGCTCCACGTCCACGCCCTCGGCGTTTTTGACGGTGCCGAAGGTAAAGTCCGCATCTGTGAGCATGGAATAGATGGTATCGGGCGCGTTGGCCATCTCGCCCGCCTCGGCCAGCAGCTTTTCTTCGCTGGGCGAGAGCGTGTGTTCTTCCAGACGCAGCTGACCCTCCAGCATACGGCGGTAGGGTTCCAGCGCTGGCTCCTGCGCAAGGTATCCCTCGATCTTCTCCTTGCCGATGCCCAACAGCTCGGGAGTGACGTAGGCAGTCGCCGCGTCCAGCTGCACGGCCAGCGCCTGGGCGCGGTCGGTCAGCGCCTGATAGACGGCGTTGCCATTGTCCTCATCACGACGCATGCGGGCGTAGGTGTACAGCCGCGTGACGATGCGCGTGGCGGCCTCGACGGCCTTCATGCCCGCGAGCAACCCCTGCGCGCTGTCCAGCTTACCCTGGCAGGCGGTGACGGCGGCGATGCACTGCTTGGCCGTTGTGAGGTCCTGCTCCCATGCGGCGTCGGAGGCGTAGATGTCCTCCAGTTTCCACTGGTAACGCGCATCCATCTCGGCGCGCTTTTTCATGCTTTCCATTGTGTACGTTCTCCTTTAATTTCTCAGCGAATGGATGGGCGCGGGAATTCTGCCCCCGCGGTCTATAAACGCCTTGCTGGACTCCTTGTGCACAGGGATGATGGGCGCCTCGCCCAACAGTCCGCCGAACACCACATGATCGCCCACCGTCTTGCCCGGCGCGGGAATGATGCGTACGGCGGTGGTCTTTTGGTTGATCATCCCGATGGCGGCCTCGTCCGCGATGATGGCGGAGATGGTCTCGGCGGATGTATCGCCGGGGATGGCGATCATATCCAGTCCGACCGAGCAGACGCAGGTCATGGCCTCCAGCTTTTCCAGCGACAGCACGCCGGCGTTGGCCGCGTCGATCATGCCGATGTCCTCGGATACGGGGATAAACGCGCCGGACAGACCGCCCACGTGCGAGGAAGCCATCACGCCGCCCTTTTTCACGGCGTCGTTGAGCAGAGCCAGCGCCGCGGTGGTGCCGTGCGTGCCCGTGACCTCCAGGCCCATTTCCTCCAGTATGTGCGCGACCGAGTCGCCCATGGTGGGCGTGGGCGCGAGCGACAGGTCTACGATGCCAAAGGGCACGTTCAACCTGCGACTGGCCTCCTGCGCCACCAGCTGGCCCACGCGGGTGATCTTGAACGCCGTGCGCTTGATGGTCTCGGCCACCACATCAAAGGGCGCGCCCTTGCACTCCTCCAGCGCGGCCTTGACCACTCCCGGGCCGGAGACGCCCACGTTGATGGTGGCGTTGCCCTCGCCCACGCCGTGGAACGCGCCCGCCATGAAGGGGTTGTCCTCCACGGCGTTTGCAAACACCACCAGCTTTGCGCAGGCAAAGCCATCATGGTCGCGCGTCCGCTCCGCCGCCTGCTTGATGACCTGCCCCATCAGCTTAACCGCGTCCATGTTAATGCCCGCCTTGGTAGTACCCACGTTGACGGAGGAGCAGACCACGTCGGTGGTGGCCAGCGCCTCGGGGATGGCGCGAATGAGCGCCTCGTCCGCGGTGGTCATAGCCTTGTGCACCAGCGCAGAAAAACCGCCCAGGAAATTGACGCCCACCTCCTTGGCCGCACGGTCCAGCGCCTGCGCCAGACGAACGGGATCGGCGTGACCCAAAATCAGCGCCGCGGGGGTGATGGAAATGCGCTTGTTGACGATGGGAATGCCAAACTCGCGCTCGATGGTCTCGCCGGTTTTGACCAGGTCCCTGGCCTGTGCGGTGATGCGGTCATAGACGCGGTCATACAGCCCCTCCGGCGTGCCGCACGCGCAGTCCAGCAGGCTGATGCCCATGGTGATGGTGCGCACGTCCAGCTTGTTCTGGTCGATCATGCGCAGCGTTTGCAGTATTTCATTGGAATTGAGCATGGCGTTGTCCTCCTGCGTCAGATGCGGTGCATCGCATCAAAGATGTCGCTGCGCTGCACGCGGATCTCCAGGTTCATCTGCTGCGCCATCTGCAGCAGCGCATCGCGCACCACGTCGTACTGAGCTTCCTGCCCGATTTCTATCAGCATGATCATGGTGAACATGCCCGACAGGATGGTCTGGCTGATGTCCAATATATTGACGCCCTTTTGATAGAGCAGGTTGGATACCGCCGCGATGATGCCCGTGCGGTCCTTGCCAAGAACGGTGACGACTGCTTTCATGTCTGATCTGTCCTCCTGAACGATATTTTATATGTTATGGTTAAGAAGCAAATAAAAAGGATCGCGCCCCTTGCTGTCGGCTGAATGCAGCGTTCTCCGTCACCCAACCCGGCATGTGGCCGCATAGCCCTCGCGCACACGCTGGTCGTAGTAGGCGGCGGTGACAAAGCTCATCGCCAGAGGCTGGAAAAACGCGGCTGCCAGTATCGTGAGTACGGGCGGGAACATCGCCAGCGTCATCAGCAGCAGGTCGGCCAGCAGGGTCAGCAGCAGGCAGCCCGCGAGAATCAAGCAATAGATCGCCAGCATCGCGCCGTAGGTCCAGTCGGTAAAGAAACGCTTTGCCGCAAGGCCGACGGCCTTGAAGTGCCACTGATCCTCGTTGACGGCCTCCAGATAGATGAGGCACTGGACGCCCATCCCCAGCAGCACGGCCGCCAGCTCCAGCAGCGTCGCCAGCGCGCCGCCCGCCGCGGGCAAAAACGCGAGGAATGCCGCTGCAATCGACAGCACGAGTGAAAATCCCAACTGCGCCACCAGCAGCGCCAGGTTCAGCACCATCAGCTTGCCGGCCCGCCTGCGGTTTGCCGCAAACGCCGCGCCGAAGGGGACACGCACGCCGTGCCACAGCCGAGATTGCGCCTCCGCGACCGCGCCGTGCGCCATGGGCAGCAGCACATAGGAGCCCACCAGCTGCAGGGGCAGCGCAATCAACGTCACGCCCACCAGCACGCCCATGGAGCCCAGCGCCCGCCGCAGCAGCTGCTCGATATCCAGTGGCGGGAACCCATCCAGCAGACGCATGACCGCGTCGCCCACGGCCCATTCATCAAAACCATAGGCCAGCACCGACTGCAGTATGGTCTGCACCAACTGGAACGCAGGACGAAATGCGACCAAAGCGCAATAATACGCCGTCACCGCAATCACCAGCGCGGGCAGCGCGCCGCACAACAACATCGCAGGAAAGCTCGCGCTCAGACTGCCCGCCCAAATTTTCCATCCGCGCGAAAGCAGTTCGCCAAACCCCGTCCTTCTGTTCGGTTGCATCGTAACTCCTCCGTTTTCTCCTCTATCTGCGCATGCACAGCGCAACGATGCTCTCCGCAGTGCCCAGCACGCCGAACACTGCAAGAATTATACCCACCACGAGCATGAACACTGCGTTTAGATTGATGGCGCCTGTGAGCACCAATATGCCGAACAGCAACCAGAGCGCCGCCGTGGGCAGGTGCAGCCACCACAAAGCCAAGCGCAGCCGCGCCGTGCGCAGCACCGAAAAGCATTGCACAATGCCCACGCCCAGGCTCAGCAGACCGATGAGCACCGGCGTAATGCCCGTGATCTGCACGCGCAGCAGGTAGATCACCAGCGCCGACACCAACGCAAACACCGGCCCGGCAAGGAACATCGAGTCGGGCCTTGGCTTTGCAAGCAGCCAATGCAACAGACCCGCCACGCCCGTGGCCGCGATGCACAGCGACAGCAGGGTTACCATCTGCACCAGCGCCTGATCCCTTTGCCAGATAAAGTAAGCGCCCACCAGCAGCACCAGCACATGGCCGCCCAGTTCCGCCCATTCGCTTTTCCGCATTGCATCCATAAAACAGGACCTCCTTTGCTTTAGTATATCACAGGCCGTCCGCTTTGTCTCTTTAATTTCCAGCGAAATGGGCTGTGTGGACGCATCCCATTTCTTTTTCCAAATATTATATTGACAATCTATATTATACATTTTATAATATAGATCGATACGAAATATGGAGAAAGGAGACGGGAAACATGCTGCTGACCGTCAACGCAACGCTGCTGGACGCATGCGTGCTGGCCACGCTGGAAAAGGGCGACACCTACGGCTACCGCATCACGCAGGAGCTGGCCGCCGGCATCGGCGCGTCGGAGTCTTCGCTCTATCCGGTGCTGCGCCGTCTGCAGAAGGACGGCCGCCTGACCACGTACGATGTGGCCATTTCCGGCCGCAACCGACGATATTATCGCCTGACGCCGCAAGGAAAGCAGGCCCTTGACGCCTACCGGGCCGAATGGATCGAATACAAACGGCGCATCGACGAAATCTTTGCGCAAGCAACGGAGGAGGAGAACCATGACGCGCACTGAATTCATGGCCGCGCTGCGCAGCAGGCTCAGCCACCTGCCTGCAGAAGAGCAGGATGCCGCGCTGCGATACTACGAGGAATACTTTGATGAGGCGGACTCCGAGGAGGAGGCCGCGCGCCAGCTGGGTTCGCCCGCGGACATTGCCGCGCGCATATTGGGTGAGAACGCGCAGCAGCAAACGGCCCAACCGCAGATGGTTCCACCGCAACCTGCGCAGCCGCCAAAGCCCAAGCATTCGCCCTGGTTTTGGGTGGGCATTACAGCGCTGTGCATCTTCGCCTCGCCCTTCCTGCTGGGGCTTGCGGGGGCGGCGCTGGGGCTGCTCATCGGCGCGGCGGCCGTCGTGCTGGCGCTGGTGGTCGCAGTGATCTGCCCCTTCCTGATGCTGAGCGTAACGATGCTGGCCACATTCGTGCTCTGCCTGTATCTTGCAGCGGGCGCGCTGGGCGTGTTCACACCGGGCGCGGTGCTGCTGGCGGGCATCGGGCTGCTGTGCGGCGCGCTGGGGGTGCTTAGCGGCATCTTCACGGGTTATCTGTGTTATTGGACCGGTCTGCTGTTCGGCAAGTTGTTCCGCAGCTGCGGTCGCAGGAAAGGAGCGAAGGCATAAATGAATAAATTTGTAAAGGTTCTGCTGATCGTCGCAGCCTGCCTGGCGGGGCTGGGCGTGCTGCTGACCTCTTTCGGCGTATTCTGGTCAGTCCGCGTGGCCGACCGTCTGCTGCCCGATGAGGCTGTGCCGCAGAACGTCGCGGTAGATGTGGCCAGTCTGAAGCACCTGAAATTGGAAACAGGCGTGAGCGACTTGTGCTTTGAGACGGCGCCTATCGGCGAAGCGCGCGTGGAAACCGCCGGTTTCTCCGAGGGCGAGGTCAAGATCGAGCAAAAGGACGGTACGCTGTCCGTTTGCTCGCGCAATATGCTGGGCGGCGATATCATCAACGTGGGACTGTTCCGCATCGACTGGCTGGGCCGCATCCACACAGGCACCCTCCAGCAGCGCACCGTGACGGTCTATCTTCCGCAAACGGCGCTGGAATCCTTCGAACTGACGGCGGGCGTGGGGGATGTGTCGGGTTCTCTGCCCTTCACGGCCCAGCGCATGGACGTCTCCTGCGGCACGGGCTGCGTAACGCTGTCCCACCTGCACGCGCAGCAGCTCTCCGTCTCCCGCGGCGTGGGCGACATCAAGCTGACAGACTTTTCCTGCGAGACATTCGATCTGACGGGCGGCACGGGCAACGCGGTGTTGACGGACGGCGGCGCGTCGGTGCGATCCAGCCTGTCCGTGGGCGTTGGCGACGTGACCGTGTCGGGCGGGCAGTGGAATGCCATGTCGGTGTCCGGCGGCACAGGCAACTTCACATTTGACGGCAGCATGCGCGACGCCTGCTCCATCAACGGCGGCGTGGGCGATGTCGAACTGCACTTTGCCGACGGCGTGCAAAACTACAGGATGGAACTGCACAAGGGCCTGGGCGACATCGACGCAGAGGGTGTGGCGTTGGTGATGACGCATGGCGATAAAACCTACGCCATTAACCCCGACTCCACCGCTGAAAATCGGCTGACCATAGAACAGGTCGTGGGCAATGTGCGCCTGCGCTTCACCGAGGAATAATCGCATCTCCCTCACGCAAATCCATCGATTGCAGGGCTGGCACTTCACAGGGTGCCGGCCCTGTTTTTTTGTTCCCGGCAGCGCGGGCCCCGCCGTCCTTCCAAGATGCGACGGCTGAGATATGAACAGTTGATGAATTTCAGGAAACCTATTGACACGTCCATTCTATTTGAGTAGAATATTTGTATTCTATTGCAATAGAATTCCTAAAAATGGAAGGAGCCGCCATGGAACACAAGATTTTTGACAGTGAGCTGAAGGTTCTGGAGCTTCTCTGGAACAAAGGGGAACTGACCGCCAAAGACATCGCCGACCGGGCGAAGGAACAGGTGGGTTGGAGCAAAACGACCACCTACACAGTGCTGAAAAAGTGCGTGGAGAAAGGGTTTATCAAGCGGACAGAGCCAGGGTTTCGGTGCCGTGCCATAGTGACCCGGCAGGAAGCCCAGCGTCAAGAGACGCAGGAGCTGATCGACCGGATGTACGGCGGAGCCGCCGACCAACTGGTGGCCTCTTTGTTGGAGGGCAAGGCTCTGTCGGCGGAGGAAATTGACCGCCTGCGCAAGCTGGTGGAGGAACTGAAATGAGCGGAGACAAGCTGCTGGTCGGATTCTGTGCGGCATCCCTGTCCGCAGCGGCGCTCATCCTGGCGGCGCTGCCTCTCCGGGCGATGTTCCAGAGCCGGACGCCCCGTAAGGTGTTCTGCCTGCTGTGGGATGCAGCGCTGGCACGGCTGATGATTCCGACCGCGCTGCCCTCGCCGTTGAGTGTCTGGCGATGGCTTCCGGCGTTTTCTCCTGCCCGGACGACAGGGGCGGGCTATACAGCAGCGCCGGGGCTTGCCGCGCCCGTCACGGAAGCGGTGACGGAAAGCAGGGCCGTCACATCGGGTTCCGCGGTCTTTCCGCCCGGCTGGTTTTCGGACGGGAGCACAGTGCTGACGGCGATGTGGCTGGCAGCTGTGCTGGCGCTTGCGGTGTGGTTTCTCCGGGGCCACCTGCGTTTTCGTCGAATCTGTTCCGATTCCCTGCCCTGCGAAGACGCCTTCGTCCGCGACTGGCTGGCGGCCCCCCGTCTGCGCCGCCGCATCCGGGTGCGGATCAGCGACCGCATCGCCGCGCCCCTGACCTACGGCGTGCTCCGGCCCGTCATTCTGCTGCCATCCGCGATGGATTGGCCGGACCGGGCTGCTCTCTGCTGCATCCTGGAACATGAAACTCATCACATCCGGCGCTTTGATGCGCTGCGAAAAGCGCTCCTGGCCGCGGCACTGTGCCTGCACTGGTTCAATCCCCTGGTCTGGGTTCTGTATGTACTGAGCAATCGGGACATGGAGCTTGCCTGCGACGAAGCGGTGACCGCGCAGGGCGCGGACCGGGCGGGATATGCCCACACGCTGCTGAGCATGGAGGAACAGCGCGGCAGATGGGACCTTTCCGGCAGCCATTTCAGTCAAAACGCACTGGAAGAAAGGATTCGATCCATTATGAAACACAAGAAAACTTCCATCGCCGCACTGATTGCGGTTCTGGTGGTCATGAGCATCGCGACCACCGTGTTCGCCTCCGCCGCGCCGGAGGGCAAATCGAAAACCGATTCTATCCATGATCACGCGCAGGCCGTGGAAAACGACGTGATGATTCTCTCCCAAGGCGGTGAGGACGGCGCAGATCTCTACTCGGTGGACGGCGGCAGGACCTGGATGAGTCCGGAGGACTACCGCGACCAGTATGGCGGCGCTAACTGGCAGGTGGAGTGGTGGACCGCCGAGGAGTATGCCCTTTGGCTGGAAGAAGAAAAGCAGGCTTTGCAAAGCATTATCGGCGAACGGGGCTACACCAGCGGCGAAGGCTGGTTCACCTGGGATCAGAAGCGGGTGGACGA
This sequence comes from Christensenella sp. UBA7102, assembly GCA_002492415.1. GTDB lineage: Bacteria > Bacillota > Clostridia > Christensenellales > UBA1750 > Spyradocola. The sequence goes on from DKYK01000038.1 coordinate 46,986, forward strand.
AGCCATCGCCCTCTATGAAAGCATTCTGGAGGATATCCAAAACGGCGCTTTGTACTCCAAGTCCATCACGGACAAAAACGGAGACGTGGTAGAGGATGTCGCCCTGGGCAGCGGGACGCTGGCCGTGACGGACGTTTTTACCCTTGACGAACAAGACGTGACTGCGCCCCGTCCCGTAGACGAAGCTGCCCTGCTGGAAGAACTGAGGCCCTTCGGCATTGGCGGCGACGCAGACCAGATGACATACAAGGGTCAACCTGTCCGGTGCTTTGTGGATGGCGTTCCCGTGGGAGACAGTGGATATTCCATTCAATACGTCTACAGAAATCCGGACGGCGCAGTGGATGTCCACACCCTGCGCTCTGTCCTTCGCCATCCGGACGGCTTCTATGACCCCATGGGAGAATTGATCGGCGTGGCTGTGGAGGGAGATGAGAACTTTGACTGGGATCTGCTGGACAGCGTCCTGTCCTCCGGCGGCCTGACGCAGGCCGAGACGGAAATAACGGACGTCGAGGCGGGCGCGGGCGCACTGCTGGAACGATACGTGCCCTTTGGTCTGAATTATGAAATCATAACAAAACAAGGCGAGCCGCAGCTATGCATGCGCTGGAGGGAAAAACAGGTGCATAGCCTGTACGATACCCAGACCGAAATGTGGTTCGCCAACAATTTGCACGGCACAGAGCTGGACAATGGCGCGGTGGATCTGGAGACAGTTTACCGCGGCGGACAGCTGTGCGGCTTGCAGGAGAGCCAGCCACCCCATGAAGTACTTCACGGAGTAGAAGCCGCCGCTGTGTCTGGCAGCGGTACGAAGGACGGGCAAACCTTTGAGGAAATCTTCGCACAGTACCAGCCCTATGGCCTGGTCTACTCCCCCAGGGAGAGCGGCATGGGCAGTCTCACCTGGAACGGCCGGGCCGTGCGGTCCTTTGCGGATTTGAAGCCGGATGGCGGCGCGTTCAGCTATCAGGACCCTGTTGCACAGAGTGGACTGCGGGTATATACGCAGTACGACGCTGATGGCAATCTGACCGGCCTTCGCGCAGAGTAATGACGCGTTTTTTCACCCGCCTTACAAAAGCGCGCTATCAGCGTGGTTGCTGATGGCGCGCTTTTGCTTGTTCGCAGCGCAGCCGCCTTTACTTAAAAATAAACTCGCGTTTGCACAGACCCCTTCTTCATGGTATACTGGCGTTAATCATTGCTGTGAAAGGGAGGTTTTCGTATGGCCATTGGCAAGTTTTTTGATAGAAATCACTTCAAATATCCTTCTGCGCTCCGGGCGATGCAGCACATTGAAGGCCGCAGGGACAATCACGCATCGGAGCCGCACTGCTTTCCGCAGTAGAAATTGCCCCCGGCGCTTCCCGCATCGCCCCGCTCTTCATCCTCAAATCCATGAAGTGGGAGATGCAACGACCATGTCATACCGAAACGCGAAGGATCTGCTTCCGCCCGAGCTGTACGCGCGCGTACATGCCATTGTGGGCGAGGGGCTGATCTATTTCCCTGCGCGCGGTCGCAAGCCCTGGGGCGAAAACACGGGCGCGCGCGCCGAACTACACGCGCGCAACGCCAACATACGGGCTGAGGCCGCGCAGGGCGCCAGTTTGGAGGCGCTTTCCCGCCGCTATCATCTGGCCCCGTCCACGCTGCGCCACATTCTGCGCAGAAAACGCTGAAAAACGCGGCGATGCCGCATCCATCAGGAGGAATCATCATGGACATTCGCATCGCCGAGGTGAGCGACCTGCGGGCGCTGCTGGCGCACGACCGCCACATCTGCCGCGCGCAGCTGGAGCGCAAGATTGCGGACCAACAGGTGCTCGTGCTGCTGGACGGCGAGATCTTTGCCGGCTGGCTGCGTTGGGGGATGTTCTGGGACGAGCACCCGTTTATGAATCTGCTCTATCTGCTGGAACCCTGGCGGGGCCGGGGGTTTGGCCGCCTGCTGGTGACGGATTGGGAGCGCCGCATGAAGGCGGCGGGCCACGGCCTGGTGATGACCTCCACGCAGGCCAATGAGTGCGCGCAGTTTTTCTATCGTCGCCTGGGCTATGTGGACGCCGGTTCCTTCTCGCTGCCCGGCGATCCGCTCGAGCTTATTCTGTCCAAAGCGCTGTAAACGTCCAAAAACACAAGGGCCGTCTTCCTTGCTCAAGGGAAGGCGGCTTTGTGTTCGAATATAAGGAAGCAGGCGAAAAGATTGGAATGGAGAGGAGGAGTCATTCGTAAATGAAATTACGCATGTGTTTTGTTTGGATGGATTGCCTGCCGGGGTTGTCTGTAGCGATCAGAGGGTTTTTCTTCTCCCCTGTCGATGGTATTATCATAGCACGGAATTATGTTCAAATCATGGCCCAAGAATAAACGTTTTATGAACAGCATTGCTTTTATCGGCGCATTTTGACGGCTTCCTTCAGCAGCAGCGGCATGCCGGAAAAATTCAGGGGTGCTGCTCCCGCATTCTTTTCTTTGCCTCTTCTATGGTTTCTCCATCCCGGGTCAGATAGCGATTCACAAACGCGTTCTCTATTTTTGTGTACCTCTGCACAACTGTATTTTCGACTTTCTCATAGGTTTCAGCCACCTTTTCCGCAATTTTGTCGTTCGCCTTTGCGAATTTGGATTTTGCCATGGTATCGCTCCTTTCGTTTCCCGTCCGCCGCTCACTTCTTAATTCCCTTTATCAGGGGAACCAGACACAGCAGGATGACGATGCCCACAAGGCCGACCACGATCCCTGCGGCCATCTTGCCCCAGACCATGCTCAGGCACATTCCAACGCCTAGCGCCAATGCGCCGACGATACCGACCACCACCGCAAGCATTGTTTTTGCGGAAAAGCGGATCGGCGCCTTGTGCTCCATTCTTCTCCACGCAACTAGCGTGATCAGCCCGAGGACCAGCCCGATGCAACCCAAAGCAATTCCCGGCCGGAATGCATCCCACTCGGGCAGCAGCGCCATGCACATGCCGAGCGCAAACAACACCCCGCTGACCGTCCCCAACACCAATGCTACCAAACTGCTCTTTTTCATTTGAATTTTCCTCCTCGCATAATTAAAACAACAGTTGTTGTTTCTGCGTAGTTTCCAGTATAATGAACGCGGGTTGGAAACACAATCACCAATCTTTATACAACTGTTGGAATAATGAAAGGCGGCCTGCATGAACACGAAGAACAACCGAAGGCGGCGGGAATCCGTCGAGCGGATAGAGAAAGTTTTTACTGAAATGCTCCAGACAAAAGAGCTGCGCGAAATCACGGTTTCGGACGTCTGCAAGCGGTGCGGGCTGAACCGCAGCACCTTTTACGCGAATTTTGCCGATATTTACGAGCTGGCAGATGCGTTGCGGCGGCATCTGGAGGAGGAGGTGAGCCAGCTTTACGAAGCGGAGCGGACGCAGCAATTCAACAGCAACGACTATCTGCGCCTGTTTCGCCACATGAAGGAAAACCAGGTGCTCTACCGCACCTATTTCAAGCTCGGGTATGACAATCAGTTCCAGGTCCAGAACTACGATCTTCACCAGGCCAGACGGTACTTTTCCGGTCAGCACATCGAATACCACATAGAATTTTTCCGGAACGGCTTCAATGCCATTGTCAAAATGTGGCTGGCGGGAGGCTGCAGGGAAACGCCGGAAGAAATGGAGGAGATCATCCGGCGCGAGTATCAGGACCGCGACTGACGCGCAGCCAGGAGCGCCCGGGCGGCTTCATCCGTGCCGCTTCAACGGTTTGCGCCTTTTTTCAGTTGAAAACACGCACTCTGCATGCTATACTGACAAAGCAACTCTTTTAGCCATTTCCGGTCCATCGAGGAGGTCCCCGGCATGTCCGATACCCGTTTTCTATCCAAAGCTTTTCTCAAGAGCGCGTTTGCCATTGCGGTCCCCATCTCGCTGCAGAACTTCATCACCTCCGCCGTCAATATGATCGACGTGGTCATGCTGGGGCATTTGGGCGATGTGGACATTGCGGCGGTAGGCTGCGCCAATCAGGTCTATTTTCTGCTGACCATTATACTCTTTGGCGTAAGTTCCGGCGCGGCGGTATTCATCGCGCAGTTCTGGGGCAAGCGCGACCTGCCCGGCGTGCACCGCACCATGGGCGTGATGACGCTGCTGGCCCTGGGGGTGTCGCTGCTATTCACGGCGGGCGCACTCTTCTTCCCCGAGGCGCTGCTCTCCATTTATTCGCGCGATCCCGCAGTTGTTGCGGCGGGCGCGCCATACCTGCGCATCGTGGGCTCGAGCTACATCGTCACCGCGCTGTCGCTGGCAATGAGCTCTGCCTGCCGCTCCACGGGCGACGTGCGCCTGCCCATGATGACCAGCCTGCTCTCAGTGTTTGTCAACACCGCCCTCAACTTCGTGCTGATCTTCGGCCTGCTGGGCTTCCCGGCGATGGGCTTGACGGGCGCCGCCGTCGCGACGGCCATCGCCCGCATCATCGAGTTTGTCGTGCTCTACCTTCTGGTCTACAGCAAAAAGCTGCCCGTCGCCGCGACGCCGCGTCAGCTCTTTTCCCGGCTGGACGGTGCGTTCCTGCGCACGTACTTCAAGACCACGCTGCCTGTTCTGCTCAACGAGACGCTCTGGTCGGTAGGCGTATCGCTGTACACGGTGGCCTATGGGCTGCTGGGCACCAACGCGCTGGCCTCTGTGCAGATCTGCTCCACGGTGTTCAACCTCTTTATGGTGCTGGTGCGCGGCGTATCCAACGCCTGTGCCATCATGATTGGCCAGACCATCGGCTCGGGCGACGAAAAGGGCGCGCTGCGCGACGGCCTGCGCTTTCTCGTCCTTGTGCCCGCCATCGGCGCGGCAATGTGCGCGCTGCTCATCGCCTGCCGGCCGGCAGTCCTCACCCTCTTTACTGTCACCCCCGAAACCCGTTCCCTCACTATGGAGCTGATGCTGCTGCAGGCCTTTAATATCATCCCCAAGTCCTTCAGCATGGTCATTATCGTGGGCCTGTGCCGCAGCGGCGGCGACACGCTCTTTGCTTGCGTGCTGGATACCGCCACCGTCTGGCTCGTCGCCGTTCCCCTCGCCTTTCTCGGCGCGCATCTGGGCTTTCCCCTCTGGGCGGTCTACCTGTGCGTCTGCTCGGAGGACCTGGTCAAGGCCATCATCGGCATTCCCCGCATCTTCTCCAAAAAGTGGCTGCATAACCTCGTGCAGGACATCGGCTGACCTTTCCGAGCCCTCTTTCCGCAAACGGTTCTTGGAAGGGTTCAGATAGGCCAATCCGTTTCAGGGTATCGAGCCGACTCATTCATTGACCCGCTCACAGGCGGCAGGGATTTCTCCCTGCCGCTTTGATTGTCTCCATTTGACCGTTTACCGCCAATCTTCTACCGCCCGTCGAAATTCCATTGAATGCGCGAGCCAGTTTTCATATAATGGCTTTGTGGGAGGGGGAAGCAGTATGCGCGTTGAGATCAGGATGGATCGTTCTTGCGTTGAGCCGAAAATCATCATATTGACTGCCGCAATAACCGAGGATGTCCAGCGGATAATAGAAAAACTATCCAAGGAGGTCCCGCAGGTTATTTCTGGCAGCAAAGATAGAAAAATTGAAGTGATCGAACCGGAAGATTTGGTTCGAGTTTACGCGCATGCAGGAAAGGTGTATGCCGCCACGGACAAGGGCGAATACACTCTCCGTCTTAGGCTGTACGAAATGGAAGAGCGGTTAAACTCCAACCAATTCGTCCGCATATCCAACTCCGAGATCATCAACTTGAAAAAGGTCAGGAATTTCGATTTGAACTTTACCGGCACGATCTGCGTCGAGTTGGCCAACGGTACGACAACTTACGTTTCCAGGCGGTACGTTTCAAAAATCAAAGCGATTTTGGGGATATGAGAGGTGAGATTATGAAAAAAAAGATCATTTTGCGCAGCCTTTTGGGGTTTCCGCTCGGCTTGGCGCTGGGATACGCGATTACGATTCTTCTTTCCCTCCTGCAGGCAAACGGAACCTACTTCCCGTGCGCGCCCGAGCTGACCCTCGCGTTGGGGAGCGAGATCAACGCCGTTTTGCTGCAGGCGCTTCTGTGCGGAATACTGGGCTCCGGCTTTGCCGCCGCATCCGTCATATGGGAAATGGAGGATTGGGGACTCGTCCGGCAGACTGGCGTCTATTTCCTGTTCATTTCCGTATTCATGATGCCGATCGCATACGTCGCGCACTGGATGGAGCACAGCGTAAAGGGTGTTCTGGTTTACTTTGGATTATTCTTTGTCATCTTTGTTGCAATATGGATCGTGCAGTACGGGATCGCTGTGCGCAACGTGAAAAAGCTAAATGAGACTCTGCACCGGAAACAGCGCGATCCATGCAAGTAAAGCCAGACCACATCCGTTCCGCCCGCCCATAATGAACCAACGCCCGCCGAATAGCAGCTGCTTTCCGGCGGGCGTCCGCTTTCCTGTGGAGAACTTTCCATCAGGCTTTCTTTTCTTTCTCTCTTACAAACAATGTGCTGACAAACAGCGTCACGGGGAACACCGTCCCCAGCAGCAGTCCGGCCTTGAGCCCCAGCTGCTCCGCCGACATCCCCGTCTGTGCGGCGAACTGCGCAAGCTGCGGCGCGGCCTGCACGCCGTCGGAGACCATACCTGCCAGCCACGGCCCCACCGAGCAACCCAGATCGCCCATCACGGCCAGCACGGCAAACAGCGCCGTGCCCGCCATCGGAAACCGCGCCGCCGACATGGACAGCGCGCCCGGCCACATGATGGAGACCGAGAAGCCGCACACCGCGCAGCCCGCCAGCGCCGCCACAGGATTCCCCGAAAGCGCCGCCGTCAGGTAACACGCAACGCACAGCAATCCGCAGCCTATCAAGCTCCGTTTCAACGGCAGACGGCTGCCCATTTTGCCATATAGCAGCCGTCCGCAGCCCATCAGCACCGCAAACATGCACGGCCCAGCCAGATCGCCCACTACCTTGCTGACGCCCAGCGCGCGCTCTGCAAACGTGGAGGCCCATTGGCTCATCACCAGCTCGCTCGCCCCCGCGCAGACCATGATGAGCATCGCCACCAGGAACGCGGGCGTGCGCAGCAGCGCGCCCAGCCGCATGCCTCCGCCCTCGCCGCCCACCACTGGGGCAAAGGGCGCGCGCACGAACAGCGCCGCCGCGCCCACCGGCACGATCACCCAGCACAGCGGCAGCACCTGCCACGCGCTGCGCCCGATCACAAACAGCAACAGCGTCGAACCCAGCACCGTGGCCACCTGCCCCCAGCAGTAGAAAGAGTGCAGCATACTCATCGCCGCAGCCTTTTCATCTCCGGGCATGGCCTCGATGGTGGGACTGACCAGCACCTCGACAAGCCCGCCGCCCACCGCCATCAGGATTACCGCGATGGATAGCCCAATATAGGGCGGCAGCAACGCAGGCAGCGCCGAAAGCAGTACCAGCCCCAACGCAATGCAAATCTGCCCGCCGATCAGACAGGCGCGGTAGCCGAATTTCTCCGCCAGCTTGATGGAGATCATATCCACGCAAAGCTGGGTGAAAAAATTCATCAAAATCAATCGCCCCAGCATCTCGTAAGAGATTCCGTACTGCTGTTGAAACACCACAAACAGCAGCGCAGGCAGGTTATTCTGTATCGCCTGCGCAATAATGGCCCCGTAGCAGGCCAGCTTGGTCGTCCGGTAAGTCGGTCTCATACGCCCTCTGCTCCCCATCTGTATTTTATTTCATCAATGTCAACGCTTCGGCGCACTCCTCTACGCGGCGCAGCACGATCTTCACCTCTTCGTCCGTAAGCAACAGCAGGTTGAGCGTAATGCCGTTCGGGCTGTCGTCCGAGCGCGCGGCAAGGATCGCCGGGTCGCCTTTTTCCAGCATTTCCACCAGAGCCTCGGCCGAATACGATCCCAGTATGTCCAACGCCATGCGCGGATAGTTCTGCCCCTGCGGGCCGGGGATCACCCTGCGGCACTCAAAATAGCCCGCACGCTCCACGCGATGGCTCTCCTCGCGGATGATGCGGTTGACGCGCTCGATGCGCTCGGCATAATCGTCCCCCGCCAAATACTCCTCCAGCGCCGCAAACAGCCCTACGATTTCCTCCCTGCCGATATTGGCCACGGAAGCTACGCTGTGCCGGGGCGGCGCTATGGACAGAATCGCATCGGTCAGCCATTTTTTTCCTACCACAAGCCCGCTGCCTGACGGACCGCGCAGCGCGCGCCCGCCTGCAAAAATCGCGGCGGCGGCGCCGGCCTTGGTGTACCTCCACAGGCTCTCCTTGGGCGGAATCTGTGCCGCGGCGTTGACCACCAGCGGCAGCCCCGCCTCGTTTGCCACGGACAGCGCCTCCTCAAAGGTCAGCGTATTTCTGTCGTGCAGCTCCGCGTAAAAGATCGCGCAGGTGCGCTCGGTGATGGCTGCGCGCAGTTTCTCGCACTCATGCGCGCCCGCGTCTGCCATGACCAGGCGCGCGCCCATCACGCACATCTCGCCTTCAAAATAGGCCATTTGCGACTTGAGCACGAGAATCTCATTGCGCAGGCCCTGCGCATCCGGCAGTCGCATCATCTTATCGAAATCGCCGCCCGTCATCAGCACAGCGGCGCATAGCATCAGGCCCGCGGCAGTGCCCAATACCACCACCGCACCCTCGTTGTCCGTCATCTCGGCAATGCGAGCTCCCACTGCGCGATGAAGCTCATCCATGCGCACAAAGGAGTGCGACGCTTCCTCCATCGCGTCCAGCACCGTCTGGGTGGGCAGACTGCCGCCCAGGGAGGAGAGAAAGTCCAGCGCGTTGATGTATGTTTTGACCTTCAGTTCCTTGTAGACCGTCACGCCTTCGCGCCCCCCTTGTTCAGCTTTTCATAGCAGGAAACCATGCCCGCCACGAGCACGGGCACCTCCTCCGGTTCCATATTGAGCGTGTTGACGGTGACGCCGTTGTGCCACTCCCACGCCCCCACCAGGATGCCGGGATCCAGCGCCAGCAGCGCGTCCTTGAGCGCCATGGCGGGCACGTTGCCCAGCACCTCCACGCCCAGCCACCGGTAAGTCTGGCCCGACGGCCCGGGGTAGAGCACCGAGGTCTTAAAATATCCCGTATCATCCAACGCCTGTGCGATGCGCTCGCGCATGGCGCTCATGTTCCTGAGCCGCTTTTCCATCTGCCCAGGCTGCAAAAACGCCTTGAGCGCCTGATAAACGCTGATGATCTCCTCGCGGCCCTCCTTGGTGGTACGCGCAATGCCTGTGCACGGCGGTACGACCATCTTCATCAAATCCACCAGCGCGCGGCGGCCGACGAGTATCCCGCTCTGCTGCGCCCCTCGGATGGCCTTTCCTCCGGCAAAAATCGCCAGATCTGCCCCATTGTCCACGGTGTAGCGCCACAGGTTCTCCATCGGCGGCAGCTGGCCTGACGCCTGCACCACCATAAACGCGTCGTGCTGATGCGCCAGCAGCGTCAAGCGGCGCAACGGCGGGCACTTGGCGGAAAGATCCTGCGTATCGCAGTAAACGACGGCGCAGGTGCGCGGTGTGATGGCTGCCTCCACATCCTCAATCGTCACATGTTTTCCCAGTCCTACGTCCACCACCTTGCCGCCCGCGGCGCGTATGGCAAAGCTGACCGAGCTTTTCCGCTCCCGGATCACAATGAATTCATTGCGCAGCCCCGTGCTGTCCGGCAGTTTGGCAAACAGTTCGGGCTCGGGGTGCCGCACCATGCACACGGCGCTGGCGATGAGCATACTCGCCGCCGTGCCCGCAGTGACAAACGCCGCCTCGTTTCCCGTCATGTGCGCAATCTCGCGCCCCACAGCCTCCCGCAAATCCTCAATGTGCACATAAGCGGATGCTGCGTCCCGCATCGCGTCCAGCGTCTCCTTCTCCATGCGCGAGGAGCCGTAGGCCGACACCGCATCCCACGCGTTGATATACTTTTTTACCTTGAGCCGCTGATAAATATCCATCCGCTTTCCTCCTTTTCCCCAAAAGGATATCAAACCCTTCCTGTTTTGTCAATCAAGTCCATGTTATGTACAAAAAAATACGTCAAAAAAATTAAACTTTCTCAGAACCATTCAAAAGAGACGGCCTTGGCTCCAACATCCGCCGATCCCGCAATGCAATAATCCCTCCGTCCCTTCCCCTTTGGGGAGGGGACGGAGGGTCCGCCTCGCGCCCTATAACCCTATTCCGTTCTCATCCGTCCTATTCCCGCGCTCATGCCTGCACCTTCCTGGTCAGCGTGATGATGGAGACCTTGGGCGGATTCCACAGCCGGAAGTTCAGCATGCCGCCGTACGTGGTGCCCAAGCCCGTGCTGACGCATTGGTACGTCGCATTCACCTCGTGCAACCCCGTCAGGTACCGACTCTCCGGAAACCACCCGTCGCGGGGCAGCTGCTCGTTTTCCGCTTTGAGCGCCCCAATGAAAGGCAGACAGGTCTGCCCGCCCAGGTGATGCCCCGACAGGATCAGATCCGCCTCGCCGAATATCGCGGTAGAACTCTCCGACTGCAGGCTGGGGTCCAGGCAGGGCATGTGCGAGAGCATCACGGTCAAATCGTTGTGCTGCCGCTTTTCCATCTCGTCGGCAAAGGCCTGATAGCGCGCTTTTCGGTACAGTATGGACTGCACGGTCTCGTCGTCCAGCGTCTCATCCGCAAGCCTTCCATCCAGCGACGCGATGGGGCTTGCGGTATCCAGCACCAAGGCGCTTGCAGGCATCAGCCACAGCCGCGTATCCCCTTCGCTGACGGCGACGGGCACGTCCAGATACACCGCGCCCTTGCTCTGCGCCATCTCCACCCACTGCGCCGGGCCAAAGCTGCCGTCCTGCCGCGTGCACGTGGCAGGCGGGTCGTTATCGCCGGTAATGAAGTACACGGGCTTGCCCTGCGCGGCAAAATAGTCCAGCGACTGATAAAAGCCCGTCGTATCGCCATCCGTGCCCAGCACATCGCCCGTCATCACCACCAGGTCGTAGTCGTAATCCTCCAGCGCACGCGCCAGGCTCTCGCCCTCCTCGCCAAACTGTGTGTCGCGAATGTCGCTGATGTGCAAAATAGCGGTACCCTCCATGTTCTTTGGCAGCGTGGGCATGGAGAAGCGCACCTCGTCCACCACAATGCGGCTGTTATCATACACCACCGCGCACACCATGAGCAGAACGAGCAGCAGCGGCACCACCAGCGAAATCGGGCTGAACTTTCGCCGCACCCGGAACAACTTTTTCGTCTCGCGCGACATCTTCAGCTTCATCCCGCGCATGCCTCCACCGCCCTTTTCCCGCATTCTTTCGTTTCATTATATCACGTTTCACCTCTGCGGGCAAGTCGGGGAACCTTTGGGCGTCGCGCTTCGTCCAATCCATAAAAGAACGCTGTGTATCAGGAGGCGAATACTGCATGAAACGACTGCTCATTTTACTGCTCACGCTGCTCTGCGCCCTGTGCTTGATCGGCTGCGCGGGCGCAAACACTGGGGCCGGTGAATCCATCTGCGCCCACATCGCTGCGGATGTGACCACGGTTGAAATCACGCATCACCTCAGCGGACAGATTGTGCGCTGGACGGCAGAGGGCGACGAGCTGTCTGCGCTCCGGGACTGGGCAGCCGCCCTGGAATGTATGCCCGAACGCTTTGAAACCGGCAATACCCCTGGCGACTGCGACGGCGGCGAGGTCTACGACTTCGCGCTGACCGAGGGCGACTATCCCGGCTTTTCTTATATCGTCAACGGGCCGGATGACTGCCACTTGCTCATCGAGGGACAGTGGTACTCCGTCTCCACTCCCTCCGTGCCTCCGGTTGAAGAGCCGTAAATACATAAAAACGCCGTCCGCCAGAGGATTTTCCTCCCGGCGGGCGGCATTTTCTGTCGTCTCAGCGGTAGATGATGCTTTCGCGCGCAGGGCCGTTGGAGACCATGGTCACGGGCACGCCCACGCTTTTTTCGATGAACTCCACGTAGCGGCGCGCGTTCTCCGGCAGCTCTTCAAAGGACTTCGCGCCGGAGATATCGCACTTCCAGCCGGGCAACGTCTCGATGACGGGCTTGCAGTGCTCCAACAGCGGCGTGACCGGGAAGCGGTCGATGCGCTGGCCGTCCAGTTCGTAGGCCGTGCACACAGGGATCTCATCCAGATAGCTCAGCACGTCAATGTTGGTCAGCGCAACATCGGTCGCACCCTGGAGCATACAGCCATAGCGCGCCGCCACCACGTCGAACCAGCCTACGCGGCGAGGACGACCCGTGGTCGCGCCAAATTCGCCCTTATCTCCACCCCTGCGGCGCAGCTCGTCAGCTTGAACCGGATCGAGCAGCTCGGAGACGAACGCGCCCGCGCCCACCGCCGAGGAGTAGGCCTTGAGCACTGTGATCACTTGTTTGATCTCGTAGGGTGGAATGCCGGCGCCCACGCAGGCAAAGCCCGCCAGCGGCGAGGACGAGGTAACCATGGGGTAGATGCCGTTGTCGGTGTCCTTGAGCGAACCCAGCTGCCCCTCGAGCAGGATGCGTTTATCCTCGGCGATAGCCTGGTGCAGGAAAGCCGCCACATCACCCACCAGCGGGCGCAGCCGCTCGCGGAAGGAAACGAGGTACCGGTACATCTCCTCGGGATCGATCAGCGAAAACAGCTTTTTTTCCTCGTCGTTGCGCGCTTTTCGCTCATTGACGTGGTAAAGATCAACCAGTTGGGCGTTTCTGAATGCGGCGATCTCCTTCAGATGCTCGCGCAGCAGCTCATCATGGAAGATCTCGCACACCTGAATGCCCTTTTTCATGGTTTTATCGGAGTAAAACGGAGCGATGCCCGACTTGGTGGAGCCATAGGCTTTGTCGGCCAGACGCATCTCCTCCAGCGTATCGAACTGAATATGGTAGGGCATCAGCACGTGCGCGCGGTCGGAGATGAGAAGCCTGGGCATGGTCACGCCCTTGGAGAGCACCTCGGCGTCCAGCTCGCGGAACAGCTTGCCCAGGTCCAGCGCCACACCCATACCGATGACATTGGTCACGTGCGGGTTGAACACGCCGCTGGGCAGTAGATGCAGTGCCGAGCGCCCGTATTCATTGATAATGGTGTGACCCGCGTTCGCGCCGCCCTGGAAGCGGACCACGATGTCGGACTGCGCGCCGAGCATGTCCGTGATCTTGCCCTTGCCCTCGTCGCCCCAGCAGCCGCCAACAATCGCTCTTACCATGGTGAAACCTCCTGTCGTACTCAAAAAGAAGGGACTTAGAACTCAAATATAATAGAAGATGCGCCGTCCAAAATCAATACTTTCACCGGAAAAATCCGGGCCGTAATCAAAACTTAAACTGCGAAAAAGGGCGCGGAAGCGGGCAAACCTCTCCCCGCATCCGCGCCCCATTGCGCCTGTGTTTTTTGCGTCCCGTCAGTCCTTGAGGAACTTCTCCGGCAGCGTCAGCCCAAACAGCGCCGCGATGTCGATGAAGTTCTGCGTGCACATGGTCTGCCTGGCGCCGCCCGCAGCCTGCACGCGCATGTAAATATCCGCCGCCTTTTCCACGCAGTGCATCAGGCCAAAGGTGGTATCAAAGCTCTCGCCCGAGGCAAAAGTGCCGTGGAAGGCCCAGACCGCCACGTCGTACTGCTTCATCAGCTCGCTGGTGGCCTTGGCAATCTCCGCGCCGCCGCACACCATCCAGGGCAGCACGCCCACGCCGCCCGGGAACACCACCGGGCATTCCGTCATCGCGGACCACAGCGCGCGCGTCCACTTGACGTCGTCCAGCTCCAGCACGTTGGTCATGGCGATGACTGCCGGCGTGTGCGCATGGTAAATCACGCGGTGCCTGCCGTTCGCGGCGTCGAATTTCACCGAGTGGTTCATCAGGTGCGAGGGAAACTCCGAGGTGGGCGCGCCGCCCTGCTCCAGCCCCCATACAATGCGGTACTGATCGCCTGATTCGCTGATCTGCGCGATACAGACGTTGTTCTGTGGCTCCAGCTGCACATTGCGCAGGAATTTGCCCGTGCCCGTGGCCAGAAAATAGCTGCCGCCCAAATTCTTTACCGTCACGCCAATATCTGTCCACGGCTTAGCGTCGCGGAAATACGGCCGTGCGGCCTCCACCTCGTCGTCGGTCAGCCGGTAGGTCAGATTGCCGCCGTTGCGCTCATGCCAGCCCATGTTCACGCCGTCCGTCGCCATGCGGATATAGCCCTGCATGAAGGGCAGCTCCAGTATGCTCATATTTCTCCCTGCCTTTTGGTTAGAGTCGGTTTTTCCTCTTTATGATACCGCGAACCGCGCCATTTTGCAAGAAAAACCGGCGCGCTCACGTCCTGGAGGCGTACGCCGGGTTCGCCTCCCGCACTAGGCCCGCGTAATGATCGCGCAGGCAGTCAAACGCCGTCCGCACCTCCCGCGGCACGTCCACGTGCGCGATGAACCCCTTGCCGCACGGCCCATAACCCTGTGCGTCATCGGTCAGTCGCGGGATCTCACCCAGCAGCAGGCTGATGTACCGCTCCATCTCCCACATGCCGCGGATGGGCTGCGCATAGGCCAGCGCCCCGTCTTGCACCACGATTTCCGCGCGGTATGATGCGTAGTTCACGATTCTCACATCCGGCGCATACTTTTGCAGTCCTGCCGCCATGCGCCGTTGCATGGCCGCATCCTGCGCCAGGATGATGCTGCCGCAATCCACATTGTTTTCTCGCAGCAGCTCCAGCAAATAGGTAATGTTGTTGCCGCAGTTGGTTGACCTGCACTCCAGCAGGTCAGCTTCCAGCCCATACTGCCGCCGCAGCACCCGCGCAAACACCTCCGCCTCGGGCAGCCCCGCCGTCTCCACGTCTGGAAACTCCCGATGCACCCGCTGCCGCAGCGCCTCGGTGGTATGCCCTTCGCCGCCCACGATGATGTATTTCTTTGCCGCTCCGCTGCGCATCGCCTGCGCCAGCACGTCCGCGCCGCAAAGGATGCTCCCGCCAAAGAGCGCCATCACATCCGCCTGCGGCGCGCCCAACACGGGTAGCAGCTGTTTCTGTGTCAGCGCCTCCACGTCTCTATAGCCGCAAAAGCGCCCCAGCGCATTGATGCTCCGCGCAATATTTTCCACCCTCATCCTCTCCTTTTTCACACTCTGCTTTCTGCATTGTACTCCTGCGCGCTCTCCCACGTCAATCTGCCCGTGTATTTCCCTTCGTGTTGTGGTATAATGTGGTATCATCCTGTCGATGTCTTTACGGAAGGGAAGGATAATCATGACACAGCGCCGCATTGCGGATTTTGGCGTACGCATTGGAGAGATGGCGTGCGGCCCGCGGGACGCCATCACGGACGTTCCCGGCGTTCGCGTAGGACACGCCACGCTCAAAGAAGGGAACGCCTGCACGGGCGTGACCGTGATTCTGCCCGCACGGGGCGACCTGTTCACCCACAAGCTGGTGGGCGCGTCCTGCGTGCTCAATGGCTTTGGCAAGACCCTGGGGCTGATGCAGCTGGACGAGTTGGGCTCCATCGAGACGCCCATTGCGCTGACCAATACGCTCAACGTCGGTCTCGTGCACGACGCGCTGGTGCAGTACGCCATTGACCAGGGCGCGGCGCATGGCACGACAGTCAAGTCCGTCAACCCCATCGTCTGCGAATGCAACGATGCGGGGCTCAACGACATCCAACACCGCGCGGTGCGCGCCGAGCACGTGTTTTCCGCCATTGAACGTGCATCCGAGGACTTTGCGCAGGGCTGCGTGGGCGCGGGCGCGGGCACGGTCTGTCACAGCTTAAAGGGCGGCATCGGTTCGGCCTCGCGCATCGTGCCCATCGACGGCCGCGACTATGTGCTGGGCGCGCTGGTGCAGACCAACCATGGCCGCCTGCACGATCTGACCATTGATGGCGACAAAGTGGGGCTGCGCATTGAGCAGGGTATCGAGCAGCTGCCGGTGGACAAGGGCAGCTGCATCGTCGTCATCGGCACCGACCTTCCCCTGTCCGACCGCCAGCTGCGCCGTGTGCTGCGCCGCAGCGCGGTGGGTCTTGCCCGGGCGGGTTCCTACATCGGCCATGGCAGCGGCGAGGTTGTGGTGGGCTTCACCACCGCCAACCGCATCCATATGGATGATCCTCACGACGTGATCCCGCAGTACGTCCTGCGCGAGGACCGAATGGACGTGCCCTTCCGCGCCTGCGCCGAGGCTGTGGAGGAGGCCATACTCAACTCCCTTGCCGCCGCCGAGACCACTGTGGGCTATGAAGGCACAAAAAAGGTCGCGCTCTCCGACCTTTGGAAAGGAGCGCGCCATGCGTAGAGTCGCGGTGGTTACGGGCGGCGCGCGAGGCATCGGCGCGGCGGTATGCGCTCAGCTTGCTCGCGACGGCTATTCCGTTGCCGTGGGATATACCGCGCACGAGGCGCAGGCGCAAGCGCTCGTCTCCGCGCTGCGCGCCGAAGGCGCCAATGCGCTGGCCGTGCGCGCCGACGTGCGCGTCCGCGAGGAGGTGAACGCGCTTTTTGCCACCGTCCGCACCCACCTGGGCGCGCCGGATACCCTCGTCTGCTGCGCCGGCATCGCCCAGCAGAAGCTCTTTCAGGACATCACCGACGCGGACTGGGACGACATGTTTGACGTCAACGTCAAGGGAGTCTACCGCTGCATCCAGGCCGCGCTGCCCGACATGCTGCGCCGCCGCCGCGGCTGCATCGTGACGCTGAGCTCCATGTGGGGACAGGTGGGCGCCTCCTGCGAGAGCCACTATGCCGCCAGCAAGGCCGCCATCATCGCGCTGACGCAGTCGCTGGCCAAGGAACTGGGCCCCTCGGGCATCCGCGTCAACTGTGTTACCCCCGGCGTCATCGAAACCGACATGACCGCCCCGCTGGGCCGCGGCGCCCTCGACGCCCTCGCGCAAGACACTCCTCTGAGCCGCAATGGCACCCCCGACGACGTCGCCTGCGCCGTCGCCTACCTCTGCTCCGACGCAGCGTCCTTCGTCACTGGCCACACCCTCTCCGTCAACGGCGGGTTTGTGATCGCCTGACCGCCCAAAATCATCTGCAAAGTTCCTGTTTTCCGCCGGAATAGTCATAGACCCCTGTGTTCCTCTCCCTCTTGATGGGACAGGGCACAGGGGTCATTTTCTTCATTTATGCGTCCAGCCGCACGGCCGTCTCCACTGCCACGGTCAGGATACGGCGGCTCAGGTCTTCCGGCATGGAGCCCAGTATGCGCTGGTCCCAGTCTTCTCCGTCCAGGCAGTCCGCCGTGTACAGCAGCTGATACACCTGCGCGCCCCTAAACTGCGCCACAGCCATGATCGACGCGCACTCCATCTCCACCGCAGCGCAGCCCTCCGCCCGGCGCGCCTCCATGTTGCGGCGCGTCTCGCGGTAGAAGGCGTCGGTGGTCCAGGTTTTGACGCGGGTGTGCGGCACGTGCAGCTCCTCCAGTACCTGCGAAAGCCTTTGCGCCGTGGGGACGTCGATGTAATCGCCCGGCGGCGCGTAGTGGTAGCTCACGCCCTCGTCGCGATAGGCGGCGGTGGGCACCAGCAGATGCCCGCTGGTGACCTTCGCGTCCAGCGAGCCGCAGGAGCCGACGAACAGGAATCGCTTTGCGCCCTTGCACAGCAGTTCCTCCACCACCCCGGCGCACGCCGCACCGCCCAGCGGCGCCTGCATAAAGCCCAGCCGCGCGCCCTTGTGTACAAAAGAAAAGCGGATGCCGCACATTTTTTGCGACATCCGCATTTTTGTTGCCTTACTTGGCCCAGAGACGCACCTCGTCGGGCATACTGGCCGGCTCCACCACGTCGTTATGACGCTTTTTCTTGGTGGGCAGCTCGCGCAGCGTGCGCGGCATGGGTAGCCCGCTGACCCGCTCCAGCTCGTCCGAGCAGGCAAACTCGTCCAGCTTTTCTGCAGCAGCCGCGCCCTCCAGCGCGGTGAGCACGCTGCGGCCGAACTTGTAGGGGCTGGCGGTGGACACAATCACCATCGGACGCGCATCGCCGGTGGCCTTCCGATACTGCTCGGCAACCGCCCAGGCAACGGCGGTATGGGGATCCATGGTATAGCCGCACTCCGCGTTCACGCGCGAGATGGCGGCAAGCGCCGTTTCGTCGCCCGCCCAGCCGGCGGAGAAGCTCTCCTGCAGCGCCGCGCGCGTGCCCGCATCCACCGTGTATTCGCCGCCGGTCCTCAGCGCCTGCATCCAGGCGCTCACCTGCGCGTCATCCCGACCGCACAGCTCAAAGAGCAGACGCTCAAGGTTGGAGGACACCAGGATGTCCATCGAGGGCGAGGTGGTCTTGTGGAAGGGACGATTGGCGTCATACACGCCCTGCTCAATGAAATCAAACAGCACGTTGTTCGCGTTGCTGGCGCAGACGAGCCGTCCGACGGGCAGACCCATGCGCTTGGCGTAGTAGGCAGCCAGTATGTTTCCGAAGTTGCCGGTGGGCACGCAGAAGTTGACCTCCTGGCCCATCCGGATGGCGCCGGTTTTCAGCAGATCCGCATACGCGGAGAAGTAGTACGCCACCTGCGGCACCAGGCGTCCCCAGTTGATGGAGTTGGCACTGGAAAGCACGTAGCCCTTTTCCGCCAGCTCTTTTGCAAACGCGTCGTCACCAAAAATGCGCTTGACGCCTGTCTGTGCGTCGTCAAAGTTGCCTTTTACGGCGCAGACATGGACATTTTTCCCCTCCTGGGTGATCATCTGCAGCTTCTGCGCGGGCGAGACGCCATCCACCGGGTAGAACACGCCCACCTGGGTGCCCTCCACGTCGCAAAAGCCCTCCAGCGCGGCCTTGCCCGTGTCTCCGGATGTGGCCACGAGGATGAACACCTGCTGATCCACGCCGGTCTTCTTCATGGCGCGGGTCATCAGGCGCGGCAGCATCTGCAGGGCCATGTCCTTAAATGCGTGGGTAGGGCCGTGCCACAGCTCCAGCACGTGCATATCGCCAACGGCTTTGAGCGGCGCGGGATCGTCGCCGAAGCGCTCGGCGGCATAGGCGCCCGCCACACACTCGTCAATCTCCTGCCGGGTATAGTCGGTCAGGTACGCGCTCAGGACCTCCCCGGCGCGGGCGGCATAGGTCATGCCCGCCATGCTCTCAATGCGGTCGGCCGAAAAGGACGGGAAGTCCTCCGGCACGTAAAGACCACCTTCGTGGGAGAGTCCCGCGACGATGGCCTGTGCCGCATCCACTTGTCGCGCCTTATCGCGCGTGCTCACATACTTCATGGATGCAAATTCCTCTTTTAACGAAAGATTAGCGCTGTCATTCCTGGATGTACTTCTTCAGGAACTCAGGGACCTCGTCATCCTTTGCGCTGGCGGAAATGACTACGTCCACGCCATGGCGATGGGTGATCTCCTCCAGCTTGACAAAGAAAGCCTCCAGATCCGCCATGTCGCTCTTGACAAGGCGCAGGAAGCCATCGATAAACAGCTGCTTCATATCATAGTTGCCCGCCAGGATGCCGCAAATGAAGCCCATAAAGGTGTCAGGGCTGGTCACGTCGTATTCCGTGGCGTTGACAAAGCGAATTTCATGGCGCAGGTCGTACATGTAACGATTGTCATCGTCGATGAACACCAGCTCACCCGTGGAGACCTTGACTGCCTCGTTTGCCGCGTCGATGATCTTCTTGGTTTTGCCGGAGCCCTTCTTGCCGTAAATGATGCGAATCATGTGACCTTCCTCCTTTCTTTTGTAGCCTTATTATACATGAATTGATAGGGTTAATCCAGTGTTAATTTGCAGTTTTTCGTAAACTTTTTTTCCGAACGAACCTTTTTCCTGCAAGCAGCGCTTTTGCGCAGGCCGAGCCGAACATATCGCCCGCCCTCACCCGCTCTCTTTGCGGAACGTACGGTCACAGCACGCGCTTATGCGCCATCAGCTCGTCGAAGAATCCGGGATCGGCGTCGAACACCATCTGCTCCAGTTCTTCGTCTCCCATCACGGTATTGCGGCCGCGCGCATACTCGGCGTCCACGCGCTCCCTGACCGCCATCACCAGCTCGTGACGCTTGCTCAGCGCATGCTCGCCCTTGAGATTGAAGTAGCCGTTGATCCAGTGCGCGATGCCCGCCAGGCCCGAGTGACTGTCCACCGCGACGGTGGCAGGGCGGTTGAGAATCTTGCCCGTGTCGAATATATTGTAGATCTCCTCGTCCTTGAGCAGGCCGTCGGCGTGGATGCCGGCGCGGGTGCTGTTGAAGGATCGGCCCACAAAGGGCGTGCGCGGCGGCACCGCGTAGCCGATGTCTTTTTCAAAGAACTCCGCAATATCGGTAATGGCGGTAAAATCCATGCCGTCCTGCGTGCCGCGCAGCTGCGCGTACTCGATGGCCATGGCCTCCAGCGGGCAGTTGCCCGTGCGCTCGCCGATGCCCAGCAGCGCGCAGTTGACCGACGCGCAGCCGTAGAGCCACGCCGCGTCGGCGTTTGTGACCACCTTGTAAAAGTCGTTGTGACCGTGCCACTCCAGCCAGGCGGATGGCACGTCCGCATAATGCCGCAGGCCGTACATGATGCCCGGCACCGACCGGGGCAGCGCCACGCCCGGGAAGGACACGCCGTAACCCAGCGTATCGCACGCGCGGATCTTGATGCGGATGCCGCTCTCCTTGGCAAGGTTCATCAGCTCCGTCGCAAAGGGCACCACAAAGCCGTAGAAATCCGCCCGGGTGATGTCCTCAAAGTGGCAGCGCGGGCGAATGCCATGCTCCAGCGCGGCCTTGACAATTCCCAGATACTGATCCATCGCCTGGCGGCGCGTCATGTGCATCTTCTTGAAGATATGATAGTCCGAGCAGGACACCAATATGCCCGTCTCCTGCAGTCCCATCTCCTTGACCAGCTCAAAATCCTTTTCGTTTGCGCGGATCCACGAGGTGATCTCGGGGAACTCCAGCCCCAGCTCCATGCAGCGACGCACGGCCTCTTTGTCCTTTTCCGTATAGAGAAAGAACTCGCTCTGCCGCACGATGCCTTTGGGTCCGCCCAGGCGCGAGAGGAGCTTGAAAAGCGTGACGATCTGATCCACCGTAAAGGGCGAGCAGCTCTGCTGTCCATCGCGGAAAGTCGTGTCGGTGATCCAGATTTCCTCGGGCATATGCAGCGGCACGACGCGATGGTTAAACGCGATTTTGGGCACGGACTCATAATCGTACAGCTCACGGTAGAGGTTGGGTTCAGCCACATCCTGCAGCTGATACTTATAGTTGGCCTGCTCCAGCAGGTTGGACTTTGCGTCAAATTCCAGCATCGTTTTGCCTCCTCTTTCTGCGCATGCGCCAGGGTAATCAAACGGGGAGAGCGATGCGCCCTCCCCGGTAAAAGTAACGCTACAAAATCAATCCTCCAGGCTCAGCGCAAACTCGCGGATGCGCCCCAGACCCTTTTCAATGTTTTCCATGTTCGTGGCGTAGGACAGGCGCACGTACTGATCCGCGCCAAAGCCCACGCCGGGCACCACGGCCACCTGCTTGCTCTCCAGCAGCAGCTCGGTAAAGGACATCGAGCCCGTCACCGGCACGCCGTTCAGTTTCTTGCCGATGAGACCGGAGATGTTCATCATCACGTAGAACGCACCCTTGGGCGGCTTACAGGACAGGCCGGGGATGGCATTGATGAGTTCCACCATGCGCCGCCTTCTGCAGTCAAACTCCGCCACCATGTTCTTGAGCTGGTCGTCGGGGCCGGAGAGCGCCGCCAGCGCCGCCCACTGGGCGATGGAGTTGGGATTGGAGGTGGAGTGGCTCTGGAAATTGGTCATGGCCTTGGCCACGTGCAGGGGGCTTGCGGTGTAGCCGATGCGCCAGCCCGTCATAGCATACGCCTTGGACATGCCGTTGATGACAATGGTGCGCTCCTGAAGCTCGGGAGAGAGCGACGCGATGGACACGTGCTCCGCGCCGTCGTAGACCAGGTATTCATAGATTTCATCCGATACGATGGTCAGATCGTGGCGGATAGCGATATCTCCGATGGCCTGCAACTCCTGTCGGGTGTAGACAAAGCCATTGGGATTGTTGGGCGAATTGAGCACAATGGCGCGCGTGCGATCCGTGACGGCGGCCTCGATGCGTTCCGGTGTGAGCTTAAAGCAATTCTCTTCCTCCGCCTGAACCACCACGGGCACACCGCCCGCCATGATCACCAGCTCCGGATAGCTGACCCAGTAGGGGCCGGGCACGATCACCTCGTCGCCCTCATCCAGCAGCGCCTGAAAAGAGTTGAACAGCGAATGCTTCGCGCCGTTGGATACCACGATCTGCTGGGGCTGGTACACAAGCCCGTTGTCGCGCCTGAGCTTTTCGCACACCGCTTTTTTCAGCTCCAGCATGCCCGATGCGGGCGTATACCGCGTCATGCCCCGATCCAGCGCTTCCTTAGCCGCGTTGCGGATGTGCTCGGGCGTATCAAAGTCCGGTTCTCCAGCGCCAAAACCCACCACATCCAGGCCTCTTGCCTTCATTTCCTTCGCCTTTGCGTCAATCTCGAGCGTCAGCGAGCCCGTCACGGCCTGACAGCGCTTGGAAATCCTCATCATGGTAATTGCATCGCCTTTCTTCACTATATGCAGCGTCATTGCAGCAGCTTGTATGTTTCTCTGTTCTCCCCACGCGGCTTCTGCCCGCAGAGACGATGATTGCATTGTACCCCATCGCCCATTTTTTTGCAAGAGGTTTCATCCGAAAATTCAAAAATTAACTTCATCGCGCACAATCAGTTTCTCATTCTCTTTTTTTTGCAAGTTTTCTTTTCGTGTCCCCATCAAAACACAGCGCGTACGACTGCCGATTCCGTTTGAGGCTTTCCCCGGTCAGAAGCGGCGGTCGCCCGCGCTGCCATGAAAGTTTATTCAATCCGCCCTGCAATGCGTCCTTCCCGCTATTCGCGCGTTCTGCGGAACCAACGCTTTTTCTTCGGCTCCGTCGGCTTGGGTCCCACGCGCGCAGCCGTAAAGCGCGAGAGCTGCGCACCGATAAACGCCGCCACCGGCACGCCCAGCACCATGCCCGCCAGCCCAAACGCGCCGCCCGCCGATACCGCCAGCAGCACCCAGAAGGGCCGCAGGTTCACGCCCTCGCCCATCACCTTCGGGCCGATGACGTAGCCGTCCAGCTGCTGCAGCACCAGTATGAACAGGCCGGCAAACAGCGCCTTTGCAGGGCTGATGAGCAGCACCAGCAGCACAGTGATGAGAAAGCCCACGATGGGCCCATAGAAGGGCACAATATTGGTAATGGCTCCCACCAGCGCAAAGAGCACCGCGTAGGGCACATTGTAGGCGGAATACCCGGCCAGCGTCACCACGAACACCATCAGCGACTCAAACAGCCGCGCGCGGATGTACTGGCCAAAGATGCGGTCGGCGTCGTGTGCGAACAGAAACAGCTTCTCAGCCCGCTCATTTTGGAACAGCGAACGCGTCAAACGCTTGACACTCTGCTTGATGCGCTCCATGTCCATCAGCAGGTAGACGCTGGTCATGAACGCGATAAAGCTGTCCGTCAGCACACCCGTGACCTTCTTGACCGTGCCGGGCACGGCCTGCACGATCTGCTGCGTGCCCTCCTCCAGCAGCAGGCCCACGCGCTCCATCCCGCTCTCAATGGCCCTGCGCACCGCGGGCTGGCTGAGAATGGCATTCTCGTCCAGCAACCTGACGGCAATTCCGTTGCCCTTTTCCAGATAAGCGGGCAGATTGGCCGCAAAGTCCTGCACATTGCTGACCAGTATAGGCACAAGGTAGCTCAGCAGCCAACCCACGCACGTCAACAGCAGCACATAGACCGCCAGCACCGACGCACCCCGGCGCAGCCTGTCCCTCCGGATAAAGCGGAACACGCGTCGGTCCATCGTGCGCACCAGCGGCAGCAGGATGTAGCTGACCGCCGCGCCCACCACAAAGGGAAGCAGCACCGTGCCCGCCTGTCCCAGCCCCGTGCGCATCGCGCCCAGCAGGTCGTCGATGTCGTCTATGACGCGGTAGAAGATGATGATAGCCGCAACGGTCACAAATACCCAGATCGCCGTTCGCGCCTCTTTGGACTTCCAATCGATCTTCATGAGTCCCACCGCTTTCCAAATTTTGTATCTCAGGTTCTGTATCTGTACAGTCTTACTTTATCATCGACATGCCGTCCTTGTCTATACCTGCAAAATATATTTTGTGCTTGCACGCCTTTTCCCTTGCGCCCGCGGCCCTTCAATGCTATCATGGAGGTACCGGAGCACTTTTTCTCATCATCTATCGAAGGGGGTCCAAGCCCATGCGCTTCTCGCTCAACCTCCCCGGTCTGTTCCCCGGTCTCTCCTTTGAAGAGGCCTTCCGCATCATGCAGCAGTACCGATTTGACACGCTGGAAACCTGGACGCTGACCGATGCCGACGTCCCCGCGCTGCGCAGCGCGCTGGAAACCTTTGGCATGAAGCTGTCCACCTGCTGCCCTTCCTTCTTCATACTCAACGACCCTGATCGCCGTGACGAGTATGAGGCCTCTCTGTGCAAGGCGCTGCGCACCGTCGACGCGTTGGGCTGCCCTTCGCTCATCACACAGGTGGGGCAGGACACCGGCGCGCCGCGTGAGGCTCAGCACCAGTCCATCGTAGACGGCCTGCGCCGCATGGCGCCGCTGCTGGAAAAGGCGGGCGTCACGCTGCTGGTGGAGCCGCTCAACGACGTCAAGGACCACAAGGGTTATTACCTGACTGACTCTAACGAGGGCTTTTCCATCATCCGGGAGGTAAACTCTCCCCGCGTGCGGCTTCTCTACGACGTCTATCACCAGCTGCACATGGGCGAGGACGTGCTGACCCGCATCGAGCAGAACCTGCCGCTCATCGGTCACTTCCACATCGCCGGTTTCCCCAACCGCGACGACCGCATCTTTGAAAACTTCGACTATGCGTCCCTGTTTGAACTGCTGGGCAAGCACAACGTGCAGGCTCCCATCGGGGTGGAACTCTTCCCCAAGAGCCTGGAGGCCACGTGCGCACTGCTTCAGCAGCTTCAGCCCTATTGCTAAAAAACTGTGCATTGAAGAAAACTGCCACATGCGCTATACTATGAATGGAATAAAACCATACACACGCGATCTTAGGAGGCTCAATCATTATGGACATCAAACTGGGTTATCAAATCTATTCCGCCCGCGAGGAGGCCGAAAAGGATCTTGCCAGCGTCTGCGCCAAGCTCAAGGAGTTCGGCTATGACGGCGTGGAGTTTGCCGGCTTCTACGGCTATACCGCCGCGCAGATCAGCGACATTCTCAAGGCAAACGGCCTGGCCGCTGTTTCCTCTCACGTCCCCTATGTCTCCATCATTGAGGATATGGAGGGCACCATCGCCTTCCACAAGGCCATCGGCTGCAAGTTCATCGCCGTGCCCTACCTCGACGAGCAGACCCGTCCCGGCGCGCCCGGCTTTGCCGCCGCCATCCGCAATATCGCCAAGTTTGGCGCACTGTGCAAGGCCGAGGGCATCCAGCTGCTCTACCACAACCATGACTTTGAGTTTGTAACCCTCAGCGGCGAGTATGGTCTGGACTTCCTCTACGACGCCATTCCGGCGGACCTGCTGGCCACCGAGCTGGATACCTGCTGGGTCAACGTCGCGGGTGAGAACCCCGCCGCCTATATCCGCAAGTACGCCGGCCGCTGCCCCGTGGTTCACCTGAAGGATTTCATCGGCGCCAAAAAGGACGGCGAGGCGCTCTACGCGCTGATCCAGGCCGACGGCTCCGATGATGTTAAGGTCGAGCAGAAGGAGGAGCCCGCGTTCGATTTCCGTCCCGTGGGTTATGGCAAGCAGGACATCCCCGGCATCATCGCCGCAGGCCTGGAGTCGGGCGCGCAGTGGTTCATCGTCGAACAGGACCGCTCCTCCGAGCGTCCGCCGCTGGATGCCGCTAAGATGAGCTGCGGCTATGTGCGCGGCCTGTAAATCGCGTCAATCACCGTTGATTTAGGAGGAAATTCTCATGGCAAACAAGCCCTTTCCCCGTACAGAGGTCGCGGGCGTTTCACTTCCCCGCATGCTGATGGGCACCAACTGGGTCTACGGCTGGTCGCATACAGGCGCCGCCGCTGACCAGAACATCCAGCGGCTGAACGCCAACGCCCCCGCCATTCAGGAGATGCTCGAGGCCTACCTCGCCTACGACATCAACGCCATCATGGGTCCCATCTCCGATAAGCCCTTTACCTACGACGCCATCCACGCCGCCGAGGACAAGACGGGCAAGGGCATCATCATCATCGACACGCCCATCATCAACGTGGACGATACCGCCGAGGGCCGCAAAGAGGCCGAGCGCGTGCTGGATAAGGTCAAGGCGGGCGGCGCGACCTTCTGCCTCATCCATCATTCCTCCGCCGAGCAGCTGGTCAACAAGAATAAGCAGATCATCGACCGCCTGCCCGACTACCTGTCCATGATCCGTGACCGCGGCATGATCCCCGGCTTGTCCGCGCACATGCCTGAGCTGGTCATCTACTCCGATCAGAACGAGTACGACGTGCAGACCTACATCCAGATCTACAACTGCATGGGCTTCCTGATGCAGATTGAGGTTGAGTCCGTGCACAAGACCATCTGGAATGCCAAGAAGCCCGTGATGACCATTAAGTCCATGGCCGCCGGCCGCTGCTCGCCCTTTGTGGGCCTGACTTTCTCCTACAACACCATCCGTCCCTGCGATATGGTCACCGTCGGCGCGATGACCGCCGCCGAGGTGCATGAGGACGTGGAGATCGCCATGGCCGCCATTGAGCGCCGCTATCCCGACCTGGAGGGCCGCAGCAGCCCCAACAAGACCGTCATCATGAAGTAATGCTGTTTTTCTGCAGCAACGCCCCGCGCAGTTTCTCTGCAGCGGGGCGTTTTTTGTCTCTCTCCGCATCCTGTTAAGGATTCATAAGGATTTTTGGCGTCAAA
This sequence comes from Christensenella sp. UBA7102, assembly GCA_002492415.1. Classification (GTDB taxonomy): domain Bacteria; phylum Bacillota; class Clostridia; order Christensenellales; family UBA1750; genus Spyradocola. The sequence goes on from DKYK01000038.1 coordinate 73,950, forward strand.
GGAAACAACTCCCGCCGCGTCGAATAGCTTATTGTATATATTTTATTCCGTTTCACTCTGGTCGTTTGCGGAAGGGAGCAGGATGCGTTGAGTCGAAAAATGAAGGAAAAAATACTGGAGTCACTGGCGGCCGTGCTGCCCGTGACGGCGATCGTGCTGCTGCTGTCCATCACGCTCACGCCCATGCCTCTTGCCACCGTCTCGCTCTTCCTCACGGGCGCTGTGCTGCTCGTTCTGGGCATGGGGCTGTTCACCTTGGGTGCGGACATGGCCATGATGCCCATCGGCGAAAAGGTGGGCGCGCAGCTGACGCACACCAAGCGTCTGGGGTTGATTGCGCTGAGCTGCTTTGTTATCGGCGTCATCATCACCATGGCCGAGCCCGATCTGTCCGTGCTGGCCAATCAAACCCCCGGCGTGCCCAATCTGGTGCTGATTCTGTGCGTGGCCGTGGGCGTCGGGCTATTTCTGGTGCTGGCCTTTCTGCGCAGTCTGTTTGGATGGGATTTGAGCCGTATCCTGATTGTGTGCTATGCCGCGGTGTTCCTGATCGCGTTCTTTGTACCCGGCAGCTTTCTCGCCGTTGCCTTTGACGCGGGCGGCGTGACCACCGGCCCCATCACGGTGCCCTTCATCATGGCGCTGGGCGTGGGCCTTGCGGCAATAGGCAAATCCGGCAAGTCCGGTGAGGAGAACAATTTCGGCCTCATCGCGCTCTGTTCGGTGGGTCCTATCCTCTCGGTGCTGATTCTGGGAATGGTCTACGGCGCATCGGGCGGCAGCTATACGCCGCTGACCATTCCCGAGGTGCCCACCACGCGCGAGCTGTGGCTGCAGTTCCAGCCCGCTTTTCTCCAATACGCCCGGGAGGTCGCCGCCGCACTCGCTCCCATCCTGCTGTTTTTCCTGATTTTCCAGATCTTTTTTCTCAAGCTGCGCCGCGTGCACCTGCTGCGCATCCTCGTGGGCATCGTCTATACCTTCACAGGGCTTACGCTGTTCCTCACGGGCGTCAACGTAGGCTTCATGCCCGCGGGCTATACGCTGGGCGCGATGCTTGCCGGCTTGGACATCAACTGGATCCTCGTGCCGCTGGGCATGCTCATCGGTTTCTTCATCGTCAAGGCGGAGCCCGCGGTCGCGGTGCTCAACAAGCAGGTAGAAACCGTCACCGAGGGCGTCATTTCACAGAAGATGATGATGTCGGGCCTATCAGTAGGCATGGCCATTTCAGTGGGGCTGTCTATGGTGCGCGTGCTGACGGGCTTGCCAGTACTCTGGCTGCTGATCCCCGGCTATCTGATCGCGCTGGGATTGACCTTCGTGGTGCCCAAAGTGTTTACCTCCATCGCGTTTGACTCGGGAGGCGTCGCTTCCGGCCCCATGACGGCCACCTTTCTGCTGCCCTTTGCGATGGGCGCCTGCGACGCGGTGGGCGGGAGCATACTGACCGACGCATTCGGCATCGTGGCAATGGTCGCCATGACGCCGCTGATCATCATACAGCTCATCGGCCTGCTCTATCGCATCCGCACCGCGCACGCGCACGGGCCGCAGCCCGTCTATGAGCAGGAGGAGATCATTGAGCTGGATTGGAACGAGGAGGTGTCGGCATAATGATAAAACTGCTCATCACCATCGTCGCGCGCGGCCTCGCGCAGGATGTGGCCGACGTGCTGACCGAGCACGGCCTCACCGTGCAGTACATCACGCAGGGGCGCGGCACCGCCAGCTCCGAGATCCGCCATATGCTGGGCCTGGGCTCCTCGGAAAAGGATATTGTGCTCACCCTCGCGCCGCATTCCCGGCTGCAGCATGCGCTGCCGCAGCTCACCTCGCGGCTCCACCTGCCCAAGGCGGGCCACGGTATCGCGTTTGCCATTCCGCTGACCAGCATCGCTGCGAACACACTACGTCGGGCCACAGAAACGCTTCCCGATCTACAGGACTCCAAGGAGGACGCGCCCATGCTCAAAGAACCCACGCACGATCTCATCCTCGCCGTCGTCGATAGCGAAAATTCCGATCTTGCCTTTGACGCGGCCAAGGAGGCGGGCTGCCGCGGCGGCACCGTGCTCAAATCCCGCCAAGTCAGTGTCGAGCAGGCGCGCAAGGTGTTCGGCATCACCATCCAGCCGGAAAAAGAGATCCTGATGATCCTCGTGCCCCGGCAGGATAAGCAGGCCATCCTCAAGGCAATCTGCAATAAGGTGCTGCAGTCCACCGGCGAACATGTCACGGCCTTTGCCCTGCCCGTCACCGACGTCATGGGTCTTACCGACTACGATCTGATGAACGAAGGCCGATAAACTGGGGGCTGTCTCCTGCCGAGCGGGAGACAGCCCCTTATTCTGTTCCGAGAGAGGTCACTCGCGCAGCTGCCGCTCTTTTTCCAGCGCCACGCGCATCGCGCCAACGCGGTACAATCCATAGCCCATCATTGCCGTCACAGCAGCGACAAACGCTGCGCACCACAGTAGCCCGCTGTACCCGTTGCGAATGTAGTTCGTCACCTGCAGAGGGAGGTTGCATATATTACATACCGCCAGCGGCAGCAGCAGCGCCTGAATGCGCTTGACATGACGGATGCGCGAATCCAGGTCGGAATACAGATTAAAAGCTCCCTCCGATACGTCCTTGCGGAAGTATGCCCAGCGCATCACATGCCCGACGTACTGCGCGCCTGTTTCCTCCACAAAGCCGATATACTGCAGCCCCTCGGCGCTGGACGGCATCGCGTCAAGCATCTCAAGCCGAATCGCACAGCTGCCCGGCTCGCATGACTCGAATTCGTACCGACAATAGGATACGCTCACCAGCGCCCAGCCCTGCGCGGCCATGCTGTTGAGCCACCTCTCTTCCTTCTCAAAGTCCCACACCCAGAACCATTTGTATTTCGTCTTCCTCATTCTTTTCGCCTCCCTAGCACGCACCGTCCGTTTTCCACCAGCTCCTCCAGCCGGCGCAGGTCCGCCTCCAGCACGACACGGCCTTCTTCCGTCAGTACATATTCCTTCCTGCGGCCCTCTTGCGCACCCGCGCTGCGAATCCAGCCCTTCTCCTGCAGGCTGTTCAGCGCGCCGTACAGCGTACCCGCCGCCATGCGCAGCCGTCCGGCCGTCATCTCATCCACCCGTTGCATGATGCCGTATCCATGCAGCGGTCGCGTCAGTGCCAGCAGAATATAGTACACACCCTCTGTCAGCACAATGTTTTCCTGTTCCGCCACGTCTTTCCTCCCTTCCATCGTCGAACGATATATCGTCATTCGTTATATCGTTCGACGAATATTATATCGCAGTCCGATACTCCTGTCAATTCTTTTTCGCACGAAAAAGAAAAATCCCCCCGTCCCGGGAGGGATTTTTCTCTCTTCTCAGCCCTCAAACCGATACCCCACGCCCCGCATGGTAACAATCTGCCGTGCATAGGGGCCCAGACGCCGCCGCAGCAGCTTGATATGGGTATCCAACGTGCGTTCGTCGCCGGAAAAACCCGGCCCCCATACCTCGCCCAGCAACTGCTGGCGGGTCAGCGCCACATTGCGGTTGCGTACCAAGTAGAACAGCAGGTCGTACTCCTTGGGCGACAAATCGATGCGCTTGCCCTCTATGCTCACCTTGCGCGCGGTAAAATCCACAACCAGCGCCCCGCAGGCATATGTATCCACAGGCGCATTCTCGCTGTCCTGCTCCACGCGCTTGCGGATGGCGGCGGCGCGCATCATCAACTCGCGCGGGCTAAAGGGCTTGGGCACAAAATCATCCGCACCCAGTGAAAAGCAGCGCAGCCGGTCATGCTCTTCGGCCATCGCTGAGCAAACGATGATGGGCGCACTGCTGAACGTGCGAATGGTCCGAATGGCCTCAAACCCATCCATTTCCGGCATCAGCAGGTCCATCACCACCAGGTCAAACGCCGTCTGCCGGCACTGCGCCACCGCCTGCGCGCCATCCTGTGCCTCCGTCACCACATATCCCTCATATTCCGCATATTTGCGTATGTATTCCCGTATGCCCGTCTCATCGTCCACGATCAGCATCCTTGGCATCTTGCGCTTTCCCCCCTATTTCTCTTTTCTTTCATTATGGATGCAGAACTTGTACAATCTATGAACGCGGCGAAACAAACTTGTTTCAACCCTAAACAATAACACCCTCTCCGCACAATAGAGAGGGTGTATGTGATGAATATGTGTCTTCTTTTGTCAATTACTTCCGGAACATTCCAAAAATTTGCGGGTCGCGCGCAAGGATCTTCAACAATTCGTCCGCAGACTTTCTTGCAGAGAGCAGGCGCACAGTCGCGTCGCCCAGGCGGTGCAGCGTCATCGCGCCGCAGCGCAGCATATCGCTCTCCACCTTGGGGAACAGCTGGGAAGAATCGGCGCAATGCGGGTAATACCCATGAATGATGCGCGGTCCCTCCGGCGGGATCACCACATAGCGGTTGGGATGCTCCATGTCCACGCGCCCAGGGACATTTGCCCACTCCTCCACACCATGGAAATAGGTCATGCGGTTAAGCTCCACGCCCACCAGCATCACGTAGGCGTCGCGGTCGTACAGCCGTCCCCACGCGGACTCGCGCGCGCATGGCGTCAGGCACTCCTCGTCGCCGCGCAGGAATTCCCACGCGTCCGCGCCATAGGCCGCGATGGAGTGCGTGGGGTGCCAGGAACGCACCACACCCTCCCGCTTGCGGAACAGCTCGGTTAAAATCCCCACATTGGAGGGCGTCTCCAGCACGTCGTAGACGGGCTGTTTCTTGCCCACCAGCGCCCAGGTGTGCGTGGGCAGCGCCACCAGGCCGTCCGAAAAATACGCACACAGCGCGTCCAGCAGCGTATCGCCGCCGTTTTCCATCGGCCCCAGGCTCTTGCACGAGGAGTGCATCAGCACCGTGGCGTTTGCGGGCAGCATGTCCCGCAGCTGCCCGATGAGATGATCCCTGGTGTACATGCGTTACTCCTTCTCGGCGTTCTCCTTGATCATGGCCATCGCCTTTTCGTACTGGTCCTTCTTCCACTCCTCACGCACCCACGGAATCTTGTCGTGGCCCTCGAGCATGCCGGGCAGGATCAGGCCGCCGTCCACGCGCACGGTGATGCCGGTGATGTAAGAAGCGTTTTCACTGGCCAGGAAGGCCACCACTTCGCCGTTCTCGCGGGGGGTGCCCACGCGGTGCAGCGGGATGGACTCTGCCACAAAGGGCGACTTGACCAGGTCCTCGCGGCCGGGCCGGGGCGTCCAGGTGGCGCCGGGCGCAACGCAGTTGACACGGATATTATAGGCGGACAGGTCCAGCGCCATGGACTCGGTGGCGCGCTTGACGCAGGCCTTGAAGCCGCCGTAGAGATAATCGTCCGGATAAGCCATTTCCGCGCGGGAGGAGGTGATGAAGATGATGTTGCCCTCAATCTTGTCGGCGACCATGTGCCGCGCGGCAGCGCCTGCGCACAGCATGTAGTTGCGGAAGTTGACGGTGTAGACCTCGTCCACGTTCTCGGGCGTGATGGTCAGAATGGAGCCGCGGAAACCGCCGTTGCCCGCGTTGCACACCATCAGGTCCAGACGTCCGCCCAGATCCTTGTGCGCCTGATCAACGATGCGCTGAGGCACCTCGGCCTTTTCCAGGCTGGCCTGGTAGATGAAGCACTTGCGGCCCAGGGCCTCGATCTGCTTCTGCGTATCTTCCGCACCCTCTCTGCGGCTGTTGTAGGTGATGGCAACGTCATAGCCGTGCTCCGCCAGCACGATGGCAATGCCCTGACCGATGTTGTGGCTTCCGCCCGTGACCAAAGCTGTCTTGTTCATGTGAAAACCCTCCTAAATAGATGTGCAAAATTGTCTATGGTTCTGCTTAATCAAAGTATAACACAAACCTTTCTATTGTCAATATCATGCTTTTATAGGATTTCAGTGTATAAGGATTCTAGTTGAATTTCCCACGGCAGATGCTGTATAATAAATGCAGAAAGACCCACGCAACGGCATAAGGAGGCACACCACTATGGCAAAAATCATGGCCTATATCGGCACCTATTCCAAGGGCGAACACGGCGGCATCTTCCGCGCGCTCGTGGACGATGAGGCGGGTACGCTGGAGATCATCGATACCACGGATGTTGAAAACCCTTCGCACCTGGCCCTCTCCCCCGACGGCAAATTCCTCTACGCCGCGTCCGAGACCGGTGAGTTTCGCGGGCGCAACGGCGGCGCGGTAGCAGCCTGCGCAGTGGCGCCCGACGGCGCGCTGTCTCTGCTCAACCTGGCGGGCACACAGGGCAAACATCCCTGCTATGCCGCCGTTTCCCCCGATGGCAAATTCGTCTACGCGGCCAACTATTCCGAGGGCACGGCAACTGTATTTGCCACAGAAAACGGCGCGCTCAAAGAGGATCCCATGGTGGTCGTCCATCAAGGCAAGGGGGCCAATCCCAAGCGTCAGGAGAAGCCGCATGTCCACATCACTCGCGTCACGCCTGACGGCAAGTATCTGGCCGTGTGCGATCTGGGCATCGACGCGGTGGTGCTCTATCCGCTGTGCGCTGCCTGCGGCCTGAATAAAAACACAGGCTCCTTCGTGCGCACGCCTGATGGCGACGGTCCCCGTCACATCGAATTTTCTCCCGATGGTAAGTTCGCCTATGTCGTGACCGAGATGGGCTGCACCGTGCGCGCCTACGCCTACGAGGACGGCCGTCTCACCTTCCTGTCCGCCACGCCCACGCTGCCCGCAGATTTTGACGGCTTCAACATCGACGCCGCCATCCACTTCGCGCCCGACGGCAAGACGCTGGTCGTCTCCAATCGCGGTCACGACAGCCTGGCGCTGTTCGACGCAGACGGCGGCACGCTCACGCTCAAGCAGATTGTCAAGGTAGGCGGCAAGACTCCGCGCGAGTTCGCCTACACGCCCAACGGCAAGTTCGTGTTTGTCTGCAACCAGGATTCCGCGGACATCACTGTGCTGCGCGCCTGCCCCGAGACCGGCGAGCTCACCCTCACCGATGCAAAATACGACCTTCCCAAGCCCGTCAGCCTCATCTGGCGTTAAGCCGCTTGGCCGCTTGCCCAGGATATAGGCCCCTGTCTGCAAGGCCGTTTCGTCGCGCAGACAGGGGCCTATGCTTTCCATGCCCTAACTTTTTTTCGGAATCGTGTATCCATGGGATCAATCTGGTAATACGGATAACATTCGTTGCAAGCGGGTGCAGCAACCTCCTGTGAAAAATAGGCGCAGCAGCCTGAGCACAAGAATTATGAAGAAAACTATATCAAGATGTCAAACAACAGGCAGAATCTTTTTAAGTACACAGGAAAATTCGCAAAGACGCATCTTCCTACAACCGCAACTCGGCTGAGCAAAGCATTGATCTTGACGGACAGGCCATTGAAGTGCTATGATCAGCTACTGTATCGAAGCAGGCAAACAGTGGTGGCGCAGATCAGTACGTAAATCAAAAGCTTTCGGTGGAATCGATTTCCAAATCCAAATTTGCAGGAGGTATTTTGTCATGAAAGTATTACGGGGAACGGCATCTGATATAGAGCCCTGGATGGAATTGGTCCGGCGCGTAAGCTGGAATTTTCCCGGGCTGGAAACCGAGGAGAGCATAGCGGAGCACGCGCAGACCGTATTGGGGTTTATGAGTAAGAGACAAGCGTTGTGCGTAAAATGCGGCAGTAGGATTGCAGGCGTAATCCTGTTTTCCCGAAGTCATAATATGATCTGCTGCCTGGCCGTAGCGCCGGAATACAGGCAGCGCGGCATCGGTTCGCTTCTTCTGAAAGAAGCGCTTGATGAATTGGACAGAAGCAAGGAGATTTCCGTATCAACATTTCGCGAAAATGATGAAAAGGGAGCGGCTCCAAGAGCGTTGTACAAAAAATTCGGGTTTCAAGAAGCCGAACTCATCGAGGAGTTCGGCTATCCAAACCAAAGATTCATTCTGTATCCCTGAAAGGTTCTCCCCTGCTTGGGGACAATCCGACAAAGGAGCCCCTGCCTCATTGCAAGGGCTCCTTTGTCATGTTCAAATCACTCGACGCTCTTCAGGCTCTCCACCATGTCGATTTTCTTCAAGCTGAAATACATGAAAAAATTGACGATCACGGCGAATACGCCCGTGAGCGCGGCGCTGTACAGGTAGGACAACGCGCCGATCTCCTGGCCGAACATGATCATATCCACCTCACAGGTGCGGATCACGAACTGGTGCAGCACCACGCCGATGGCCATGCCCAGCAGGATGCCGATGCCCGTCAGCCAGATGTTTTCGCGGTAGACGTACATCGCCACTTCGCCGTCGTGGCAGCCCAGCACCTTGAGCGTCGCCAGCTCCCTTCTGCGCTCGATGATGGCGATGTTGTTCAGATTGTACAGCACCACGAACGCCAGCAGCGCCGCGGCCGCGACCAGCACCCACACCACCAGGTCCAGGCTGTGCATCATGTTGGCCACCTGCTCCTCCAGGTCGCTGACGAAAGACACGCCGCCCACATCCGGTATGCACAGCAACGCCTTGCCCAGCGCGTCCTGTCCTTCCATGCCTGTATTCGTTCGCAGAAACACCGTATCGTACTCCGGCGTCTCGCCGTACAACGTCTCATACAGCTCCGGCGTGATGTAGACGTAGTGGTACAGGTAGTTCTCGGCAACGCCCGTCACCGTCGCGCGCACTGCCTGCGTCTCGTCCCGCATCAACTCGATCTCATCGCCGATGGAGACCTCCAGCAGCCGTGCCGCCTTCTCGGTGAGCACCACGCCCTCCCCGGTCAGCTGTACGGGCTGCCCTCTTCGCGTCTGCAGGCTCACGATCTGCCCCAGGTCCTCCGACCTTTCGGGCACGAACAGGTTGACGGACTTGGTTACGCCGTTCGCCCGCGCGTCGATCACCGTCACCTGTGCCGACAGCTGTGCATCTACCGCATCCAGCTGCGCGATGTTGCGCTCCACTTCGGGCAGCTGATCCAACTCGCCCGCATCCACGTTCACACTCGCATCGTAAGTCCACACGGTGCTGTACTGCTTGTTGACGATCTCCGCGATAGAGTCCCGCAGGCCAAATCCCACCAGCAGCAGCCCCATGCAGGCGCCAATGCCGAACAGCGTCATCAGCAGCCGTTTTTTGTACCGGAACAGGTTACGGAAGGTGGCCTTTGCGGTAAAGCTCATGCGCCGCCAAAGTGCGGGAATGTACTCCAGCACCACGCGCTTGCCCTCGGGCGGCGCCGCGGGGCGCATCAGCTGCGCGGGCGTCTCGGACAGCTGTGCATAGCAGGCCACGAGCGTCGCGCCCGCTACGCACGCCACTGCAAGGGCCACCGCCGACAGCGATAGACCCCATTGCACCGGCATCAGCATCACCGTGAGGTTGACATACAGCATGCGATAGGCCGTCATGATCACATAGGGGAACAGCGCCGACCCCACCGGGATTCCGATCAGGCCGCCCAGCACCGCCGCCAGCAGCGCATAGCCAAGATACTTACCTGCAATGGCCGCCTTGGAGTAGCCCAGCGCCTTCATTGTGCCCACCTGCAGACGGCCTTCCTCCACCATGCGCGTCATGGTCGTCAGCGCCACCAGCGCTGCCACCAGGAAGAAGATCGCGGGGAATACCCTGCCCAGCGCGCCGATGCGCTCGGCATCCAGGCCAAACTCCACATAGGACTGTATGGACTCCCGATCCAGCACATACCACTCGGGTCTTTCCAGATCTGCAAGCTCCTGCTCGGCGTCTTCCACCTTGCGCTTGGCATCGTCAATGTCATGCTGTGCGTCTGCGCTCTTTTCGTCGAATTCTGTCCTGGCCTCCTCGTACTCCGCCAGCGCATCCTCGTATTCCTTTCGACCGTCTTCGAGTTCCTGTCGGCCCTCTTCCAGTTCCTTTTCCGCCTTGTTCACCTCGGCCCAGCCCTTGTCGATCTCTGTCTGCCCATCCAGCAGCTGCTGTTCGCTCTGCTGAATCTGCTGCAGCGCATCGTCGTACTCGGTCTGCGCATCGGCGAGCTGCGCGCGCCCGCTCGAAATTCTTTGATCGGCGGCGTTCAGCTGCGCATAGCCATCGGCAATGGCGTCGCGCGTGGGCTGCAATGCGCCGTCGATCACCGCGGTCAGCGTCTCATCGGTTGCAGGCGTCCCTTGCAGCGCACCGTCCACCTGCGGCAGAATCTGCCCATAAAACTGCAGGGCACTGTTCTGCTCGTCGGTCAGTGAATAGCCCGCGTCCTGCGCCGCCTTCAGCGCGCCATAGTTGGTTTGCGCCTGGGTATAGCCTTCTGCGCTCTTGAGCGCCTCCGCTTGCGCAGCATAGGCGTTGAACTGCGCGCTCTGCTCATCCAGCTGACGGCGGCTGTTGCTCGCCTGCGCCTCGCCGCTGCTCAGCTCGCTGCGCGCGTCGGCCAGCTCCTGCGCCGCAATGCCCAACTCCTCCTTGGCGGCGTTCAGCTCTTCCCAGCCCTCGTCAACCTTCTTCTGCTGCTTTCTCAGCTCATGCTTAGCATCGGCAATCTCTGCTTCGCCGTCCGCGATTTCCTGCTCGCCGTCGGCAATCTCCTGCGCCGCGTCGTCCAGCTTGACCTGCGCGTCGGCCAGCTTCTGTTCGGCGTCTGCAAGCTCCGCCTCGCCGTCGGCAATCTCCTGCTTTGCATCGGCGATCTTCTCCGCCGCCTCTGTCTGCACCTGTTGGTAGCGGATCTCACACCGTTCCCCGGCGATGGCCTCAATGCGGTCCTGCACATTATCAATATAGCTCTTATATCCGTCCTCATAGCAGTTCAGTCCGTCCGCACCGTCGCACGTCAGGTACGCCACGGTATAGACCTCCATGGAGAAGCTCTCCGGCGGCACGCAAAGGAAGTACTGTACGTCGCCATTGCTGATGTCGGCAGTTCCGCGGTCAAAATTCAGGTACCAGGCATAGCTGCCCGCGCCCACCACGGTAAAACTCTCCTCCGCCAGCGTGTCGGACAGCGCCTCATCTTCTCTGCCCGACGACAGCTGAATGCGGTCGCCCAGCGAAATGCCCGCGCTGTCCATAATCCGCTCATCCAGAAAGCATTCGTCGGGCGCGCTGGGCAGGCGGCCCTGCGTCAGCGTCACCTGGTTCATGTCCCCCGCCAGCGAGATCACGTTGACCACGGACTGCACGCCGTCGCGCTCGCTCAGCGCAAAGGCCGTATAGCCGCCTACAGCCTGCGTCACGCCCTCGATGCGCCCGAGCGCCTCTACATCCTCCTGCGTGATGCCCATCTCGCCCAGCACGCGGACGTCCATCAGGTTGATGTCGTCATAGAGCGCATCGGCGCTCATCTGCATGTCGGGCTGGGAAGACCGGATGCCCGTGTAAAATGCCACGCCCAGCGCCACGATGCACAGTATGGAGAGAAACCGGTTCAGACTGCCACGGATCTCCCGGAAAAAATCCTTGCCCAACGCATTTTTCTTCATGCCGCTCTCACCACTCTATATTCTCCACGGGTGTGGGATGCTCGTTCAGCCGCATGCGCACGCACTTGCCGTTCTTGATCTCAATCACGCGGTCGGCCATGGGCGCGATGGCGGAGTTGTGCGTGATGACCACCACCGTCATGCCTTTGAGCCGGCAGGTATCCTGCAAAAGCTTTAAGATCGCCTTGCCCGTCTGGTAGTCCAGCGCGCCGGTGGGTTCGTCGCACAGCATCAGCTTGGGGTTCTTTGCCAGCGCACGCGCGATGGACACCCTCTGCTGCTCGCCGCCCGACAGTCGCGCCGGAAAATTGCCCGCGCGCTCGGCCAGCCCCACCTCGCGCAGCACCTCCTGCGCGTCCAACGGATCCTTGCAGATCTGCAGCGCCAGCTCCACGTTCTCCAACGCCGTCAGGTTCTGCACCAAATTGTAGAACTGAAACACGAAACCAATATCGTCGCGGCGGTACTGTGTCAGCTGCCGGGGCGTGAACTGCGCCACATCCTGTCCGTCCACGATCACCTTGCCCGAGGTCGCCGCATCCATGCCGCCCAATATGTTGAGCACCGTGGTCTTGCCCGCGCCGCTGGGTCCGAGGATCACCGCGAATTCGCCCCTTTCAATCTCAAAGCTCACGCCGTCGGCTGCCTTGATGACCATCTCGCCCATCTTATAGGTCTTAGTCACATTTTCCAGGCTGACAAACGCCATGACCATCCCTCCCCGTCGCTCTTTTTACAGTTTGATTATACATCAAACAAAGCGGCTGGGGAAAGCCTCTCCAGCCGCTTTTGTCCACTATTTACACTTTATTCACGTCTCGGAAACAAACTCCGTTCTGCGGATTTCTCACTGCGCACCGGCTGCGTGGACATCGTCCACTTCGCTGGCCCACCTGAGCACATCCGCCCACAGCGGATGGTCCTCGTCCAGCACCAGCGTGGCGTTTTCCTCCAGCATGTTCTCCAGCGCCTGCAGCGAGCGCCAGTAGGTGTAGAACTCCGCATCCTTGCCATAAGCCTCGGCGTAAATGCGCAGCGCTTCGGCGTCGCCCTCACCTTTGATGCGCTCGGCGTCGCGGATGGCGTCGGACTTGATCACGCGCGCCTCCTTGTCAGCCTCCGCCACCGCTTTCTGATAGGCCTCCTCGCCCTCGCTGCGCAGCTGCTGCGCCACCTTGGCGCGATTGGCGATCATGCGCTCGTAGGTGGACTGCATATTGTTCTCGGGCAGCAGCGTGCGGTTGATCTGAATATCCGCAAAGCGAATACCGCTCTCGCGCACCGTGTCGTTGATCTGCGAAAGCGCCTGCGCCATCGTCTCGTTGAGCACGTCCTTATTGCTTACAAAGTCCTCTGCCGTCAGGTTGTTGATGTTCTGCACGATCACCGGGAAGACCAGATTGTCCAGATACTGCCGCGCCTTGGTCATATTCTGCTGTGTGATGGAGAACAGCGCCGGGTTGCTGATCTGCCACTGGCCGTAGATGGTGACATAATACTGCTTTTTATCCTTGGTATTGACGGGCTCGGCGTTGGATGTAAAGGTGTTGAGCCTGCCGTCGTAGATGTTCACCTGCGTCACGAAGGGCAGCTTGAAGCGCAAGCCCTTGTCCTTGACCACCCTGACATCCTGCAGCTTGGCGCCCGGCGCGTTCATCAGGTCGGGATTCTCGTCCACAAACGTATTCGTGGGCGTCAGCACCACCTCGCGGATTACACCGAACTGCGAAACCACCGCCTGTTCGTTCTCACCGATGGTGTAGGTGCATGCGCCAAAGAGTATGCCCGCTGTGATCAGCACTGCAAGGAAGATGGTCACGCTCTTGGCCGTACGCATGGCGTTGCGCCGGTTCAGGTCCACCGGCGGCTTCTGATAGGTATTCGTAGCATGGTTCTGTTCCATAATGTTTATTCCCCCTTTGCAGGCTCAATGGGCAGCAGCCGCAGCGTATCCCCGTCGCCGTCGATGACGATCTTGTTTTCGGCCTTTTCCAGTATGCGTTCCATGGTCTCGATCATCAGGCGCTTGCGCGTGATGGACTGGGAGGAGACATATTCCTCATAGACGGAATTGAAGTTGGCCACATCGCCCGTCGCCTGCGAAATTACCTCGGACTTGTAGGCCTCGGCCTCCTGCACCATCTGGTACGCCTCCGACCGCGCCGCCGGAATCACCTCGTTGGAATACTTCTCCGCTTCATCCAGCTTGCGGGTCTTTTCATTTTTCGCGTTGTTGACATCTTCATATGCGGCGTTGACCTCAGTGGGCACCGTGATGTTCTGGATGCGGATCTCCCGTACCGTCACACCGATGCCGTAGCTGTCCAGCATCCGCTGAAAATCCGGAATCACTTCCTGTTCGATGGTGGCCTTGTTCAGCAGCGCGTCGTCGAGCGCTTTGTTCTGTATATTGCGGCGCAGCGCCGTCTCAAAGGCCAGTTTCATCGTGGATTCGGGCTTGTCCACCTCATACAGGTAACTCTGCGCGTCCTGCACCGAATACTGGCACACCGCCTCGACGCGCACCAGGTTGTCGTCGCCCGTGAGCATCAGCGCCTCGTCATTGACGTCGGTGTAGCCGCTCGGATCATCAATGCTCACGCCCGTCTGTGTGCGGAAGCCCAGCTCCAGCGTGTGGATCTGCGAGGTGGAAACCTTGTCCACCGTCTGCACAAAGGGCACGCGCCAGTAGATGCCCGGCTCCTTCTTGTCGGTCATCTCCCGAAAAGTCAGCAAAATGGCCTCCTCGCCTTCGTTGACCCGGTAAAAGCCCGAAAGGCCGATCACCGCCGCCACCGCGACCAGAGCGCACAGCGCGATGGTCCGCCCCAGTTTTTTCTTCTTCATATCTCTTTTCCTCCTCTTATCGGTTCATACCGTGTATCCAGTATAGCAAGGCCCGGATGACCAGGCAACCGATTTCGTCCCATTTCCGCTTCTTGATGTCCGAAATCCTCGCGCGCGCTGTTGAATTGGCCGCCGAGGTGTGTCCTGCGAAGCCATCTGCAGCGACGACGGCCAACCCCAACGTTCCCGCCGCTTGCAACTGGAACGCACGGGGCACGTCTTTTTCGCAGCAAGTAGGAAAAGCCGTGCCCCTACACCCCATCCGTCACACGCCGCTAAAGCGGCGCGCGCCACCTTCCCCTCCCAGGGGAAGGCTCCGAAGCCCATCCTGCCTCCACAAAACAAAAAGGGCCGATTTCCCGACCCTTTTGTCTTTATTCTTCCTTGCCCAGGTAGTAAAACGCGGTCATCCCCATTTGCCCGACAGGGCAAAAGCCTAAGCTCTCGTAAAAGCCGTGCATCTCCGGCGTCTCATCCGTCATGAGCGCCTTCTGGCGCACGTCCGGAAAAGTGGAAATCGCCATCTCCATCATTCTGCGGCCAACGCCCGCACGCCGATGCGCATGCTCTACCAGAATATCCTGGATATAAAGAATCGTGCAGCCATCGCCCACTGCGCGCAGCAACCCGCACAGCTGCCCGTCCTCATAGGCGCATACCAAATACAGCGATCGCTCCAGCGCCTGCATCAGCTGCTCGGGCTTCTCGGTATATGCCAGCCAGCCCGCATCGTTGTACAAACGAAGCACCTGCTCAAGCTCCGGCACCTTTCCCTCGATGTATTCCAAACACATCACTCCTCTCCGCTCTTCGGCTCCGTTTCTTCGCATTCTTCCTTTACTGGATCCAGGCACGGCAGCGCCAGCTTTTCCAGCACGGCCCGCGCTTTGTCCGCCTCGTCTGCGGCCACGGGAATGCTCACCGTCTCGCCCGCTCTCCCGCCGCGCTTGGCATAAAAGCTATACGCAAAACGCAGCCGCTCCCCGTCGAACTCCGCGCCGTTTAGCTGCGCGCCGAAGGTGGAAAAGTCGTACAGCACGCCGTCGATCTTGAGCCCGTTTTCATACACCGCATCGCCGCATGCGAACTGCGCAATCACATTTTTCTGCATTCTGGCCGCGCTGCGCAGCCGCACTCCCGTCGCGCCCGCGATGAACACCGTCACGACCACCATCAGCCAGCCCAGCCAGGAAATGCCCGCCAGCCACGGCTGCACAATCAGTGCGATGCCGATCAAAAGAAACAGCAGCCCCTTGAGCAGCTGCATGTGCAGGGGCGACAGTCTGTTCTTAGCTTTTTTCGCCATCGTCACGCACCTCCCTGCGCTCTTGCCTTCTTTTTACACAAAAGGCCCCCGACGGCACTCGCGCCGAAGGCCCCTTTGCCCATCCCGATCAGTCAAAATAAACGGGCTTGCCAGTCTCTGCGGAGGTGTAGATGGCCTCCAGTATCTTGGTCACCACGATGGCCTGCTCGGGCTTGGTGATCAGCGGCGCGCTGTCATCCAGCACGTGGTTGATCCACATGCGCGCCTCCACATCCGCCGCCTTCGCCGTTTTTCCGTCGAAGAAGGCCACGCCGCCCGCGCTCATGTCCGGCTCGGTCACAAACAGCTTGGAGTACTTTTCGCCGTTGATGCGCAGACCGCCGTTCTTGCCCATCATGTCCGCGCCGCCCTTGTCGCCGCAGAGGATGGTCTTGGCTTCGTTTACATCCAGCGAATTGAGCGCCCAACTGGCCTCCAAGTAAATGGTCGCTCCGTTCTTCATGCGCACAAAGCCAAACGCGGAGTCCTCCACGGTGAACTTCTCAGGATCCCAGGGTCCCCAGGCGTTGGCAGCGTTCTTGTGATCCGCCAGCTTGTGGTACTTGGTGCCCACCACCATCTCAGGCTCATAGTTGTCCATCATCCACAGCGTCAGGTCCAGCGCATGGGTGCCGATATCAATCAGCGGGCCGCCGCCCTGCTTCTCTGCGTCCAGAAACACGCCCCAGGTGGGCACGGCTCTGCGGCGGATGGCCTGCGCGCGCGCATAGTAGATCTCGCCCAGCTCGCCATCCTCACACGCCTGCTTGAGGTACATGCTGTCCGGACGGAAGCGGTTCTGGTAGCCGATGGTCAGCTTTTTGCCAGTTCGCTTAGCGGCGTCCACCATCTTCTGTGCCTCGGCGGTATTGATGGCCATGGGCTTTTCACACATCACGTGCTTGCCCGCCTCCAGTGCGTCCACCGTGATATAGCTGTGGTCGCGGTTGGGGGTCAGTACGTGCACAACCTCAATGCTCTCATCCTTGAGCAGCTCCTTATAATCGACGTAAACCTTGGCATCCGGCGTGCCGTATTCAGCGGCCGCTTTGACCGCGCGCTCCTCCACGATGTCGCAAAACGCGACCATCTCCACCTCAGGGATCCCGCTCAGCGCGGGCATGTGCTTGTTGTTGGCAATGCCACCGCAGCCGATGATACCAATGCGAACCTTTCTCATGTCAAAACATCCTCCTTTTCTTGGTGCGCTCTTTCACCCCCCCCATTCTACACCCAAACCCAGCCCATGGCAATACATCAGTTTTCGGCTGTGTGAATGCAAAAAGGGGCGCTCCTCACAGCAGGAGCGCCCCACTTTTCTGCAGGCAGTTGGATTCACAGCTTGGTCTTTGGGGAAAACCACAATGCTATTTTTCGCATGCAGAAACTGTTTGACTGATGTTTTTTAGATTACTTGGTCAGGTACTTGGAGGCAACGTAGGTGCCGTTGCTCAGCTTGGCCCAGCCGCCGGAGATGGACTCCACCTGGACGGCGGCGTTGCGGGACAGGGTGCCCACCTTGGAGTAGGAGGTGCCCGCGCCGGAGCGCACGTTCAGGGTGCGGCAGGTGACGTACATGGTGGTGGCGCCAGAGCTGCTGCCATTCTCAGCGCGCAGATACTGCGCGGAGACGTAGTTGCCGTTGCTCAGCTTAGCCCAGCCGTTGGAGATGGAGGCGACCTCCACCGTGACGCCGTAGGACAGCGTGCCGGCCTTCGCATAGGAGGTGCCGGGGCCCTTGCGGACGTTCAGGGTGCTTGCGGTCACAACGTACTTGGTGGCGTTGTTGACCGGGGGCACGACGTCATCCGCCGTCTTGCCGGTGACGGTGATCTTCATGGAAGAAGTGTTGTAGGTCTTGCCGTTCTTGGTGGTGTAGGAAGCGGTGATGTAGGCCACGCCCTCACGGGTACCGGTGACAACGGAACCGTTGACATCGATGACCTGCGCATCGGTGTTGGAGCCGGGCGTCAGGGTGGCGCTGACCGCGCGGCCAGTGGCCACGCCCATCACGACGGGAGAGTACTTCTCACCGATGGCGATGGTCTTGGAGGTCTCGGCAAAGTAGATGCCCTTGGGATCGGTCTCCGTGATGCCGGTGCGGACCACCAGGTCGTACTTCTTGGTCTCGTAGTTCGCAGAAGCGGTCTCGAGCTTGAAGATAACGTCGCTGTCGGAGTTGCCGTTGAAGTAGTAAGGAGCGGCGGAGGCGTCGAGCTTCTGCTCCTTGTTGTCCTTCAGGCACAGAGCGCCCTTGTCAGAGGTGGGGTTGTAGGCCCAGGTGATCGCGGAGAAAGCCTTGCCGTTTTCATCGCCAAAGGTGATCTTCGCGATGGCGTCGGCCGCGGATTCGGTGTAGAAATCCAGGTAGATCTTGGAGCCCACGATGTAAGCGTCCACCTTGTTGTTGTACTTGTCGTCCACCACGATGTTGGTGATGGTCGCGGTCTTGGTGTTCTTGGAGTCCGCGGTGTTGACCAGCTTGAGGGAAACCTTGGCGGTCTCGGTGATGGTCTTGCCGTTGGTGGTCTCGGTCACCTGCACCAGATAGGTGTCGGAGTAGCCGGCCTTGGTCAGCTCAACAGGGAACTTGACGGCCTTGTTGCCGTTGTCCCAGCCGACGGTGTAAGCGGCCAGGGGGTCCACGGACAGCGTCTTGCCGTCGATGGTGACCTTGGCGTCCGCCGTAAAGTCGGCGTCAAAGCCGGTCAGGGTCACGACCGCCATGCGGGCGTCGCCGCTGAACTTGCCGGTGACGTCGGCCTTCAGCTTTGTGTAGTCGTACTCGTAGGTGAGGGAATTGGTCTTGGATGTAGATGCCTTGCCGGGCACTTCTTCGCCGACACTGTTGATGGCGATGTCATAGGACTTGTCGCTGATGGTCTTGGACTCAGTGACCTCTGCAGACATCGCGGGGATCATGCACAGCACCATTACCAGCGCCAGCACGACCGCAAGAGTCTTCTTCATGGTTTCAAACCCCTTTCCATTATTTTGAGCCACTCTTTAGCTCGAAAAAAGCATATCATACCAGAATCCATTTCGTAAAGAGTTTGAACCAAAAAGAAACAGTTTTGCAATAACTTTTGATATATTTACGCTTTTTCATTCACTTTGTTTTCATTTTCCAATCAAAATTCCGTCACATTACGCATTTTTATCCATATATGGATTTTTTTGATGGAGTTGTAAACATAAGCTGAAATATTTTCTTCATCCATTCATCACCATTTATTCACGATTTTTCCATATATTCCTTTTCTCCCCAGCGCACAAAAAAAGCGCCTTCGCGGCTTGTTCTTCCGCGAAAGCGCCCTCTTTTCAGTAAGGCAATCTGCGCATTATTCGTCGTCGCTGGTGGGGAACAGCTCCTTGCCGCATTCGGGGCACAGGTGCTCCTCTTCCAGGTCAAAGGCCTCCTGGTCGTAGTAGACGCTGGTCTTGCAGTGCGGGCACTCGTACTCAATAAAGTCGATCCCCTCACCGTCGTCTTCTTCGTCGTCCTCGTACTCTTCGTCCTCGTCGCCATGATGGTGATGGCCGCAACCGCAGTCGCAGTCGTCCTCGTCATCTTCATCGGCAAAGAGGAATTCTTCCACATCGCCCAGATCGGAGTCCAGCTCGTCGATATACTGCTCGGCCTCATCCTGCCGCGCCTCGATGGCCTCCAGCTCCTCGGAGATCTCCTCCAGCGCCTCCAGCATGCGCAGGATCAGCCGGTTCTGCAGGGTATCCTCCTTCAGGTCCATGCCCTCGGCCATGCCCTTTAAGTATGCAACCTTCTTGGAAACCTCGCTCATGTTTGCATTGCCTCCTTCCGCAGCGGCTCGCGCCGTGCTTTCAGTATGCCCGGATTACGCGCGCTCCATGTACTCGCCGGTGCGGGTATCCACGCGAATCTTCTCGCCCTGGTTGATGAAGATCGGCACCGCGACCACGCAGCCGGTCTCCAGGGTGGCGGGCTTGGTGACGTTGGTTGCCGTGTCGCCGCGGACGCCGGGCTCGGTCTCCACGACCTCCAGCACCACGAAGTTGGGGGCTTCTACGGAGAAGGGAGAGCCCTTGAAGAAGCGCACGGTGCAGTTGGTGTTCTCCTTGACATAGGGGATGGCATCCTCCACCACGTCGTGGTTCATGGGGATCTGCTCAAACGTATCCACGTCCATGAAGTAGTAGAAGTCGCCGTCGGTGTACAGATAGGTCATTTCCTTGGTCTCGATGGTGGCACGGGTGCAGGAGTCCGTGGGGTTGAACGTGCGCTCAAGCACCTGACCGGTCATGACATTCTTCATCTTGGTGCGCACGAACGCAGCGCCCTTGCCGGGCTTGACGTGCTGGAAGTCAACGATGGTGAACACGTTGCCGTCGATCTCGATGGTCGTGCCCTTGCGGATATCGCCAGCCTTGATCATGAGTAAAACCTCCATTTGAGTAAGTAAAAGGTGTATTCAGCGGTCCGCCTGGCGGCGGATCCCGCAGCCATGACGCCATTATCTGAATTATTTTAGCATATTCGCCGCACTTTGGCTAGTATGCGGCACAATGTATTACACATTTTTCACGAAAGACAGGTATTTTTCCCGCATCTGCTTCGCGTCCTGCGCCTGCGTGCCCGCCGATTCGCAGATCACCACGGGACGCAGTCCCCTGCGCACAAGACAAGGTGCCAGATGCGCAAAATCCGGCCCGAATCCCTCCTCCGCAAAAGTACGGTGGCGCTTTTCACCGGCGCCGGTGTATTCGATGTGCGAAAAATGCACGTGAAAGTTCTCCATCCGCGCATGTCCCAGCGCCCTCTCGGCCTCCCCGAGCAGCGCGTCAAAGTCCGCTTCGCCGTTTATACATCCGCAGCCCGCCGCGTGCAGGTGCGCAAAGTCGATGCAGGGCGTCACCTGTTCGCCGTAGGGCGCGCACAGCGCCAGCACCTCGGAAAGCGTGCCGTACTGGTTTCTCTTGCCCAGCGTCTCAGGGCAGAGCACGACATCCGGATAGGCGGAGAGCACCTCTTCCACAGCGCGGTGCATCAGCGCCTCAGCACGTTCCCGCGCCGCCGGCCGCGTGCTCTTCATCAGCGCGCCCGGATGGAAGATCACCCGCCTGCCGCCCATCCAACGCACCGCCTGCGCCGCCTGCATCAAATAGCGCACCGTAGCCGCCTGTTTTTCCGGGTCCGGGTTGCACAGATTGGTGAAATACGGCGCATGGATAGAGAGCTCCACACCGTTCTCCGCAGCCGCCTCCCCGATGCGCCGCGCCGTGTCTTCCTTTAGCATGACGCCGCGCCCACAGGAGTATTCGTAGGCGTCCAAGCCCATCTTCTTCAAATACTCCGGCGCCTGTACGGTGGATTTGTATCCTTTTTCATAGAAATCCTCGCAGTTCCCCGCGGGGCCGAAGCGCGCTATGCGATCTTCCATAATTTTTTGATCACCCTTTCCATCGCGCGGTTGATGCGCGTGCCCAAAAACTCGCTGTTCCCGTCGATGGGTTCGAGCAGCACCGTGTGCATGCCCGCAAGATTGCCAGCCACAACGTCGGTCATCAGCTGGTCGCCGATCATCGCGCACTGTCTGGGCGCAAGGCCCAGCGTCTTGGCCGCCCTTCTCAGCTTAAAGGGCAGCGGCTTGCCCGCGCGCGGCACCGCGCCGATGCGCAGTGTTTCGGTCAGCGGCATCAGGCGCCTGAGCGAGTTGTTGGACGCCACCAGCACCGCAAAGCCTGCGGTCTTGGCGCTCTCCACCCACTCCACCACCTCCGGTGAAAGCTCCGGGCTGTTCCACGGACTGAGCGTATTGTCCGCGTCCAGCAGCAGCGCCTTGACGCCCACGTGCCGCAGGCAGTAGAGGTTTACGTTCTGCAGGCGCAGCGCCTGCGTATCGGGTCTGAAGCACATATCGCGCAGTTCTCCCTCGGTATATTTATTTTGTTTATTTTACACGAAAATACACCGCTCGTAAAGTATGGATTGTATTTTTTCGATGTTTAGGCAGAAAATTGCACATTACGTTCGTTTTGATGTTAAAAATTATGTAAAGAATGCTTAGGCCGCCTGTTTTGGTGCAGAATTTTGACGGAGATTGTGTTATACTGTGATCCAGAAAGATCAGGAGGTGTCCCTTCATGCAAGACAGTCTCTCTCGCCCGGGCTACGAGCCCCAGTCCGTTGCCCCTCTGGGTATCATTGCCATGGATGGTTGCCCCGAACTGGGCAAAAAGGTCAACGACTACCTCGTCAAATGGGAGAAGGAGCCCGAAAACGCCGACCAGGTGCTGCTCACCCACCCCGGCTATCAGAACGACGGTTTTCTGCTGGACGCCGACTGCCCGCGCTTTTCCTCCGGTGAAGGCAAGGGCGTCATCCGCCAGTCGGTGCGCGGCTATGATCTCTACATTCTCTGCGACGTGACCAATTACTCCAAGACCTACCGCATGTACGGCATGGACGTGCCCATGTCTCCCGACGATTATTTTCAGGATCTCAAGCGCATCATCGCCGCCGAAGGCAAAAAGGCAAAGCGCGTCTCCGTCATCATGCCCTATCTCTACGAAGGGCGTCAGCATCGCAGGGCCGCGCGCGAGTCTCTGGACTGCGCCATGATGCTCCAGGAGCTGACCACGCTGGGCATCGACAACATCATCACCTTTGACGCGCACGATCCCCGCGTGCAGAACGCCATCCCCCACTCGGGCTTTGAGAACGTCATGCCCACCTATCAGATGCTCAAAGCGCTGCTGCGCAAGCTGCCCGATCTGCGCATCGACCGCGATCACATGATGATCATCTCCCCCGACGAGGGCGCCGCGGGCCGCAACATCTATTACGCCACCATGCTGGGCCTGGATATGGGCCTGTTCTACAAGCGGCGCGACTACTCCGTCGTGGTCAACGGCCGCAACCCCATCGTAGCGCATGAGTACATGGGCGAGTCCGTTGAGGGCAAGGACGTGCTCATCGCGGACGACATCCTGGCCACGGGCGATTCCATGTTGGACCTGGCGCGCGAGCTCAAGCGCCGCAAGTGCGGCCGCATCTTCATGGCCACCACCTTTGCCATGTTCACCAACGGCATCGAGGTGTTCAAAAAGGCGTATGCCGAGGGCCTGTTCGATTACATACTCGCCACCAACCTGAGCTATCTGCGTCCCGAGTTGCGCGAGCAGCCCTGGTTCGTTGAGGTGGATATGTCCAAGTACATCGCGCTGATCATCGCCACGCTGAACCACGATCGCTCCATCTCTCCACTGCTCAATCCGCTGCAGCGCATCCAGAAGCTGCTTACCCGTCACCGCGCCGCGCTGATGGAGCAGAATATCAAGTAATTTCCATCCGCCCCTTTCCAGGCCGTTTTTCGCCGCTTTTTGTGCGAAGAGCGGCCTTTTTGTCCATGCTGCGCTTTACATCGCCGCGCGCATGCTTTATAATGGAACTGCACTGAAAAAAGTCGAAAAGGGAGGGATCGCGCCGATGGAACAGCCCGCCCGCGCCTGCTCGCCCGAGGCCTTCCGCACCGTCTATCGCCTGTGCGTGCGCCTGTCGCGCAAAACGCGCTTTCTCCCCTATCTGTGTGCTGTGCACACCCCCGACGCCCCGCGTGCCGTCCAGTCGCTGCTCGGCGCGCTGCACGGCGGCGAGGTGGTCAGCGCCGTGTGTCCTGACCTCGTCTATGTGCTGCTGCTCGTCACCGCCGAAGAGACCGCGCAGGCCGTGCAGCGCGGCGTCTGCCGTGCGCTGCCCCGCGCGCAGGTTCGCCTGCAGTGCGTCCGTGCAGACCTCTCAGCGTCGGACTGATGCCTTCAAAAACGCCGTCAGGCAAAGGAGGAAGCCCCCATGATCACCCGTGCCCAGCAAAGCGACGCCGTTCGCGCTGCGCTTGCGCTTTACGAAAAGGCGTGCATCGCCGTCACACCTGAAGAGGCCGCCCGCATCGAAGTGGCGGACTTCGGTCTGTCCGATCTGCCCGCCATCGGCCTGCAGCTGCTCATCTACATCAACACCCCGCGCGTGTGCGCCAAGGAGATGGCGCTGCTGCCCCACCAAACCTGCCCCGAGCATCTCCATCCGGAAATCGACGGTCAGCCCGGCAAGGAGGAGACCTTCCGCTGCCGTTGGGGCGTGTGCCACCTGTTCGTCTATGACAAGGCCTGCAAGTGCCCCTCTCCGCTGACCCCCGCAGGCTATGAAGCGGGCTTTACTGCCTTCCGCCATATCGAGCTGCGCCCGGGCGAGCAGTACACCATCTACCCCGGCACGCTGCACTGGTTCACCGCGGGCGACGAGGGCGCGGTAATCTCTGAGTTTTCCACCACGAGCCGTGACGAATTCGATGTCTTCACCGACCCGCGCATCCAGCGCGCCACCCTTGTCACCGGCTGAGTTTGGAACAAGCACCGCCCTGCGCACCCGCGCAGCGGCGGTCTTTTTCGCAGTTCTGCAAACTTTATGTAGAAATCTGGTGTGCAGATGTGGTATGATAAAGTGAATATCAGTGCACTGATCTGTAAGGAGTCCGTCATGCAACAGATTCGCCTCATCGCCATCGACCTGGACGGCACGCTGCTCAATTCTGACAAGGACATTTCCGCCTATAACCTTGCGGTGCTGCGCCGTGCCATCGCCGCGGGCGTGTACGTCGCCATCTCCAGCGGCCGCCGCTATGCCGACGTGACGGCCATCTCCGAGCGCATCGCGCCCGGGCAGCCCATCATCTGCTCCAACGGCGCCATGGCCTGCACGCAGAATCCGTTCGAACTGGTCTATTGCGAATGCCTAAGCAAGGAAAAACTGCGCGCCGTGGTGGGTGTACTGGAAAAGGAGTCCTGCTATTATCATGTCTACTGCGACGACGGCTCCGTGATGGAGAGCCGCACCGCCAACCCTGGCAAAAAACGTAAGCTCAATTGCTACGACTATGCAGGCGACATCCTCACCGGCGATGAAATGCCCAAGTACGTAGGCGACGGCGCGCTCAAGGTGGTGTGCTTCACCCCCGATATTGAAAAACTCCAGCGCATCCGCGCCGGCATGGAGACCGTAGGCGGTCTGGAGGTCAGTTCTTCCTGGTGGGACAATCTGGAAATGCTGGCCGGCGGCGTTCATAAAGGCGCCGCGCTGCACGCGCTGGCCGATAAGCTGGGGATTCCCATCGGGCAGACCATGGCCATTGGCGATAACGAGAACGACTTGAGCATGCTGCGCGCCGCGGGCCTGTCCGTCGCCATGGGCAACGCCTCCGATGCCATCAAAGCTCAAGTGAATTACGTCACCGCCACCAACGACGAGGATGGCGTGGGCAGGGCCATCGCTAAGCTGGTCCTGAATTCGGAAGAGGGGGAAACCCCATGACAAAGGTCATCCTGCGGCGCTGTGAAGAATACGATTTGAAAGAAATCCAGCGCATACTGCACGAGTCCATCGAGCAGCTCGGCGGCATCCCGGCACTTCGCCCCGGCGCAAAGGTGCTGGTCAAGCCCAATCTTCTGATGCGCCGCGATCCCGACCGCCACACCACCACCCACCCCGTCGTGGTGGAAGCCGTGGTGCGTCAGCTGCAGGCCATGGGGTGCAGCGTCATCCTGGCCGACAGCCCCGGCGGTCCCTTCACCGAAGGGCTGCTGCGCGGCCTGTACGCGCTGACCGGCATGGAGGATGTCGCAAACCGCACTGGCGCCAGCCTGAACTGCTCCACCGAAAGCGTCGAGGTGGAGCTCCCCGACGCCTATCAGAGCCATATGCTCACAGTCATGCGCTGCGCGGCCGAGGCCGACTGCATCGTCAGCGTAGGCAAGATTAAGACCCACGGTTTGACTGCCTACACCGGCGCGGTCAAGAATCTGTTCGGTCTGGTGCCGGGCATGCTCAAGGTGGACGCGCACGCTCGCTATCCCGACATTTCCGAGTTTTCCAAGCTGCTGCTGGACATTGAGCGCTGGGCGCAGCCCTGTCTGAGCGTGTTGGATGGAATCTTCGGCATGGAGGGCGCGGGGCCCTCGGGCGGCAGCCCGCGGCGTCTGAATGCGCTCGTCGTCTCCGACAATGCTCACGCCTGTGACGTGGTGGGCGCCGCCCTCATCGGTTTTGCGCCCGAGGAGGTCGCAACGCTCAAGTGCGCCGCGAATCTGGGCGTGCTGCCCGTGCCCGTGGTTGTGGGCGATAGCGTGGACAGCCTTGCTCAACGTTTCCGCCGCGCCCCTGCGGACGCCGCCGCGCGCGGTATTTTGACCAACCCGATCTTTGCCCGCATGGTGCGTTCCAAGCCCGTGGTCAAAAAGAGCAGGTGCGTGGGCTGCGGCGCGTGCATGCGCTCCTGTCCCGGCAAGGCCATCGAACTGGTGGACAAAAGGCCCCGCTTCCATTACGAAAACTGTATCCGCTGCTACTGTTGTCAGGAGCTCTGCCCGCAGACGGCGATAGAAGTATGGCAGCCATTCTTCATGAAATGGCTGCGGTAACATATTATTTTATATCTGGAGGTGTCGTTGATCATGTTCTGTCCTCATTGTGGTTCTCAAATTGCAGATGGTTCGGCCTTCTGCCCTTCCTGCGGCGTTCAACTGAACGCGTCCGCCCCTGCCGCTGTGTCCGAGCAGCCCGCAGCATCTTCGAGCTATAAGGATTACCAGACCTTTAGCATCATCGTCTCCATCGTCTCCTTTCTGTGCTGCGGCGGCTGGTTGGGCGTGATCTTCGGCGTGCTGGGCATCGTGTTCAGCTCACAGGCCAAGACCGCCTTTAACGCAGGCGACATGGTCCAGGCGGAGTCCAAGTCCAAAAACGCCCGCCTGATGTGTATCCTGGGCCTGGTCATGATCGGCATCGGCGCCATCACCAGTGTTATCATCCTTGCCCTTTATGGCGCGTCCATTGCCGCCATGTTCTCTGAACTCTACGCACTGGCGCTGTAAAGCGCGCACTGCACAGGGGAGGTGCCCTCCATGCTCTGCCCACACTGCGGCTCTGAACTCGCGTCCGACGCGGCCTTTTGCATTCGTTGCGGCGCGATCCTCGCGCCCGCCGTCTCTCCGCCTGATCTCCCACCCGTCAAGGACTATCTGACGGTCAACATCGTGCTGCTGGCGCTGACAGCGCTGTGCTGCAGCTGCACGCCCGCCCTGGTCACAGGCATTCTGGGCGTGGTGTTTGCCTCGCAGGTCAAGTCCCTTGTTCAGGAGGGCAAGCGCGCGCAGGCCGAGGAAAAGTCCCGCCTGGCCAAATCTCTGGCCATCGCGACAGGTGTGCTGATGGGCGTCACCGCGCTGCTGCTCATCGCCTATCTGTTGTTCTTCTTCTGCTTCTACGGCGTGGCGTTCGCGTCGCTGCTGAACCAGATGAGCTTCTCCGCGCTTGCGGCGCTGCTACTGTAGTCCCTGTCCATTCTTCCGGCGGATCATTCCGCCCATCCCATACTCATCTGTGAATAGGAGGTATCCATCATGTTCTGTCCCAACTGCGGAACCAAGCTCCCAGACGGCGCAGTCTTCTGCTCCAACTGCGGCGCTAAGGTCCAGGCTGAGTCCGCTCCCGTCGTCGAACCCGTGACCGAGCCTGTCACCGAACCCGTAACTGAACCTATCGCGGAACCTGCGGTCGAGCCCATCGCGGAACCTGTCACCGAGCCCTTCACCGCCCAGCCCGCCGGCGAGACCTTCGAGGGCGAGTATACTGCGCAGCCCGTGCAGGAGTCCCCCGTTCAGAGAGCGCCTGAGCAGGCGCCTGCCGACTATGTGACCATCAACATCATACTGTGCGTAGCCTCGGTGCTCACCTGTTGCGGCTGCATCAGCATTGCCTCTCTGGTCACCTCCATCATCGGCATCGTGGCGGGCAGCGCGTGCAAGAAGGCCATTGCCGCCGGTGACTGGGCCACCGCCGAGGCCAAGAGCAAGACTGCCAAGACCATGTGGATCGTATCCGCGGTCATCGTGGGCGTGTCCATCCTCTCGGCCATCGTGCTCTTCCTGACTGGCGCCGCCGCCAGTATGCTCGGCTCCGACTGGTAAGCGCGTCATGCGCTCCTCTGCAAAAGATACCCGCTTCAAGGGTGTGGGGATGCGCGTGCTGGCCTGGAGCATCGTGGCCGCGGCCGCGGGCTTTACGCTGTACGTCTACTTCCACAACCCTTTCGAGGGCGGGGTGACGCTGTGCATGTTTCACGCGCTGACGGGGCTGGACTGCCCGGGCTGCGGCATGACCCGCGCAGCCTGGCTGCTCATGCACGGCCATCCCATCCAGTCCCTTGCGCAGAACCCCTTTCTGTTTGTCATCTTTATCGCAGCCTATATGGGGATTGCAGAGCTGTCCCCCTATCTCATCGGACGGCGACTGCCGCAGCTGCACATCCCCAACTGGATGCTCATCGTGTTGTGCGCGCTGCTGTTCGTGTTCACCATCGCGCGCAATGTCATAAAATTTCTGTGATTCATCCCCCCAAGGGGGAAATTTGCGCATCATAACAAAAAAAGAGGCGTATCCGTTGCATATCGTACTGGTTGAACCCGAGATCCCGCAGAATACCGGCAACATCGCCCGTACCTGCGCCGCCACGCACACCACGCTGCACCTGGTGCATCCCCTGGGCTTTTCCATCGATGAAAAGCAGGTCAGGCGGGCGGGCCTGGACTACTGGCATCTGGTCACCATCGAGGAGCATCCCTCCTTTGACCAGCTGCGGCAGCAGTATCCTGACGCACAGTTTTTCTACGCTTCCACCAAGGCGCCGCGCTCTTACGCGCAGGTTTCCTACCCCGAAGATGCCTTTTTGGTGTTCGGCAAGGAGACGCGCGGCCTGCCGGAGGATCTTCTGCACGAAAATTACGACCGCTGCGTGCGCATCCCGATGATTGAAGGTGCGCGCTCGCTCAATCTTGGCAATTCCGTGGCCATTGTGCTCTATGAGGCGCTGCGCCAGCAGGGCTTTGCGGGCCTTTCGTCTGCGGGGCATCTTACGCAGTACTAAATTATACGGTTTAACGAAGGAGAGAGAATCCGCTATGACGTGGCAAGACTTTGTCCTGCTGGGGGGCGGCCTGGGCCTATTCCTGTTCGGCATGAAGCTGATGGGCGACGAGCTGGAGCGCGCCGCCGGCAACAGCTTGCGCCATCTGCTGGAAGTGCTCACGCGCAACCGCATCATGGGTCTGCTGATGGGTATGCTCTTTACCATGCTGGTGCAGTCCTCGTCGGCGACCACCGTCATGGTCGTGGGCTTTGTCAACGCAGGGCTCATGGACCTGTATCAGGCCGCAGGCGTCATCTTCGGCTCCAACATCGGCTCCACCATCACCGCGCAGCTGATCGCCTTTAAGCTGACGGACATCGCCCCCGCCTTCGTGTTGGTGGGCATGATCCTGTATTCCTTCGGCAAAAAAGCGTCGCTTCGCCAGGTGGGCGGCGTGCTGCTGGGCTTTGGCGTACTGTTCGTTGGCCTGGACCTGATGAGCGACTCCGTCTCCAAGTTGCGGGAAATGCCCGAGGTCGCCCAGGTCATGGCTTCCTTTTCCAGGACGCCCGTCCTGGGGATCCTGGCGGGCCTGGTCATCACCGCCATCATCCAGTCCTCGGCGGCCTCGGTCGGTATTCTGCAGCTGCTCGCCTCCCAGGGCCTCATCGGCCTTGACGCCGCGGTCTACGTGGTCATGGGCCAGAATATCGGCACCTGCGCCACGGCGCTGCTCGCCTCCATCGGCAGCAACAAGAACGCCCGCCGTACCGCCGTGCTGCACGTGCTGTTCAACGTGCTGGGTACGCTGGTGTTCTACATTGTGGTGCAGTTCCTCCCCGTCACCGACTGGGTGGCCTCCCTCACCCCCGGCGACCCCATGCGCCAGATTGCCAACATGCATCTGCTGTTCAACGTCTTTGGCGTCGCGCTCTTCTTCCCCTTCATCAATCAGTTGGTGGCGCTGGTCAACAAGATCGTCCCCGGCGAGGATCCTGCCGCCAACGCCAAGCGCCTGCAGTATCTCAATCAGAACATACTCAAAACCCCGCCCGTCGCGCTCAACCACGCCATCATGGAGTGCAAGCGCATGCAGCAGCTGGCCTATGACAACATAGAGCTTGCGATGCAGTGTTTCCTCGCGGGCAAGGCGACAGAAAGCCAGCGAACCGACCTGGCCGAGCAGGAGGATGTCATCAACTTCCTCAATCATGAGATCACAAAATACCTCGTGCTCATCAACCAGACCGAGCTTTCCGAGCACGAGGGTGTGCTGGTGGGCGAGCTGTTCCATGTGGTCAATGACGTCGAGCGCATCGGCGACCATGCGGAAAACATCATCGAATACGCTGTCTCGCGTGAGGCGGGTAAATTTGCGCTCTCCGAGGCTGCCCTGCTGGAGCTGCGCGATATGTATTCCTCCGTTCACGACCTGCTGAACATGGCCCTGACCTCCTTTGACACCCACGATGAGAACCGCATCGTGCGCGCCTACGCGCTGGAGGCCCGCGTCGACGACATGGCCGACCTGCTGCACGACCGCCACATCGAGCGCCTGACGCGCGGCCTGTGCACCCCCAACTCGGGCATGCTCTTCTCCGACACCGTCTCCAATCTAGAGCGCGTCGCCGACCACGCCATCAACATCATCAATTCGGCCGATATGGACTGACCCTGCGGCGTCCATCACACAGCAAAAAAGGCGTGGCCTTCGCGGTCACGCCTTTTGCTGTAAGAAAGGCCGCCCCTTTTTTCGCAAGCCGGTATTCAGCGTCTCAATTCATACCAGACATCTATCTCAGCTTTATCAGGTAGTTCGAACATCGAAAGCAGCTTATTTAGCAAACCTTCATCCACATAAAAGTCTGAACCGCCATTTCCTTCTTCAATTCTTTTATTGCGCTCTTCTATATTACGATTCCAAGTATCATCATCAACATCAATATAATGCCATTCATAGCTAATATCACATGATTGTAAATATGATGAAATATCAATTCTGTTATCTTTTGTCCAAAATCCCCAATCCAATATTACGTGGGCGCCTGCTTTGCAGATTTCCACAGCTTTCTTTTTCAGATAATCATTGACACGCTGAGCGAATATATTATAAAATTCTCCCTGCTCATTCGCAATCAAATCATACGTCGCCTCATCTGTTGACAGAATGACTGCATTGTGTTTTTCCTTAAGTGATTTCGCATAACAGGATTTCCCGCTGCATATTTTTCCACATATCAAGTAAACTTTTCCCATAAATTCTCTCCATAATCATTGATGTGACTTAATCTTATTCTTTAGGCGTATCCTTATCTTGCTTGGAGCTGACTTTTGAAACAATGATACCCGTGCAGGTAACAACCACCACGCAAAGATACATCCCCATTCCCAATACACAACCGCTTGCATGATCCATACCATTTAAGAAATCGCCGCAGTTGACCGAAAAGAACAGCCCCGCGATTGCGACCGCACAGCCTGCCGCGAAATATATCCACACCTTTTTCATGCAATTCTGCTCCTTCGTCAAATTCCGGTATGCGAACCTTCTGTGTTCCAGATTATCACAGTACGGAATGAACTGCAACCCCTTCACCGGCACGTTTGCAGCCAGCCGTCGCGCGGCGCTGCCCGCAATGCGATTCGGCGGCGGTTTTGCTTGCGGACGCCCCCGGATGCGTGTATAATTGATATAATACAAAAGCTGTGCAGGAGGCGGGAGCGCATGCCCATCGTCGATTTTCACGTACACCTTTTTCCCGACGCGCTGGCCGGGCGCACGCTGCCCAAGCTGTCGCACACCGCGGCGGACGCGCACGGAGACGCGCCGTATTTTACCGACGGTACGCTCTCTGGGACCCTGGCCTCTCTCCAGCGCTGGGGCGTGACCGCCGCCGTCACGCAGCACATCGCCACCTCTGTGCACTCTATGCACAAGGTCAACGACTTTGCCGCCTCCGTGCGCGGTCCGCAGCTGTACGCGTTCGGCTCCGTGCACCCCGACGCGCCCGACGCGCTTGAGGAGCTGGAGCGCATCAAATCTCTGGGGCTGGACGGCGTCAAGCTCCACCCCGACTATCAGTGCTTCTTCGTGGACGAGAGCCGCATGGCTCCCTTGTATGAGAAGATGGCGCAGTTGCAGCTGCCCGTGCTCTTCCACTCTGGCTGGGACCCTCTCTCCCCTGATCTGGTCCATGCCGAGCCCGAGCGCCTCAAGGCCGTGGTGGAGGGTTATCCAGGCCTGACCGTCATCGCCGCGCACCTGGGCGGCATGCAGCGCTATGATCAGGTGGAACGATATCTGCTCGGCCATCAGAATCTCTATATTGATACCGCCATGACTTCGCCCTACCTGCACGACCCGGCACAGTACACCCGCATTCTGCGCGGTCACGGCCTGTCCCGCGTGCTCTTTGCCACCGACTGTCCTTGGTCCACCCCCGCCCGCGAGCTTCCCCTGCTGGACTGGGCGGAGTTGACTGCACAGGAGCGGGAGATGGTGCTCTGGGGCAACGCGCTGCGCCTGCTCGGTCCCCTGCCCGACGCCTGACCTGCGCGGCGTCTATCCTCTTCGCCCATTTGGAAAGGAGATGCGGTATGTCCGAACATGAAGGCCACAGAAAGCGCCTGCGTGAGCGCGCCGCTCAAACGGGCCTGGAGGGTTTCCAGCCGCATGAGGTGCTGGAACTGTTGCTGAGCGAAACCATTCCGCGCAAGGACGTCAATCCGCTGGCGCACGCGCTGATCGACCGTTTCGGCTCTTTTTCCGGCGTGCTCAACGCAGCGCGCGAGGAGCTGCTGCAGGTCCCCGGAGTTGGAGAGCGCACCGCCGATCATCTGTCCATGCAGGTGGCTTTCTTTCGCTATTATCGCCACGACCGCTGGCGCGGCCGTCCCCGCCTGAACACCCGCCGTGATGCAGGCGAGTACTGCACCACGCTTTACGACCGCCAGCTGACCGAGCGCATGTATCTCATCTGTCTGGACGTGCACAAGGCCGTGCTGGCCAGCGAGATACTGGCCATCGGCACGGTGGATGAAACGCCCGTCTATCCTCGCGCCGTTGTGGAGTGCGCGCTGCGCCACCACGCCCATTCGGCAATCCTGGTGCACAATCATCCCGGTGGTTCGCTCGATCCTTCGCAGGGCGACATTCGCATCACCGCGCTGCTGGAACAGGCGCTGGGCGTAGTGGGCATTGAACTGCTCGATCACATCATCGTAGCGGGAGAGAGTTATGCCAGTATGCGCACGCTGGGCCTGGTGCCCGCGGGCGGCGTTCCCGGCCACCCGGATCCCTCGCGCGATCGCATTCAGCGCATGCACGCCGTCACCCCGCTGCCCCAGCGGAACACCGCCGAGGACGACAGCTTCCCCCTCTCCTAAGGCCGCTCGCCCGACAGCCATTGCGCCGCCCGCTGCGCTCCCTGCTCACCCAGCGCCGTAAAAAAATCCTCCGGCCGCGCAAGAGTAAATAAATTGTCGCGGTAGTAGCGCCGCATCGCCTCCAGAAAAGTATCGTTGCCCAGCGCGACGCGCAGATCGTGCAGCATCGCCGCTCCCTTCCGGTATACCAGCGCGTCATAGGTTGCCGCGCTCTCGAATTTGTCCAGGCTCTGCCCCACGCCCACGCCCGCAAGCGCCATATTCTCCGTCGCGGGCCGTACCATGGATTGATACAGCGAGTCAAACGACTCCGCGCCGTACACCGCTTCGTAGTACAGCAGCGTAGAGTATTCCGCCAGCGCTTCGTCCTGCCACGGCGCGCGAATCTGGTCGCTGCCCACGCCCGCGTACCACCACTGGTGTGCCGTCTCGTGCGCAATCACAAACTCCAGCATGCCGTCCCCGCTGCGGTACAGCGCGTCGTCGATCAGCACCACCCCCGGGTATTCCATCCCCCCGATGCAGAATTGCCCTGCGCATACCGAGTAATCGTCATACGGATACGCGCCGTACAGCCCTTCGTATACCGTGAGCGCCTGCACCGCGGTGTCCAGTGCCTGCTCCGCACCCTCCTGCGTAAAGGCAAAGGAGCGCACCGTCACATCGCCCGCTTTCTGCTGCGCCACACAATAGTCTTTGCTCAAAAACAGCGCAAAATCCCGCAGGTGTTCGCCTGCAAAGCGCCATACGCCCTGATCGGTTTCCGCAAGTCCCGTTCCTGCCGCCACATAGCTCTGCGGCGCGGTCAGCGTCACCTGCCAGTTCGCGCATTCCGACACAAAGGGATCGCCCAGCGGCGCATACGCATCGGTGCGGAATTCTCCGTCCTCAAACGCGCACAGCGTCGCAAATACCCCGGACAGCCGCACATCCGTGTCCGATACCCCCATGCGCAGGCACGTGCGCGGCAGCGCCACCGTGTAGCGCAGTTCCACCTCTACGCTGCCCATCGGCCGCAGCGTGAAGGGGAGCTGTACCTTGAGCAGCGTGCGCTGTGCGCCCTCCAGCCGGTATCCCGTCTCCTTTCCCGCGGCCCGCACTTCTTCCACCCGCGCGCTTCCCGCAGAAAAGCCGTCCGGATAGGCTTGCTGGCGCTCGCTGTTCGCCACGGGCGCGCTCTTCTCCTCCGCGTAGGCGTTGGGCCACAGATTGAAACACAGCGCTTCCAGCGCCTGCCCTGTTCGGTTGGTGTACTTGAAAACCTCTCGCACGCGCAATTCCTGCGCTGTCTCGTCGTATTCCGCCTCCACGATGTATCGGTCGCTGCGGCCGCCCGCGCGCGCCAGCAATGCCGAGAGCGCCGCCAGCAGCAGCACGCCCGCCAGCAGCGCCTTGCGCTTTTTCAAAAACCCCACAAGCGCTTCTCTCTTATCCGTCAATGCGCATCCTCCCCTCTGTGCCGGGCGTATTGCCCTGCTACATGGGTATGAAGCGCACCTCCCCACCATTCTGTCTCAAGAGGAAAGTTTTGCTATGGCCATGTGTTCATTTGCCGATCCCTTCTCCATGTTCGACGTCACCCCCGTGGAGAATCTGTTCATCGAGGAATATATGCTCCGCGCTCCTGGCGACTTTGTCAAGGTCTACATCTATGGCCTGCGCCTGTGCTACCATCCCGTGCCCGGCGCCTCCCTGACCACCATCGCCAGCGCCTTGGGTCTGGAGGAAAAGACCGTGGCCGACGCCTTTGCCTACTGGGAGCGGCAGCACGTGCTGCGCCGCACGGGGGATAACCCGCCCACCTATAGCTACAACAACCTCAAGGCTTTGATGGTCAGCGGCTGCAATACCCAGGACGAGATCCCTCAGTCCAACCGCAGCTTTAACGCCGCGCTGCAGGACCTGTTCGGCACGCGCCTGCTGCAGGCACAGGATTATGAGCGCGTCTACAACTGGATTGAGGACATGCACTTCAAACCGGAAGTGGTGCTGATGCTGGTAAAGCACTGCATCTCTACCAGCGGCAAAGGCGCCGCCGTCACCTTTGCCTCCATGGAGAAGGAGGCCGTCCGCTGGGCCAAGAAGGGCGCCACCACGCTGACCGCCGCCGAGGAGTATCTGCGCACGCTGGCCGCCAGCTATGAGGGCGCGCAAAGAGTGCTGCGTCGCTTCGGCCTGCGCCGCGCTCCTTCTGTCGACGAGGAAAAGCTCTATGCCAAGTGGACGGAGGATTGGGGCTTCTCTCTGGATGCTATCCTTTTTGCCTGTGCCGAAACCACCAAGATCTCCCAGCCAAACTTCGCCTATCTGGACAAGGTGCTGGAAAACATGCACAAAAAGCAGGCCAACACCAGTGCGGATATTGCCCGGGTGCAAAAGACGCGCACCGACGCCATGGCTCCCGTGCGCGAGGTGCTCGAGACGCTGGGGCAGAAGGGCGCCTCCGCAACCGAGGACTTCGCCGTGCTCTATGCTGGCTGGCTGCGCATGGGCTTCTCGCATGATGCCATACTCATCGCCGCCCGCCGCATTGCCAGCAGCCGGTCGTCCAAGACCATGGACAGCGTGTCCGAGCTGCTGCAGAGCTGGGCGCGCCGGTCGCTCTACACGCCCGAGGCCATCCAGGCCTTCCTGCGCAGACGCAAGGAGAGCACCGCGCAGCTCTCCCGCATCTTTGAGGCGGCGGGCGTCGATCGCGGCATTGCCGATTCCGACCGTCAGCTGTTGGATGCCTGGCTGAGCCGCGGACATTCCATGGATCTCATCCTCTTTGCCGCCGAGAGCGCCAAAAACGCTGGCGATGCCATGAGCTACATCAATCGCGTGCTGGATTCCTGGGCGGAGCAGGGTATCCGCACCCCACAGGCCGCCCGCGCCGAGCGCGCTCGCCGCATCCAGGGGCGCGCAGCCGCGCCGACCGCTGCTCCCGCGCAGTCCTCTTCTTCTCCAGCACCGGCCGCTCCCCGCCCCTCCAAGGAGGTGGGCGCCCATCGCTTCGGCCAGCGCGCCTATACCGACGAGGACCTGGAGTCCATCTATTCCGACCTGGACGAGCTCGACCCGTGATTGCATCATAAAGGAGAATTCCTATGGACATCGTATCCCGCAAGGCCATATTGCGCCAGCTGCTGGCTGAGACGCGCGCGAACAAGGAGCGCGCCGAGGACGAGGCCGACCGTGTGCGCATGCGCATCGCCCAGCAGGTGCCCGTCTACGCCGATCTGAGCGGAACCATCTCGCGCCTGCTGATGGACGCTTCCCGCCGCGTGCTGGACGATCCGGCCCACGCCAAAGAGCTGTCCGCGCAGGCGCAGCAGCGCGTGCTCGACCTGCAAAAGCAGTGCGAAGCGGCGCTGCGAGCCGCCGGCCACAGCCCTGAGGAACTGCAGCCCCACTATCATTGCCCTCTGTGCAAGGACACGGGCTTTGTCGGCTCGCCCATTCACGAGTACTGCTCCTGCATCCGCGTCGCGCTGATGCGCCGCCTCTACGACGCCGCCAACATCGGCGACGAGACCTTCGAGCACTTCAACCTGAACCTGTTTTCCGATGTTCCCGATCCCAAGACCGGTCGCTCCCCACGCCAGATCATGGAGACCTACCGCAATTACTGCGAGGCGTACGCCGACCGCTTCCCCAACGTCAAGCGCCGCGATCTGCTGCTGACGGGGCCCACCGGCCTGGGCAAAAGTTTCATGCTCAACTGCATCGCCGCCCGCGCGCTGGATCGGGGCATCCCCGTGCTGCACCTGACGGCCTACAAAATGCTCGACGCAATGCGCCGCTACCATATGGGCCAGGATCTAGACGGCATGGACATGATGCTGCACGCCGACTTGCTCATCATCGACGACTTGGGCACCGAGCCCATGCTGGAGAACATCACCATCGAATACCTCTTTACGCTGCTCAACGAGCGCCGCGCCGGGCGCCTGGCCACGCTGATTGCCACCAATCTCTCCCTGCGCGAGCTGCAGGCCCGCTACACCGAGCGCATTCTCTCCCGTCTGGTGGATCGCAGCCAAACCGAAGTGCTGCGCTTCATCGGCTCCGACCTTCGCCTGCAGGATCGCTGATTTTTTGCATCAGCCGCCCTCTTGCCGCATATCCATCCTGTAAAGGAGAGATGGATCATGGGGCTTTCGGTTTCGTGGGAGGTCGTGCTGTTCTTCGCGCTGGGCATGCTGCTGCTCTACGGCGTGGGCTGGCTGCTGCTCGTTCCGTTAAAGAAGGGGCTTTGGTTCCTGTTCAACTCGCTGGTGGGGGGGCTTGCGCTCTGGGCGCTCTCGCTGCTGGGCGAAGGCTTTGGTCTGGTCGCGGTGGTCAACCCCTTTTCCGCCATTCTGACGGGCTTTTTGGGCATCCCGGGCGTCGGTCTCGTGCTTGTCATCCAGAATCTGTTGTAAAGCAATCATCTAAAGGAGCCTTTTGACATGGAGGAAGTATCCGCCCGCACGCTCCTGCAGCCCTGCGGCGACGGCAGCGCATGGTTTGGTCACAACTGGAATGTCAATCTCTATCGCGGCTGCTGCCATGGCTGCATCTATTGTGACAGCCGCTCTTCCTGTTATCAGGTACATCAGTTTGACCGCGTTCGCTGCAAGGAGAACGCTCTTCCCCTGCTCGAGGCCGAGCTGCGCCCCAAGCGCCGCCGCGGCGTGGTGGGCATGGGTGCCATGAGCGATCCCTACAATCCCTTTGAGCGGGACAAGCGCCTGACGCAGGGCGCGCTCCGGCTGCTGCTGCGCTATGGCTTCGGCGCAAGCGTCGCAACCAAATCCGATCTCATCGCGCGCGATGTCAGCCTGCTGCACGACATCGCCCAGCGCCAGCCCACCCTCGCCAAGATCACCATCACCGCGGCCGACGACGCGCTCTCCCGCCGGGTGGAGCGGAACGTCTGTCCCACTTCCGCGCGCTTTGCGGCCATTGAGCGGCTGTCCGCTGCGGGCGTGTTTGCGGGCGTGCTGATGATGCCGGTGCTCCCCTTCATCGAGGACACCGAGGCAAACATATTGGCCATCGTCAGGCGCGCTTCGGACAGCGGCGCGCGCTTTATTTATCCCGGCATGGGTGTCACGCTCCGCGCCAATCAGCGCCAGTGGTTCTATGACCGCCTCGACGAATCCTTCCCGGGCCTGCGGACGCGCTATGAGTCCGCCTACGGCGACCAATATATCTGTCCCGCTCCCCGCGCCCGGGAACTGACCGCGCTCTTTGTCCAAGCATGCCAGAGCCACGACATTCTCTATCGGATGCCGGACATCATCGCCGCCTCGCGCGCGCCTTACCGCCCCATTCAGCTCTCCCTCTTTGATTGATTCCTCCATTTTTCCGCACTAATAGCGTCTCCTGTCTTTACACCTGTCGTATTTTGCTGTATACTACCTCCCAACGGTTCATTTTTCGTCGGGAGGATTTTCGTATGACGCAGAGAAAGACGTTCGTCCAGTGGCTCAAATGGGCGGGCAACCGCTACTTCATCCAGGCCATGAGCTCCATGGCGCTGGGATTGTTCTCCTCGCTCATCATCGGGCTGATCCTGTCGCAGCTGTCCAAGGTGTCCTTCCTCAGCTGGCTCGCCCCCTTTGCCGAGATGGTGTCCGCTTCCTCGCCCGTCGTGGGCGCGGCCATCGGCGTGGCGGTCGCGCACGGCCTTGCTGCCAAGCCCTTGACGCTGTTCTCCTCCGCCGTCACCGGCGCCATCGGCTACTCGCTGGGCGGCCCGGTAGGCGCTTTTCTCGCCGCCGTGGTGAGCGCGGAGGTGGGCGGCCTCGTCGCGGGCCGGACGCCTGTGGACATCGTGCTCGTACCCATTGTCACCATCGTCTCCGGCGGCCTGACCGGCACGCTCGCCGGTCCCCCTGTCTCCGCGCTGATGACGGGTCTGGGCTCGCTCATCAACCGCGCCACCGCGCTGGCGCCCGTGCCCATGGGCATCGTCGTCTCCACCGTGATGGGCCTGGCGCTCACCGCCCCCATCTCCAGCGCCGCCATCGCCATTTCTCTGGGCCTGGACGGACTGGCCGCAGGCGCCGCCGCTGTGGGCTGCTCCGCGCAGATGATCGGCTTTGCCGTCGCATCCTACCGCGAAAACAAGCTGGGTGGACTGATCGCCCAGGGCGTGGGCACCTCCATGCTGCAGTTTGGCAACATCTGCCGCCGTCCGCAGATTCTCATTCCTCCGACTCTCACCGCCGTGTTGCTCGGCCCCCTCTCTACCGCTGTCTTTGGTATGGTCAATAACGCCATGGGCGCCGGTATGGGTACCAGCGGCCTGGTGGGGCAGTTCGGCGCCTACAGCGCCATGACGGCCGCGGGCTTTTCGCCGCTCACTACGCTGGGCCTCATCCTGCTGATGCACATTCTCCTTCCTGCCGCACTCAGCCTGCTCATCAGCGAGGGCCTGCGCAAGCTGGGGTGGATCCGCCTGGGCGATCAGAAGCTGTCGCTCTGAGCGCATTTTTACCAAATAGAAGCGCCCGGGGATGCAAAGCGTTTTTATTGCATCCCCGGGCGCTTCTGTGCTACAATGTGGCGGAAGAACTTTCTATTCATGGAGGGATTACCGGTGTCTCCAAAGATCATCAAAAAGCCTTCACTTATCTGGATCGTCCTCTCCATCGCAGCGCTCGTCGTGTGCGCAGGTCTCCTCGCGCGCCAGGTATACGAAGGGCAGCGCCAGCAGGAATTGGACCATCATATCACACTGCTTGCACGCCCGTCGCAGGAAACGGCCGCCCCCGCTTCTCCCACTCCCGCGCCCACGCCGGCCCTCGGCATGTCTCCCACGTCCGAGACTTCGCAGGTCCTCCCTCCCGTGCCGCAGGTCATCGATTTTGACGCTCTGCACGCAGAGAATGAGGAGATCATCTCCTGGATCCAGGTTGATGGCACCCGCATCGACTATCCCGTGCTCTGTCGTCCCGGCGACGACGCCTACTATCATACGCACAATGTCGAGCACGAAAAGGTCACCGCAGGCTCCATCTACATCCAGGCCAGCGTCAATTCCATGGACTGGTCGGACTTCCACACCGTCGTCTACGGCCATAACATGCGCAATGGCAGCATGTTTGCCGGCCTGCATGACTTTGAGGACGGCGACTTCTTCGACGCACACGATTCCGTGGTCCTCTACACCCCCACGCGCCGCCTCACCTATCGCATCTTCGCTGCCTACAAGCGCGACGACGCCCACCTGATGAGGAAATTCGACTACTCCACCGTGCAAGGCCGTCAAGTCTTCCTGGACGACATCTTCTCGCACGCCGGTACCTTCCGCTCCGCTGTCGAAGTCAACACCGACAGCCGCATCCTCACGCTGTCCACCTGCGTCGGCGGGGAGGACAACAAGCGTTATGTCGTGCAGGCCGTGCTCATAGAGGACGCCCCTGTCGAATAGCTCCTTACTCATCCAAATAAAAGCCACCGTTTGCCCAATTTTCTGGCAAACGATGGCTTTTATCTATCTTTACGACTCCAGGAACCGAATCAGTTCCTCCTCACTGTCAAACCTGTCATAGTCGCCAGCCAGGCCCTCCCGATGATACTGCACGCCCTGCGCCGCCTTGCGGGCCAGATGAGCCAACAACGTCTCCTCGCCGTGCGCGTGCGCATAAGCCGCAAACGCGCGCATGCGCAGCGAACGCAGGATGGGCGCATCGCAGGGGAACTGCGGACAATCCGCGCAGGTTCCATGCCCCTTCTCCACGCCGCAGCAATAGGGCTTGCAGCCCGCCCGGTCCTTGCATCCCGCTCTCTTGCAGCCGGGGCAGCCATTTTGTTCGCTGCAATACGCGCAGACCAGCCCGCAATACGCCACACCGCGAAAGGGTCTGACCTCAAAATAGTGCGGAAACCCCATCACGGTGATCTCTTCGCCAAACCCGTACCGCGTCAATGCCGCCCTGCGTTCACCATCCTGTGGAAACGCCTTGGTAAAGATGTTTTGCGTATCCGGGTACCTTTTGAAGCCTTCTTCACACGCCAGCCCCACAATGCGCAGAAGGTCTTTCTGGCGCTCGCGGTCGCTGCACAGATCAAGCCGCAGCACCAGCCTTCCATGATCCTTCCTGCAGTATTCCACCGTGCCCACCGCGCAGCCTGCGTCCGCATCCTCTATGGTCAGCCGCACGATGTCCGGATCTGCGCTCCACAGTCGAATGGCGCTGCGCATACTCTCCAGGTCGGGCACCAAAAAGCTGCCCTGATTACAGTTGTCCGCATTCATGCGCTTCACTGCCTCCGGGTCGCCGTAGCAGCGCAGCAAAGCCTCCGCATCGTTTTGTTCCATCTCCCGCAGTCTGTAGTGGGGCGTGCGCTTTGTCTCTGTCATTTTTCTCTCCTCCTTCGGATTGATGACCTCAGTATACCACCCCAACTGCGACAACGTTATGGCATAGTTCATATGCTCACTTTGTCTTAAATGTTTACCGTTTATGGTGTGTTATAGTAGTCTATTAACACATTTTTCACCCTATTCTCTCCCGGCCTCCTCATACATCCGCAGCACCGCCCGCGCCTGCACGCGAAACTCCGCAATGACCTCCGGCGGCGACAGCACTTCCACCGCATCGCCCAGCGAGAGCAGCACCCCGCGCCAGAACCGCTCGTCCACCGGCACGCACACTTCCAGCAGCCAGTCCCCGTTCTCCAGCTGACGCTGCGGCTGCACGTGCAGGTACTCAATCAGCGGCACCCGCGCCTCTTCCCGGCAGCGCAACTTCAGCTTCACCTCTGGCCGCCCATCCTCTTCCGGCGCTATGCCCGGATGTAATTCCACCGGCTCATCGGTCTCCACCACCCAGTCCATGCGCACCAGCTTGTAGGTCAGCGCCTGCTGCTTGACGCGCGACCACGCGCATAGATACCAGGCGTACCATTTGTATTCCAAATACAGCGGCTCTACCGTGTGTTCCGCGCTGCGCCCTGCCGCACTCACATACCTCATCTTCACCGCGTGCCCATTTTGTATGGCCGCCTGAATCGTCCGCAGATTGCGTTGTACCCGCCTGTCCTCGCCAAGCGCCGACAGATCCACGCGCAGCTCCTCCGGCGCACTCCCCAAAGCCTGAAATTTCTCAATCGCTCCCAGCAGCTTTTGATCCTGTACCGCCGTGGATAGCGCCCGCAGCGCCGTCAAAATGAGACGCACATCCTCCCGATCCATCGCCCGGTGATCCAGCCTGTACCG
Source organism: Christensenella sp. UBA7102 (assembly GCA_002492415.1). GTDB lineage: Bacteria > Bacillota > Clostridia > Christensenellales > UBA1750 > Spyradocola. The sequence goes on from DKYK01000038.1 coordinate 116,077, forward strand.
CTCTTCCAACGCAAAGCCTCCGCCCGCGCCCTCAAACGACATCACAGGGATGCCCGCCATGCCCAGCGCCTCCATGTCGCGCAGTACCGTGCGAACGGACACTTCAAAGCGCCGCGCCAGCTCCCGCGCCGGCACGCGCCCGTGCTCCAGCAAATAGATGGTCTCGGCAAGCAGTCTGTCCGCCCGCATGACTCATCTCAGCCCCATCACGCCAATGAGCGTGGTCATGATCACAATGGAGATCAGAATAGACACACTGCCCACAAACGAGGACAATTCGTGGTTGCCGCCCAGCTTCTCGGTAAACGCGGGCGACATCGCGGAGTTGGGCGCAAAGCACACAATCGCCAGCACCTGCCGCACTTCCAGCGAAAAGGGCAGCACAAAGTAGAAAATCCACGCAAACAGCGCGCCCATTGCATAGCGTACCGTAAGAATGGTCGCCGCCTGTTTGAGGAAGGTGCGGTCCGGGTTGAACTCGAACATCGTGCCCACCATCAGCATCGCCATAAAGCCGTTCGCGCTGCCGATGGTCGTGGTGATGGGCAGCAGCCAGGATGGGATCGCGATGCCGGCGATCGCCAGAGCCAGCATCAGCATATAGGTGCAAAAAGGCGTGGAGAACAGCTTTTTCAGCGTCTCTCTGAGCGTCTGCCCCTTGCCGCCCAGCACCTTGCTCGTCAGAGCGTAGCTGCCGCCGGTGCACATCACCGCGTTGCCCGCATCAAACAGGCACGTCACCACCACGCCCACCGGCCCCAGGAAGCCCTGCACATAGGGCATGGTGAAGGACCCGATGTTGTAGCCCGGGAAGTTGAGCGTGTACAGCGCGCGCGTCTGCTTACTCTGCTTCATGGAGAACAGGTACCCCAGTCCCCACATCACCAGGCTCACGCCCAGCGACAGCAGCGTCACGTACAGCAGGCTGTTGTCAAATGCGAACGTGGCAAAGTTGGTGATGACCGCCGCCGGCATCGTAATGTTCAACGCAATTTTCATAATCAGCTTGTAGTCGTCGGGCTTGAAAAACCCCGCCTTCTTCAGTCCGTACCCCAGCGCAATGACGAATACATAGGCCGAAGCCTTGAGCAGTACCTGTCCCATATCCATCCCCCGTGTTTTCCCCGCGATCCGATGCGGGTTTCCTTTTAAATAAAGTATATCACCATTTCCGCCCGTTGTATATTGTGCAAACGGACGCTTTCCTGTATAATGGCATTAATTCCCGCCCAACGAAACACATGGAGGACCAATCTATGCTTCTTTATAAAGGCATCGGCACCGATCATTGCGAGCACGAAGACCTGATCGACTTTCTCAACTATGTATTCAACATGAACGGCTTTGACTCAGGCTTCTATCGCCTGCTCCCTAAGCTCTACCGGCCTCAGTTCCGCCCGGAGGATCATAACTACATCGTCACCGAGGATGGAAAGCTGCGGGCGGCCGTGGGTGCGTATCCCATTGAGATGAGCGTCATGGGCGAAAAGCTCACCGCCGTGGGCATCGGCAATGTGGCCGTGCATCCCTTCCACCGCAGCAAGGGGTATATGAAGGACTGCATGAAACTCGCTCTGGATGACGCCGTGCGCGCCGGGGCGGACTTTGCGGTGCTGGGCGGCCGCAGACAGCGCTACTCCTACTTCGGCTTTGAGCCCGCAGGCACCTGCGGCAGCTTCACGCTCAACCGGGACAACCTGCGCCACTGCTTCGGCAGCGCGGACAACACGTCGGGCTACACCGCGCGCCTCCTCGCTGCGCAGGATGTGGCCGCGCTCGCCGACATCGACGCGCTCGTACGCACCCGTTCCAGTCATCCTGTACGCCCCGCCGATCGCCTCTTTGACGTGCTGAGCACCTGGGAGAGCCGCGTCTGCGCAGTCTACGCACCGGACGGCGCATTTGCCGGTTATTTTATCGCTGGTAAAAACGGTGTCGGCGTAATCGAAATAGGCTGCGCGAATGAAACGCACGGTCCCGGCGTCGTGCGCGCCTGCCATGCCTTCATGGGCAAGGACGAGATCAGTCTGTCCGTGCCCACCCACGACGCGCTTCTATTCGACTTTCTCAGCGACATCTGCGAAGGCTGTAGCCTCGTACACACCGAAAGCTACAATGTGTTCCACTACGAAAAGGTGGTACGCGCCTGCCTGTCTCTGCGCTCGCAGACCGATCCCTTGTGCGACGGCTGCGTCACGCTGGAGATCGACGGGTTCGCTGGCGTGGAAAAGCTGCGCATCGCGGTTCAAAATGGCATTCCTTCCGTTACCGCTCATGATGGCGACTGCGACCTGCACCTGACGCACCGCCAGGCCATGGGCGCGCTGTTCGGTCTACTGCCCGCGCCGCGTCGTGCGTTGTCCGCCCCCGTGCGCTCCTGGTTGCCGCTTCCCCTGTTCGTACCTGATGTGGACAACGACTAAGCTGTAGGGTGTGTATTCAATATTATAGGAGTTTATTAACTCATCCTTAATCTTTTGCACCTCTTTTCCAATTATCCATATTTATTTTACCCGCCTGCGCTGTACAATCGCCTGCGCAGGCGGTATACTTTGATATAGAATGAATCTGAAAGAAGGGTTCCTCCATGCAATGGCTGCAAAACCTGGCGATGAATTTCCAGCGCTTTATGGCGGGGCGCTACGGCGGTGACCAGCTGAACCTGGCGCTGCTGCTATTCTCGTTTCTGCTTACCGTCGTCTGCTCCTTCTTCCCCTACGGTTGGATCGGCTCGCTTGTGGCTCTTCTGCTGCTCGCGCTGACCATCTTTCGCATGTTCTCGCGCAACACCACCCGCCGCTTTGCCGAGAACTACCGTTTTCTGAAGCTTTGGAATCCTGTAAAGAACTGGTTCCAGTGGCTCTGGCTCTCCATCCGCTACTGCAAAAAGAATCGCTACTTTCTCTGCCCCAAGTGCCACCGCATCGCTTCTGTCCCCAAGGGCACAGGTCATGTCACCATCACCTGCAAGGGATGCAAGCACAAATACGACAAAAAGGCATGAATTTTTCCCCGCCGCCTTGTTCGGGCGGTTTTTTTTGCATAATTTCGACCAAATCCGTTTCCGTTCTTGAAAACTTCGCGCTAAAATTATAGAATAGAATCAAGAGCCAATCGAAACCGAAAGCGAGGAATTCGCCATGCCCTCTACCTATGCGCACTACCGCTTCGGCAAGCGCGTACTCGAACGCCTGGATGGGGACGCGCGCCGCATCATCGAGCGCCATCGCGCGCTGTTTGACATCGGTCTGCACGGCCCCGACGTGCTGTTCCACTATCGAGCCTTTGCGCACAACGCCGTCAACCGCCTGGGTCACCAGGCGCACACCTGGACGGGCCGCAGGTTCTTCGCGCAGGCGCTGCCCGCTGCCACGGACGACGAATCACGCGCCTACCTCTATGGCTTCCTGTGCCACTTTGCGCTGGACAGCGCCTGTCACGGCCTCATCGGGCGCACGGTCGCTAAAACCGGTATCGACCACAACCGTGTCGAGAGCGACTATGAGCGCGCCCTGATGCAGGCGGACGGCCTGCACCCCTCCCGCCATCTGCCCGCCGCGCACTTTTCCCCTTCCCGCCGCCTGGGGCAGGTCATCGCCGCCTTCTTCCCCGGCGTCAAGGGCGTCCAAGTCGAGCTGGCCGTACGCGCCATGAAGCGCAACATCAATCTTCTCGTCGCGCAGACCCCTCTCAAGCGCCGTATCATTCAAACCGTGCTGCGCATCGCGGGCCAATACGACGCGTTATACGGCCTGGTGGTGCCGGAACGACCGGTTCCCCGGCTTGCCGCCTGCACACAGGCGCTGCTGCAGTTGGGCGAGCAGGCGGAAGCAACCGCCGTGCGGCTCATCCGCTCCTGTGAAAACGGTACCCTGCTGCATGATGAGCAGCTGTTGTTGGATTTCAACGGACAAATTCATCCCAAGGAGGAACGTGCATGAAGCTGACACGCCTGGAAAAACAATGGATCCTCTACGATGTGGGCAACTCGGCCTTTACCCTGCTGGTGACCACCATCGTGCCCATCTACTTCAACTATCTGGCCGGAAACGCCGGCATCTCCTCCGTGGACTACCTGGCCTTCTGGGGGTATGCCGCCTCTATCGTCACACTGCTGGTCGCCGTCAGCGGACCCATCTTCGGCACACTCGCGGATAATAAGGGGTTCAAGAAACCCATCTTTGTCATTTCGATTCTCATCGGCGCGGCGGGCTGCCTGGCGTTGGGGCTTGCCAAGCAGTGGCTGATCTTCCTGATCCTCTTCATCATCGCCAAATTCGGCTACTCGGCCAGCCTCATCTTCTACGATTCCATGCTCATTGACGTCACCACTGAGGACAAGATGGATACCGTCTCCTCTCAGGGCTACGCCTGGGGCTACATCGGCAGCTGCATCCCCTTTGCGCTGTGCCTGGTGCTCGTGCTCTCTGCCGATGCCATCGGCGTCACCATGGAGCTGGCGATGGGCCTTTCCTTCCTCATCGTCGCGGCCTGGTGGGTGCTGACCTCGCTTCCGCTGATTCGAAATTACAGGCAGACCCACTATGTCGAGCGCCAGAAGCACGCAGTGCGCCAGACCGTCTCCCGCCTTTGGCACACGCTGCGAAGCCTTGGCAAGGACAAACAGGTGCTCTTTTTCCTCGTGGCTTTCTTTTTCTACATCGACGGCGTCTACACCATCATTGACATGGCCACCGCCTACGGCTCCGCGCTGGGGCTGGACAGCACGGGCCTTCTGCTGGCGCTGCTGGTAACGCAGATTGTCGCCTTCCCCTGCGCAATCCTGTTTGGCCGCCTGGCGCGCAAGGTCGCTGCGGAAAAGCTCATCACCGTCTGCATACTGGCCTACACCGGCATTGCTATCTTCGCGGTATTTCTGTCCACGCAATGGCAGTTCTGGGTCCTCGCGGTGTGCGTGGGCATGTTCCAAGGCGGCATCCAGGCGCTGTCGCGCTCGTATTTCGCCCGGATCATCCCTCCGGAAAAATCCGGAGAATACTTTGGCCTGCTGGACATCTGCGGAAAAGGCGCGGCCTTTGTGGGTACCGGCATTGTCAGCGTCATCTCACAGCTGACCGGCGACATCAACAAGGGCGTGGGCGCCTTGGTGGTGTTGTTCGCGCTGGGCATCTTCTTCTTCCGCAAAGCCGTCTCCTGCGGCAGCAAGCGGCATAAATCCGATCACACCCTGTCAGCCTGAACAAGAGAGGCGTATAGGTTTCATGAAACGCTATCTTCTGCCTGAAAGCGGCGCCTTTTACAAGGCCAATCTGCACTGCCATACCAATCTGTCCGACGGTCATCTGTCTCCGGAGGAGGTCAAGCGCATCTACAAGGAACAGGGCTACTCTATCGTCGCCTACACCGACCATGACCTGTTCATTCCCCACCCGGAGCTCGCCGATCCTGATTTTCTCCCCCTGCACGCCATGGAGATGGAGATCAACGAGGAGACGCCGCTTGGCTGGGACCACGCGCGCAGCTGTCACCTGTGCTTCATCGCGCTCAAGAAGGATACCATGCTGCAGCCCTGCTGGCATCGCAGCAAATACCGCTTCGGCAACGCGCCGCAAAACGCCCGCCTCGCCCGCTTTGACGAGTCTCTGCCCGATTACGAGCGCGCCTATACTCCTGAACGCATCAACGATCTCATCCGCACATGCCGCGAGCAGGGCTTTTTCGTCACCTACAACCACCCCACCTGGTCGCTCGAGGGGTATGAGCAGTACATCCATCTTGAGGGCATGCAGGCCATGGAAATCTGCAATTACAGCTGTATGGTGATGGGCTATGAGGAGTACAATCCCCGCGTCTACGACGACCTGCTGCGCGCGGGCAAGCGTCTGTTCTGCATCGCCACCGACGACAACCATAACCACGGCACGCCCGGCACCCGCACCTGGGATTCCTTTGGCGGCTTCACCATGATCAAGGCCCCCTCCCTGCAGTACGAGGCCGTCACCGCCGCGCTGGAAAACGGAGACTTCTACGCTTCGCAGGGTCCGCTCATCCACGCGCTGTGGTTTGAGGACGGCATGGTGCACGTCGAGTGCTCTCCCGCCGATCGCATCAACCTGCACGTCGCCACCCGCCGCGACCGCCTGCAGGCCGCAGAGCCCGGCGTCCCGCTGACCCATGCCGCCTTCGCCGTCCACCCCGACGACGGCTACTTCCGCATCACCGTCACCGATGCCAGCGGCCGCCACGCGGACACACGCGCCTACTTCCCCAACGCGTTCTTCGGCTGATCTCATCCGCTGCCGGCCAAAAAATCCGCCCTGTCCTCCCGACAGAGCGGATTTTTTCTCATTTCCCTCAATTCAACGCATCCGACAAAAACGTCACCGTCACGGCGTATACATTTTCGTAGCCGTACTGCAGATACTCCTCCGGCCTGAAGAAGTAATCCGTGGTATACGTCACAATCTCCTTCTGTCCGGTGAGCACCTGCACAGCCAGCGGCACCTCCTGGCCCGCGCCGAACCGCATCTCCCCTTCCAGCAGCGACGTCGCAATATTCTGCCCGACCCGCCCGTTCTCGGGGTATGTGTTCCGGATGGCGCTCGTGCCGTGCTCATCCTGTATGGCCACGCGAATCTCGTCATGCGCCGGATCCAGCGTCAAAGCGATGCGCCCCGTGCCGGTCACCGCAAAGCTGCCGCCGCCAAAGGCCTCCCACTCTCCCTTCGCGCCCAGCTCATAGCGCTCCACGCGCACAGTTTTGATGCTGTCATCCAATGCAAAATCAAATATTGCGGTTTTCCCACCGCCCAGCAGCGACATCACATCCCGCTCTTCCTGCGTAAGTTCTGCCTTTTTGAGCGTCAGCGTCGCATTCGGCGCCGAAGGCGCGCAGGCGCATACCAGCGCCGCAAGCAGCAGGGCCAGCGCTGCGCACAGCAGCTTCTTCATTCCGAAAATCCTCCTTGTAATGCCAAATCTTTCCACTGCTGCTATTTTAGCATAAGCCCATCGTCGCGTAAAGCGCCTTTCACTTCACTTCCACGGTAAAACAGGCGCGCTGATAGAGCGTCTGCCAGTCCATCGCTTTCCAGTCTGCGATGGTCAGCGCGCGCATGCGCGCCCGGTCCGCAATGCCCACCGGATCCATCCCGTGCTGCTGCAGCTTCAGCAGCAGCGCCAGCACGTCTTGCTGCAGCTGCTCCGTGTACCGCCCCGCCTCCGCTTCCTCGCAGCGCACGTACAGTCCGATGTTCACCACTGGCGTCTCTTCATCCATCTTCACTCGGATCGAGGGCGTCTGTGGAAAGTTCAGCGTCGCCGTCTCGCCCTCCACCGTCAGCTCCATCCTGCGCAGATAGCCCGTCAGCAGGTCGAACAGCTGCGTCTCATACCCGTCCAGATAGAGCAGCTGTTCCTCCTCCAGCACCGCGCTGCCGCACAAGTCCACCTTATCCACGGCGTTTCTAGGCAATTCTCCCGCCAGATATGCTGTGTGCTGCACTCCTGCCGGCGGAGGCGTATCAATGTATTGCATCACGTTTACACCCGCCAGCACTGCCACCGCGCTCAGTTCCGGGTTGGACAGGCCGTAGTAGAACCGGTTCAGCGGCGCAAACGGGATCACACCCAGCTCGAGCAGCACCCCGTTTTGCGCTGCCTGCGATTTGGACAGCCGCGCGCCAAAGAGCGGAATTTTTTCCATCAACACGTCCTCCGCGCGCCCCGTGGTCAGGTAGACCGACGCCGCAGGGCGCGCTTCATAGCTCCCCATCAGCGCCGTCATGCTCTCGTTCAGCAGATCCCACTGTCCCGCCAGCGATTCCGATAGATATACGCCCCGAAGCTGCAGCAGGCTCACCTGCCGCGGCGTCGCCATGCTCAGCAATTCCATGCACGCCGTCAGGCTCTCGCCCTCCACCTGCTCGATGAGATATCCGTTCCGGTCCAGCGCGTCTCCGCTCTCGTCTGGCTCCTTCCCCACCGGCGTGATGCGCGGGTATTGCACCGTCAGCCGCAGCGCCGCGCCATTCCCTGTGTCCAGCGCCAGATTAATGGCAAAAATTCTGTTGCCCAGGTCCGCAGCATCGTAGCAACCATTCAGCAGCAAAAGCGCCGCCAGCAGCCCCAGTGCGAGCACCCTACGCATTCTGCCGCGCCTCCCTTCTCAGCCTTCTCTCCTGCATTCTGCCGGCGACCATCGGGATGAGCAGCGGAATCAGCAGCAGCGCCTGCACGTTGGTCTGTAACAGCACGCGCACCCACGCAGGGCTCACGTCAACATCCCGAAAGGCCAGCAGCGCCATTCCCGCCACCCCGACGCATACCAATGCCCCGGGATGCCGCACGGACAGTGCGACCTGCGCGCTGCGCACCGCATAGCCCAGCCCAGCGCCCGCTGATGCCAGCAGCAGCGGTAGCCATACAAACACGAACAGCGACTGCGCCCGCTGGAACGCGTAGCTCAGTCCGCCCGCTATGCTCAGCCAGTGCAGGGAATAAGACACATCCGTCGCCGACCCATTGGGAAACAGCAGCGCAAAAAACAGGTAGCCCACCGTGCAGATCCCCGTTGCCGCCAGACAGGCCCGCATTCCCGTGCGCACAGGGTTGCGGAGCTGTGGGCGATCGATCCACAGCATGGGCAGCCACGCCCCCGCCGACAACGCCGAAAGCGCCGTCTTACCAATCGCCTGAGGTCCGCCGCCCAGCACTGGGAACAAATTATATACGTTAAACTGATTCCACACCGATAGCAGCAGCACCAGCAGATACAGCGCCAAAAACACCGGCCCCAGCAGCTTCACCGCCCGGCTCACCGATGCGGTGCCCAGCATGCCCACCGACAGCAGCAGCGGCAGCAAATAGAGCAGCGCGCACCATCTGGGCGTCTTGGGCAGCAGCGTCAGCGACAGCATGCTCAGCGCGTCGCGCAGCGCCGTGGAGGCCAGCAGCAGAAAGAGCGCCGCCGCCACAAGCGCAAAGGGTTTCATGCCCTTTTGCACTGCGCACACCGTCAGCAGTCCCCGCTCAGGCGCAAGCGCGCAGCTCACCGCCGCCAGCCCCGTCAGCGCCAGCCCTGCCGGCAGGATCGCCAGGTACACCGCGTTGCCGCAGGCGTCTACAAATCCCGCTGCCGTGGAGGAAAACCATTGTACCGCCAGCAGCTTGGCCAGCAGCGACGTCATCTCGCCGGATCGAATTCCGTACTTCATACCCGTCCTCCTCCCTTCTCCCAACCGCGCGGGTCGTGCGGGGACGCTCCCGTCTCGGGCCGCGCCATGCCCGGCCTGCGCGTCTGTCTGCGCACGGACAAGCGCACAAACAGGTCTGCGTTGTGCCGCATTCCCGGCGCAATAGGCGCAAAATACGGCGTGCCGAAGCTGTCCATCGCCGCGCAGGAGCAAATCAGGCCGAACATCATCAAGGCAATGCCCGCAAATCCCGCCACAGTGGATATCGCCACCAGCGCCAGGCGCACGATGCGCACCGCCAGAGACAGCGGATAGCTGGGCACTGCGAACAGCCCCAAACCCGCCACCGACACCACGATGATGAGCATGGGGGAGATCAGGTTTGCGCTGACCGCCGCCTGGCCCAGCACCAGCCCGCCCACGATGCCCAGCGTCGATCCCATGCTTCCCGGCATGCGCAGACTTGCCTCGTTGATCAGATCAAACACAAAGTCCATCAGCACCAATTCCAGCGTCACCGACAGCGGCACCAGCGTGTAGCCTTCCAGCAGCGAAGTCAGCAGATCGGCGGGCAGCAGATCCTCGTGAAAGAGTAACAGGGAGTTGTACACCGCAGGCAGCAGCAGCGCCAAAAAGAATCCCAGGATCCGCACCACGCGCATAAACGACCCGTACTGCCAGCGCAGAGCATGGTCGTCCGGCGTGTGCAAAAAGGTCAGAAACGTCGCCGGAGCGGACAGCACATATGGCGCGTTGTCGCACAGGATCACCACCATGCCGTCGGTCAGGAAGGAGGCCGCGCGGTCCGGGCGCTCGGTCTGCAGCATCTGCGGCAGCAGCTTGCCCGGCCGGTCCTCGATCAGCTGCTCCAGTTGTCCGATGGACAGCAGTTTGTCCACATCGATGCCGTCCAGCCTTCTGCGCGCCTCCGCCACCAGCTGTTCGCTCGCCACGCCCTTGATATATGCCAACGCCACCTTTGTGTGCGACGTATGCCCCACCTGCCGCATCTCCGCCACAAAATCGGGCGTGCGCAGCGTGCGGTGCAGCAGCGTCAGATTGGTTCGGATGGATTCATTGAATGCCTCGTGCGGCGCAGACACCGTGTTCTCCGTCAGCGGCTGGTTTACCCCGCGCGTATCATACCCCTGTGTCTCGGCCAGTATCGCCTCGGGACTGCCGTCGCACAGCACAGCGCAGTTTCCGTCCAATATGAATTCCGCCACGCGCTGTTCCTCGTCCGTCAACTCGCCTGTGCCGGTGGGCAGCACCTTCTCCATCAGCACGCGGCTGCGCGCCTCGGGCTGCGTCCCCCCAAAGGGTCGCATGTTCAGCAGCGGCCGCAGGATCATATCCTCAATGTTTTTGCGCTCGGCCATGCCGTCCACATAGACCACCGCCATGCGCACCCCGCCCGGCGCGCATTCGCGTACCACAAAATCCGCATTCTCCGGCGCATGAAACCGCCGTCGCAGCGCATCAAGATTTTCATCCAGCGCGCAGGAAAGCTTCCACATCAGGGCTGCACCTCCTCGTTTTCCCTTATTATGGATGCCGCCTCGATCTTTTATGTGTCCTATGCAAAACCCCATTCTTCCCCACATGCATCGCCCTTGAAACTTACGCTGCGCCTCCTTCGTTTCTCTACCGTGCGCATAGCCGGAAAACCTTTCCACAGGAGGATCCATAAATGATAAAGTATACGCTCATCGACTTGGCAAGCATCGCAGTTTTTGCGCTGCCGTCTGCCTGGCTGCTCATGGCTCTGTGCAAAAATAAAAGTGTAAAAAGATATTTCTGGATTAGTATCTTTATGGTCTATCTGTGCGGCCTGGCCGACGTGGTCGGACTTCCTTCTCTTTCGCATCTGACCTGGGAGCCGACCGTCAATTTCGTCCCGTTCAGCTCCGAGCGGGATGCCCGATACTTTCTCCAGCTCGGGCTGAACGCCCTGTTGTTCGTTCCCCTTGGCTTTTTGCTCCCCATTCTCTGGAGGCGGTACCGGTCGTGGAAAAGGATCGCGCTTATAGGCTTTCTCATCTCTCTTTCCATTGAAATTCTCCAGCTGTTTTCCTTCCGGTTCACCGATGTGGACGATTTGATTCTAAACATCTTCGGCGCTTTCATCGGATACAGCGTCGCCTGGTGTTGTTTCCATAAAAGTTGGGACAGAGCGTGCCCCAGCGGCGTCGGCAGAGTACGCGATCTTCCGGAGCTTCTGCTCCTGCTGGCCATCCCGCTGCTCGTCGTGTTCTTCCTCCGCGCGCCGTTTACCGAGTGGCTGTACAGCCTGCCGCTGTTCGCGTCCCCTGTTTTGCCCGGATAAAAAAACAGCAAGCCTGCGCAGAATCATTTCTGTGCAGGCTTGCTTTCTGTCCGTTTATCTACCGGGGCGCTATCTTTGACGCTATCAGTTCCATATGTCTTTGATCCGTTCCGCAGCATCCTCCCCAGATCTGCAGGTTTCCCACCTCTCGCAGCTTCATCATCTCCTCCGCAAACTCTTCCGGCTCAGAACACCGCAGCTCGGCGGCGGCGTCCAGCTCCGCATACGAAAGCGTGGAAGTATTGGCCTAAATTCCCTTGAAGCGCTCCCGCACAATGTCCACGCGGTTGCATGGCTGCAGCAACGCCTTCCGCAGGATGGCCGGATGCACACAGTTTGTCATATAGCATACCGGATGGTTTTTCGTCTCACCGTCAATATACGCAATGGCATCCGCAATGGTCGTGCCATCGATCAGTTTCCCGTTCTGCTGAATCGTAAAGCTGATGATATAGGGCAATTCCGTCGAATCCACCGCTCTTGCCAGCCCCGCAGCCTCATCTGCGGTGGGCATGATGCCCGCATACAGAAAATCCGCCTCTGCTTTCCAGAACCGCTCCACCGTCCACTTGTGGAATTCCTCCGCATCTTCTTCTGACAGACAACCCTCCCCCGTATAGGCGTCCCCTCTGCAGCCCATCAGTCCGCCCGCATACATCTCAATCCCGCTTTCCGCCTGTATGCCCTGGAGAAAGCGGACGTTGTCACAAATGATGCGGTCCGTGAATCCGGACGCACCCACGCGTTCGGAATTGACCCTTCTGGTCGGCGTCGTCGCCAGCAGCGGAAGCCCATGCCTTCTGGCAATATCGATATATTGCCGCCATAGCTCCGACAGCGCGCCCCTTCCCTGCGCCGTATAGACTAAGCTCGCCATCGCAACGGACGCATCGAACTGCAGCCCATATTTCCTCTTCAGGCGCTCGCCCAACGCGCCTTCCATCAATAGGTTTGGATTCCTGTTCATGCACTCTGTAACGCTCATCATTTCTCCTCACACGGAATGCTGCTCCAGCAGCTCCAACGCCTTGTCCACGCTGCCTCGCGCGTCGTAGTCCTCAGGGTACTTCACCCCCGCCGCCATCGCGCGCTCCAGTGTCTGTGTGTAACAGGCCGCGCCGTGCCGATGTATGAACAGCGCCGTCGCCTTGCATACGTACTCGTTCTCCACGCCGTAATACCCCTTTTTGCAGCCCTCCAGCTCCGGGCAGTCGCAGCAGCCGTACAGCCCGCGTTCTTGAGCGCACTTCACCTGCGGGCACACGCCATCCTCCGAAATCGTCGCAAATGAGCAGATGTTGAACCCGCTTCGGCACCCGCCGCACCACGTCGTGAACTTGCAGTGCGCACAGTGATGTCCGCACACGCTCACTGGGTCGTGCGCTGCCCGTTCCCGCGCCGCGCGTTCCACTTTCTCCTGCTCCATCATACCCCCGTACCCCCCTCATTTTTCCACCGGGATGTAGATTTCCACCAGCATGTCGTCCTTTTCCTCGTCCCACACCACATATCGCTCAATCGTGGGCAGGTCCAGCTGCCGGTATTCGCTCTGCGGCAAAAATTCACCGTAGATGCGCTGCCAGGTCTTCCAAAGCCCTCCGCCGCTGATGGCTCCCTTTGCTGTAAACACCAGGAATATCGTCTCCGGATAGGTGAACCGGTCATATCCCCAGCTCTCTTTCCCTGCGTATTCCGCGCCGCACATATAGTCGTTGCTGCCGTCCTCCCCAAATCCAAAGCACAACCCCAGCTCGCAGGGCTTACCGGTCAGCTTCAGCAGCCGTTCCCGCGTGTCGTCCGCCTTCACGATGCCCCACGCGCCCGCCGCCTGCGGCGTCACCCTGCGCACGCCCAGCACGGAAAATGCCTCCCGGTTCACCACGCTGTAGTCCATTTCCTCCACCCCCACAATCGCAAATGTAAACCTCATCCGGGCGCAAAACTTGAGCGGCACACCGGGCTGCCGCGCCTCCTGCGGCGTCACGCCGTGCAGCCGCTTGAACGCCGCCGCAAACGCGTCCGCCGAGTCATACCCATACTTGACCGCCACGTCCAGCACGCGCATCTGTGTGTGCTGCAGATCGTAAGCAGCCAGCGTAAGCCGCCGCCTGCGCAGATACTCCGACAGTGAGATGCCCGTAATCGGCGCAAAGCTGCGCTGAAACGCCGAATACGGCCACGCCATGATGCGGCTGATCTCCTCCGTGTCGATGGACTCGCACAGATGCCCCTCCAAATAGTCCATCACGCCGTTCATGCGCTCCACCCAATCCATACCGGCCTCCCCCTTTCCGCTTTCCAGTATAGCAAAAGCTGCGCGGTCGCACCCCGGCGCGCACGCGCAGCTTTTCTGGGGTCACAGGCTGTCCGCCAACGCCTGGGCGCACTTCAGTCCGTCCACCGCCGCCGACATGATGCCGCCCGCATACCCCGCGCCCTCTCCGCAGGGAAAAATGCCCTTGATATTGGACTGCGCGTCCTCCCCGCGCAAGATGCGCACCGGCGAGGACGAGCGCGTCTCCACGCCCGTCAATAGCGCGTTTTCATCTGCATACCCGCGAATTTTCCGGTCAAACAGCAAAATCGCCTGCCGCATGGATTCCACCGCAAACCCCGGCAGACATCCCGCCAAATCCGTCAGCTGCACGCCCGGCTCGTAACTGGGGCGCACGCTGCCCACCGACGTGGACGGACGCCCTGCCAGGAAGTCTCCCACCGTCTGCGCCGGCGCGCGATAATTCCGCCCGCCCAATTCAAACGCCAGCCGCTCGTATTTCCGCTGAAATTCTACGCCTGCCAGCACATCCTGCCCACCAAAATCCTCGGGCTGCACATCGCACAGCAGCGCGGCGTTGGCGTTCTGCAGGTCGCGCGCAAAGCGGCTCATGCCGTTGGTCACCACGCCGCCCTCTTCGCTTGCCGCCGCCACCACCTGTCCGCCCGGGCACATGCAAAAAGTGTACACCGACCGACCGCTGTCCAGGTGGCAGGACAGCTTGTAGTCCGCCGCCGGGAGCTTGTTCCATGACGCGCCGTACTGCGCCCGCGAAATCAGCTCCTGCCTGTGCTCGATGCGCGCGCCGATGGAAAACGGCTTGCGCGCCATCTGCGCGCCTCGGTCTCTCATCAGCCGGAAGGTGTCCCGCGCGCTGTGCCCGCATGCCAGTATCATCCGCTCGCAGTGCAAAAACTGCCGCGCCCCGTCCTGTTCTATCACAATGCCCGCAAGGCGCCCCTCTTTTGTCTCGATGTCCGCCATCCGCGCGCCAAAGCGCACCTCGCAGCCCAGGGAAACGATCTCCTTGCGCAGCGACTGCACCATGCCCGTCAGATTGTCCGTGCCGATGTGCGGCTTGGCCTGGTAGAGGATCTCCTCCGGCGCGCCGTGCGCCGCCATCGCCTCCAGTACCCATGCGCACAGCGGGTTTGAGATGCCTGTGGTCAGCTTGCCGTCGGAAAACGTGCCCGCGCCGCCCTCTCCGAACTGCACGTTGCTGCGCGGGTCAAACTTTCCGCCCCGCCAGAACCTTTGCACGTCCTCATGCCGCCGCTCCACCTCATAGCCCCGCTCCAGCACGACAGGGCGCAGTCCAGCGCGCGCCAAATACAGCGCCGCAAACAGTCCCGCAGGTCCCAGCCCCACCACCACGGGCCGCGCGCCGCCCCACTGCACCCTGGGGATGCGCAGCCCGGGCTCCTCCGCCACGACCAGCGCGTTTCGGTTTTTCGCGCGGTTCAGCACCGCCGCCTCGTCGCCCGTTACCGCCACATTCACCGCATACACATACCGTATGTCCTGCTTATCGCGCGCGTCAATAGAGCGCTTGACAATGCGCAGCGAACCGATTTCCTGCTCCCGTATGCGCAGCGCCCTGGCCGCCAGCGCCCGAAGCTTCTCCTGTCCCTCCGAAATGGACAGCTTGAGGTTGTTGATCCGTATCACGCCCGTCTACTCCTTTGCCGCGTATGTTCCCGCTGCCGCACCCGACGCCCATGCCCACTGCAGGTTGTAGCCCCCGCATGGCCCGTCTACGTCCAGTATTTCGCCCGCCAGGTATAGACCCGGGCAGACGCACGAGGCCAACGTTTTTCCGTCCACCTCGCTCATGGGCACGCCGCCCACCGTTACCTGCGCGTTCTGGAAGCCCTGCACCCCCGTGACCGCATGCCGCCAATGCTTCATCAGCCGCGCCAGTTTTCTGAGCTGCGCTTCCGGTACTCCCTCCATGCGCCCCGGCCCGATGCCGGCCATCTTCAGCAGGTTCGCGCTCACGTTCTTGTGGAACATCCCCAGCAGGAAGGCTTCGCTCCCGCGCCAGCTCAGCGCCTGCGCGCGCCGCAGGATCAGTTCCTCCGCCTGCGCATCCCCCATTTGCGGCAGCAGATCCAGCTCGATCTCAAATTGCCCCTCCTGCCGCGCCATCGCCCGCGTCAGCTGGAACACCGCAATGCCCGACAGCCCGAAGTCCTTGAACAGCACCTCGCCCTCCTCGCGCAGCACGGTCCTTCCGTCGCACAGCAGCGTCGCCACGCATCGGCAGCGCACGCCGTTCAGTCCCCGGATCCCCGCGCCGTCAGTCTTGACGGGCAGCAGCGCGGGGCGCAGCTGCGTCACCGTGTGGCCCAATTTCTCCGCCAGCGCATATCCGGTGCATTGGCTCGCCGCCCGTCCCCCGCAGGCGAGGATCAGCCGGTCGCCTTGCGCCGAGCGTTCATCCTGCGCCCGCACGGTAAACCCCTTCTTCCCGCGCATCACCTGCTCCGCGCAGAATCCAACGACTTCTTCCACACCTAAATGCGCCGCCGTCAGCCGCAGCGCGTCCAGCACCGAGGAGGCCGCGTCCGACGCCGGGTAGACGCGCCCTTCCCCCTCCAGTCTGCAGACCAGACCCATCCGCTCAAATCGCTCCATCACGCGTCGCGGCGTGTTCTGCGCCAATACCTCCGCCACCTCCGCCGACGCATAGTCCTCTGCCCGCGCACCCACATTGGTCAGATTGCACCGCCCGTTTCCGGTACTGAGCAGCTTTTTGCCCACGCGCGCCCCCGCCTCCAGCAGCACCACGCGCGCCGCGGCATTCTGTTCCTTGGCAGCGACCGCCGCCATCAGCCCCGCAGCGCCTCCACCGATGATGAGAACTTCCCTCACAATATCCTCCTTAGCAGCGCTTCCGTCTCCGCCGCCCAGTTCTCGCGGATCACGCACACATTCTCATAGTTTTCGCGAAAGAATTGGTTTTCCCGCAGCAGCGCCGCCGCGTCCACGTCGCCCTCCTGCCGCTGTTCCACATCGCACGCGTGCGCCCGCACCGCCGTCCAATTCTTCCGAATGTATTCCTCGCTCAGCGCCAGGCACGCGCAGCGCATCTGCCGCCGTTCCCGCTGCGAAAAGTCCTTTTCCCAGTCCGGCGGGATGTAACAGCCCTCCACCGTCAGGCACTGCCCGTTCTCCAGACAGGTCCGCGCCATCTCGCGCGCCACGGGCCACACTGCGTCCGTGATCTCACGCAGCGGGCTGACCGGCGTCACCGCCGTCCCTCCGCTGCGGATCAGCCCCATCTTCAGGTGGTCCAGGCTCAGGTACGGAACCCGCTTCTCTTCCAATATGCGCTGGGCCAGCACGGTCTTTCCCGTGTGCGTCGCCCCACAGATCAACCAGATCATCGTCGCTCCTCCCCGGATAGAGCTGCCGCGCGCTGCGTTCGGTTTCCCCGCATCCAGCCCGACCGCCGTCAGAACTTCCATTCGATTCCTTCCATTTTGCAGATTTCCCGCGCTACGCTGTCTTGATCATGCGGTCCAATCACACGGTCCGCCAGCGCTCTCAATTCCTGCGTGGCGTTGTCCACCGCGACGCGCTCATCCGCCGCCTCAAACATGCCCACGTCGTTTCCATTGTCACCGAACGCCACCACGCGTTCCGCGCCCGTCAGCGCCCTCAGCTTCTGCACACCCGCGCGCTTGGACACCGCCGCTGTCTCCAGCGAACACGCTCCGCTCAAGCGCACCGCATGATAAAGATACGCATGCAGCCCTCGCCGCAAAAACCCGTCCCGCAGTTCTCGCAGCACGCTTTCCTCACCGCGCACCGTCACGATGAACAGTTTTTCCCCCATTTTCTCCGAAAAGCTCTCCACCTGCCGGAACCGCCCGTCGCCCTTTGCCCGCTGCCGCGCAATGAATTCCAGCGCAGCCGCGTCCGAGCCCCTTTCATAGTAAACGCGCTGCTCGTCGTTCTCGTCCTGCGCATACAGAAAGGGCGTCAGCCCGCGCGCCTTCATCGCGTCCAGTATGAACACCGCATCCCGCACGTCATAGGTCTGCTCGCTCAGCACCCTGCGCGCCTGCGCGTCGTACAGCCGCGCGCCGCCCAAAAGGCACCAGGGCGCGCAAAACCGCGCGCCCCGCAGCACCTCAATGGCGGAATAGGACCGGCTGGTCACCGGCGATATGCACACGCCATGCGCCCACAACGCGTCCATCGCCCGCAATGTGCGTTCCGAAACCCGACCGTCCCGCCCCAGCAGCGTGCCGTCCAGATCTGTCACATACAGCGTTCTCATAGCCCGAAGAGCAGCGGCATCAGGTCCGTGCCCTCCTCCATGCGATCGTTCATCGCTGCAGCGGACTTCTCGCAGTAGGGCAGTCCGCGTCCCGTCTTGACCCCGCTGTCGTAAAGCAGGTAGGGCACCGGCGTGCCGTCGTGCGTGCGCGTGACGATGGGCGTATAGTGGTCGGACAGGAACAGGATGCGGTAGCGCTCGCCCAGCGCCTCCAGACCCTCCAGCAGCGGCACGAACACCTCGCTGTCCAGCAGCTCGATGGCGCGCACCTTCTCCTGCGCGTTGCCCGCGTGTCCGCACTCGTCGGGCGCCTCGACGTGGATGGCCGCAAAGTCATCGTGCTGCAGCGCCGCAAGCGCCGTGTGCACCTTGCCCGCGTAGTTGGTGTCGATCTCGCCCGTCGCACCCGCCACCGGGGTGTGCTTCAATCCCGCCAGCTCCGCAATGCCCGCCACCAGCGGCACCGCCGTAATCGCGTCGCCGTAGCGGCCATACTTTTCCTGAAAGCTGTTCAGCTGCACCGCGCTGCCCTGTCCCCAGAACCACAGCGAGTTGGCCGGCATCTTACCTGCCTGCCGCCGCGCTTCGTTGATGGGGTGCTTTTTGAGCACAGCCCAGGACGCCGCCATGATCTCATAGAGCATATCCGCGCCCTCGCCCTTGGGCAGATGCTCCGCGATGGGCTGGGTCAGAATGTCGTGCGGCGGAGTGGTCTCCACCCTGTCGCTGCCGGTCTCCAGCACCGCAATGTGCCGGTAAGAGGGGTTGACGGTAAAGCTCATTCCGTATTTTTCCAATATTGCCGCGAATGCCGGCGTGGCGATCAGGTCGTTCATCAGCCGCATCGCCTCTTGCCCGTCGATGGCGCCGCCCGAGTGAGAGAGCATGGTCTGCGCGCGGTAATCCTCCCCCTCTTCGGTGATAGCGGCCAGGTTGCAGCGGAAGGAGATGTTTCCCGCCTTCATCTTGACGCCCGAGCCCGCGGCCTCCAACGGCGAGCGCCCGGTGTACACCCGGCGCGGGTCATAGCCGAATATTGAAAGAATGGCGGTATCCGAGCCTGCGGGCACGCCGTCCGGCACGGTCTTGACCTCCGCCACAATGCCGTCTGCGGCCAACCGGTCAATGGTGGGCTTGCGCGCGACATCCAGCGGCGTCCTATCCCCCAGCTCTTTTACAGGAAAATCCGCCATACCGTCGCCGATAACCAATACATATTTCATTATTTACTCACTCCTCTTTGTCCTGCGGCAAGTTTTGTGGTATATTATATCATAGAGTTAACCCATTAGGAAACGCGAAAGGACAAAATTTATGGAAAAAATCAATCTGGCCTATCGCCGCAAGGACGACCAGCTCGACGGCGTGCTGCTCATCAAGACGGTGGATGTGCGCAAATCCTCCAACGGCGGGCTGTACCTGGACTTGACCGTGATGGATGCTACAGGTGAGATGAACGCCAAGGCCTGGAATTGGCAGGAAAATATGGCGGTGCCGCCCGCCAACGCCCCTGTGCGCGTCAAGTCCGTCATCACCGAGTTCAACGGCAAATTGCAGATGCGCATCGATCGCATGCGCGTCGCCCGTCCGGAGGAAGTCGCTTGGGAAGATCTGGTGCCCACCGCGCCCCGCCCGCCGCAGGAAATGTACGACGAGCTGGTCGCTTGCGCACAGAGCCTGCCCCGGAGCGAGTTTTCCCGCCTTGCCGTGGCGCTGCTCGTGGAAAAGAAGACCAAGCTGCTCTACTGGCCTGCGGCCGTCAGCTTCCACCACGCCGAGCGATCCGGTCTTCTGCACCATACCACCACCATGCTCCGCGCCGCCGAGGCGCTGCTGCCCATCTACCCTTACCTGGACCGCAGCCTGCTGCTGTGCGGCGTCATCGCCCATGACCTGTGCAAAATCGACGAACTGGGTTCGGGCGAGCTGGGCATCGCAACCGAGTACACCCGCGAAGGCAATCTGTTGGGGCACATCGTGCAAGGCGTTGCGCACATCGCGCAGATCGGCGAACAGCTGGAACTGTCCCGAGAAACCGTACTGCTCATCCAGCACATGATCCTCTCCCATCACGAGACGCCGGAATACGGCTCTCCCAAGCCCCCGCTCTTCCCCGAGGCGCAAATGCTCCATCTGCTGGACATGATGGACGCCCGCATGTTTGCGATGCACGAGGCGCTGCTCACCACGCCCCGCGGCGCCTTCTCCGACCGTGTCCGCGCGCTCGACGGCCGCAAGCTCTACCATCCCGACCTGGACGACTGAGCACGCGCCATCCTGGCTCCAGAGTACTGAGAGATTTCTCGCTGCGCTCGAAATTGACCGCCGCCGGGCCTTTTCTCTCCCCGCCAACTCTGGTTGCGCCCCTGCAAGCTTGACTTTCTGGACAAATAATGGGCGCCGCGCTATGCTGCTTGGGAAAGGAGCGTGACAAACGCATGACGCTTTCCGAAAAAATCAAGTCCCTCCGCCGCAGCGGCGGCATGACGCAGGAGCAGCTGGCCGAGCGCATCGGCGTCACCCGCCAGGCCCTGTCCAAGTGGGAAACGGGCGACGCCGTACCCGATACCGAGAACGTAATCCAGCTCGCCCGCCTGTTTTCCGTCACCACGGACTCTCTCCTGCTGGACGATCCCCCGCCTGCTTCCCCGGCTCCTGCCGCACCCCGCCCTGCCCTCGTCCTGCCCATCATCGGCTGGTGCCTGTGCCTGCTCTCCGCCCTCGGCCTGCTCACGTTGGGCATCCTCTCCTCGGTTTTCCCCGTACATATGTCCGTCGCCACTGTGGGCGACCTGTATTCCGAGGTCGCCTACGATGGGATTTCTGCATTTTTGCGCTACCATCACCTGCTCTGGCTGGCAGTGTTGCTTGTTTTTGCGCTGCTGGCGGGCGTCGCGGCGCTGATGTATCATCGCTTTCCCCACAAACGCAGGGGGGATCACAGCTAATTTCGAGCGCAGCGAGAAATCTCTCAGTACTCTGACGCACAAAGGAGTTCGCACATGAACGTCACCATTGAGCGCATCGCCCCGCATCCCGGCCGCCGCATCGTCGCTGTGAGCGACATTCACGGCAGCCTTTCTCTGTTCAAAGCACTGCTGCGCGAAGTTGCTCTGCGCCCGGACGACCTGCTCATCCTCGTGGGCGACTTGACGGAAAAGGGCCCGCAAAGCCTGGAAACGCTGCGCTTTGTGATGGATTTGCGCCAAAAAGTCGAAGTACATGCCGTAATCGGCAATGTGGATGTCACCAATCTGCGTCTTGTCGCGGATGAATCGCCCGAAACGCAGGCGCGCTTTGCCAACTTCGTGGCCTTCCGCCGCGATACCTGGGGCAACAGCCTGTACCTGGACATGCTGCGCGAACTGGGCATGCGGATATGCTGCCCTACATGCGCGCCATCAACGCACATTTTGCGCCGGAACTGGCGTTTTTGCGCTCGCTTCCGGCCGCAATTGATGCGCCGAATCACATCTTTGTGCACGCCGCGCTGCCCACGGAGGATCTGGATGCGCTGCAGACCCATCCGCTCTCCGACTGTATCAAGGCTGATGCATTTGCCGCGCAGGACGTACATTTTAACAAAACCGTGGTTGTGGGACATTGGCCGGCAGCGCTCTACAGCAACAAGATCGCTTGCTTCAATCCCATTTTGGACCGCAAACGCAATGTATTTTCCATCGATGGCGGCAATGCAGTGAAAGAGGAAGGACAGCTCAACGCGCTGATTTTCCCTGATGTCTCCAGTCGGGACGCGGTCTTTACATCGGTAGATTCCTTCCCGAAATACGCCGCGCTGGACGCCCAGCAGGAGGGCGGCAATCCCTTCTATCTGCACTGGCCCGACTTGGAATGCGACATTTTATCGGAGCAAAACGGGCTGATTCAGGTGCGCCACCGCGCCACCGGGCGGCTGCTTTCCATCCCCGAACGCTTCCTCTATGAGCGCGCGGCGCCCGCCCGCTTTCTGGATTTTTCCACGCATATTCTGCCTGTTTCGCCAGGCGACACGCTGTCTTTGCTGCACCCGCAGCGCCTTTCACAGGGCTGGTATGTCAAGAAAAACGGCATCATCGGATGGTATTCGGGGCGCATTTCTCCCGTTGAAAACAACTGAAACGGCATCAAAAAAGAGGGCCAAGGCCCTCTTTTTTGATGCCGTTTTGCGCGCTTAAAAGCACACGTTTCGGACGTTTTCGGCGTGCGCGACAGGCTTTTTCCCGTGGAAAGGCGCGACAAACGCATTGCTCACGGTGACGTCCTTTACACCGCGCAGATAGAGCCAAGTGGGCTCGTCGGGCAGAAAAGCGTCATTGGGAGCGGGGCTGATGTCAATCACACGGCCCTTGACGCACAGGTTTTCGCTGTCTTTGAGTTGCATGGTCAGGTGGTCGAAATGCACGTTCTCCACGCTGTCTCCCTCGCCCACCACGGCGATGGCATTCTCGCCTGTGCAGCACAGGTTCTGAAACAGCAAATTGCGCACGCAGGCGTGCTTTTCTCGCTGTGGAATGGAATCGCGATACCTGCTCAGGTTGTGGAAGGTGCCCATCACGCACACGGGCTCGCCGTTTCCCCGCCAATTTCCGGCGCGGACGCGGGTGTCCAGCCGCATATTGGATACGGTGACATTCTCCACCAGTCCGTCGGTGCTGGACATGATGCAGAAGGCACGGTTGCTCTCCCGCACCACGCAGTTGCTCACCGATACATTCCGCACGATGGAGTGCATATAGCCGACGACAATGGCCTTGGAACAGGAACGCAGCACACAGTCGGAGATCACGACGTCCTGGCAGGGCTTGTCCCAATCGGTGATGCAGGACAGCGCAATGCAGTCGTCCCCGGCGGAGATGTTGCAGCCGCGCACCACCACGCCTTTGCAGGAGCAGAAGTGCATGCCGTCGTTGTTGGGGATGCGTAAATCGTTGTCAATGGTCAGATCCAGCACGCGCACGTCCTCGCATTCCACAAACGCCATGGTTCAGCAGGGCGCGTCCACAATGCGAATGCCCTCAATGCGCACATGGCGGCAGCGCAGGAAAAACATGGGCTGATTGGGGCGGTTCTGGTAAGTGGCGGTGCACTCAGCGACCTGTTCGGGGGTCAGCTCCACCTGCGCATAGGACGGGATGGCGCGCTTGTCCATGTCGTAGAAGCTGTGACCGTTCATGTCGATGGTACCCTGGCCGTAGATGTGCACATCGTCGCTTTCCATGGAATAGATCAGCGAGTGCACCTACCCCATCTCGTTGTGGTCATAGCCGATGGGGCAGTAATCGGCATAATCGGGCGAGCCGCACAGCGCAGCGCCCTTTTCCAGGCACAGGGAAACGCCGCGCAGGTCCAGCGTGCCGGTGACGTACCGGCCGCGGGGGATGACCACAGTCTCCCCGCCCGCATCCCACGCCGCATCGATGGCGCGCTGGATGGCTTCGGTGCACAGCATGCCCTCCGCCGCGCCAAAGTCTCGAATGTCAAAGGTTTTCATGCCGCTCAACCTCCTCATAGGCCGTAGATGGCGGTAAACTTATCGGTGAGGTAATCCACGTAATACTTCGGATCAAAGGGCTCGCCGCAGACATCCATCAGCAGCTGCTCCGGGTTCTTGATGCGGCCGAAGCGATAGATCTTCTCCGTGAGCCAATCGATGATGGGCGCAAGATCGCCCGCCGCCACCAGCGCATCCACGTCCAGGTCCTTGCGCATCGCGTGCATGAACTGCGCGCCGTAGGCTGAGCCGATAGAATAGGAGGGGAAGTAGCCGAAGCTGCCGCCCGACCAGTGGCTGTCCTGCAGCACGCCGTGGGTATCGTCGGGCACGTCCACGCCGAGGTACTCCTTGTACAGCGCGTTCCAGGCCCTGGGCAGCGCATCTACGGACAGCGTGCCCGCGATGAGCTGCTTTTCCAGCTCGTAGCGGATCATGATGTGGAAGGAATACGTCAACTCATCCGCCTCGGTGCGCACCAGGGAGGGCACGCTCTTGTTGACGGCGCGATAGAAGTCCCGCGCGGTGACGCCGCTGAGCTGCTCCGGGAAGAGCCGCCGCATCGTTGGGAATACGTGGGCGGTGAAGCCTTCGCTGCGGCCGATGATGTTCTCAAAGAGGCGACTCTGGGACTCATGCACGCCCATGGAGGTGCCAGTGGCCAGCGGAGAGCCGATCAGCTCGTCGCCGGTATGCAGCTCGTAGAGCGCGTGACCGCCCTCGTGCACCACGGAGTAGAAGGAGCTGGCCACGGCGTTTTCGTAGTAATGAGTGGTGATGCGCACGTCGTGCTTGTTGAACTCGGTGGTAAAGGGATGCTCGACCTCGCCGATGGAGCAGTGCCTGCGGTCTATGCACATCACCTGCATGATGGCATCCGACAGCGCGCGCTGGCCCTCCAGGGGATAGTTCCGGAACAGGAATCCATCGTCGATGGCATCGCGCCGCGCGGAGGTCTTTTCCACCAGCGGCAGCAGGTCGCGGCGCAGGCGGGTAAAGTAGTCGTCGAGCATGGACCGGGTCATGCCCTTCTCGTACTGATCCAGCATGGTGTCGTAAGGATCCTTATCCGGGGCATAGTAGAGCGCAAAGCGGCGGTTGTACTCAATGAGCTTTTCCAAGTGGGGCTTGAAGGCGGCATAGTCGTTGTTGACCTTGGCTTCGTGCCAGACGCTGGAAGCGAGGGACTGCTCCATCTGATAGTCCACATACTCCTGCAGGGGAATACAGTCGGTGCGGGCGATGTCCTCAGAAAGCACCTCCACCTCGCGGCGGGTGACCAGGTCCAGTTCGCCCTTGCGCTCGTCCAGCGCCTTAATCATGGCTTTGAATTCGGGGGCGGTCTGCAGACGGTAGTATTCCTCGCCCAGTATCCCCATGGTCTTGGCAAAGTCCTCCGCCGCGCCCTTGGGCATGGCGGTCTCAAAGTCATAGGTCATCACGCCCAACGCATGCTCGTAGGCGTGCATCTTATGAAGATAGGTTTTGAACTCTTCGATGAGTTTCTGCATGATTGGAACCTTCCTTTCGGTAAAAATGGGATCAGCGGGTGGCCATCAGCGTCAGCACCTCGGCAAGCTGCGGGGGATTTAAGGGCAGCGGGAAACGCGTGCAGGCGATGCCAGCGCAGGCGGCGGCAAAGCGCACGGTGGACACATCGTCCATGCCTGCCCATAGCGCATAAGCGCAGCCCGCCTTGAAGGTATCGCCCGCGCCAAGCGTGGAGCGCACGGGCACGGAATAGGGCTGAAAGGAACGGATCTGGCCGCCCCGGCGGCCGAAGCGAATATCGCGGGAGCCGAGGGTGAAGATGGTCAGGCCGTCCGAGGCATCCATGTAGCGGCGCAGCACCTCGTCGCGCTCGTCCTGCGAAAAGTGCTCGCGATAAAACTCGTCGCTGACGACATTGATGGCGCTGCCGCGGTGCAGGTCGCTGTCCCAGGCGCAGTCGATGGTGACGTAGGGCTTGTGAAGCTCGCGGCACAGCTGCGCGGCAAGCTCGGTTTCCGTGCCGAAGAAGGGATCGATGGCGGCGACGGCGCAGCCCTCGACGTCCTCCCTGCGGGGCGTGCTCCAGCGATGGACGGAATCGCGGTAAAAGGCGCGGAAGCTGCCCAGCACGGTGCGCGCGCCGCCCGCGATGAGCACGTTGTCCTCCAGG
>DKYK01000003.1 GCA_002492415.1 Christensenella sp. UBA7102
GCGCTAGTTTCAGGTACTAGTGAAGGTTCCTTCATGCAGGTTCAAGTCCTGTTTCTCGCACCAAGTCACCGCAAGCATCATATCGCTTGCGGTGATTTTTTTCAAAAGTTACCGCAAGCGCATTCTGCTGCGGCGACTCTCCAAAGCGTACATTCAAGCCTATATTTCGCAAAGACCATACAGATAGCGGATGAATTATTTTCGATAGGAAAATATACTCTGATAAACAAATAAACTAACCAAAAGACCGGAATTGTGCGTGGAGATTACTTATGATAAACATTGAGGAAATTACTGTCGAAAAGATTACTGAGTTTTGGGACATCCATATCAAGTACCTTGTTGATGACGGTATCATCTCTGATAAGGACGATATTCTGTATTTCACGGGGAAGGCGTATCGAGAAATCCTGAAAAAACATATGAAGCGCAGCAAAGACAAACATCATTTGATTTATTTCTGCCAAGGCAGCGAACGCGTCGGAGCCGCTTCATACTGCACCTATCAAAGTGAAGATGGAAAATGCTTCATCTTGGATTATTGGGTGTTTCCACGGTTTCGAGGGAATGGAACAGGTCATCATTGCTTTGAAGCCTTTGAGCGGTATACAAAAGCGGATGGAGCAAAATACTACGAGCTGAACAGCGGGAAAGAAGATTCTATTCGTTTTTGGAAGTCCCTTGGGTTTGTCGAAAACGGAAAAGACAAGTACGGCATGATGCTGTTTATAAGGAGATAAGTGGGATGTGTGACAGAGTATGTAACTGGTGATATCTATACTGTTCCGCTATTACAGATCGAGTGCGCACAGCATAAGCTGTGTGCACTCGATTTTTATATTTCGAAAAAAAGCCCCGCCGGGCGGCGGGGCGAGGTGCTAGAGCGCGTCCAGGTGGGCTTTGACATACCGCTTGAGGTAAAGCTTGAGGGGCTTGAGCTTGTACAGGGCGTCGTCAAAGTCGTCGAAGGGAAAGCGGTCGCATTGGGCAACGAATGCATCCTCATCATCGCAGTCGAACGAAGAGAGGTCGTTTAGATCGATGCCGCATTGACGGATGAAGCCATCAAAGAGCGCCTTGTGCTCCAGCGCGCCGATGGCGGCAAGACTGTCGCTGACAAAGGGCGCGGCCATGCGGCTGGAGTTGCATAGAAACTGGCATAGGCCGCCGTTTGCGACCTCGTTGTCCAGTGAGTTTACGGTGTAAACCACTTTTTGCGCGTCGGATAGGCCCGCAAAACCGGCTTCCATATCCTCGCAATCCCATACCCTCTGCTCGGCGCGCGCAATGGCGGCCTGCAGCTTCTGTTTGTCGGGAAGCGCCTTGAGCTTGTCGGCTGTCAGACGGAGCGCGCGCTTCTGCTTTTCGTCCGTCTGCCTTGAGATCCTGTCCAACTCGTGCTCAAAGAGCGCGTCTGCGATGCGGGTGAGAAAGCCCATGGGATCCACTCCTTTATTTTTTGTCGGTTGGAGAAGAGGCGTCATTCCGCCTCGGGCAGACAGTGCATGTGTATGGAACCTAGCACGCGGAAGCCCTCGGCGCAGCCCTTGAGGGAACGCAGGCCGAAAGCAGCGGCGCGAAGCTTAAGGTAGAGACGCACGCTGCAGGCTGCAGCACAATCTGGCGGAAACTGACTCAGGTGGCAGGCAAAGACGGCGTCCAGCTGGCGGGAGAGGTGTCCGCGCGTTGCGACGTAGCGGTTGGGACGGGCGGTCATGTAGTAGGCCAGTGCCTGCACGGGGGCGGGCTGCGCGCCATAGCTTGACATGACGCCGGGGTTAGGTGCGGCACAGGCCAGGCGGCGCACGGCCTGACCGACATTCAGATGGTCGGTGTGGCACTCGCTGCGCACGCAGGGATCCGGAGCGAACAGCACCTGAGGCTGCACGTCGCCGATGACTTGCGCGATACCGCACAGAAGCGCCTCTGAGGTATAAAAACCGCCGTCGGAAAGGTCAAGAAAGCGCACGTCGGTGACGCCGAGCAGGGCCGCGGAGCGCAGTGCTTCCGCATGGCGCGTACGTATCAACTCGTCGCCGGACAGCGCAATGTTTTCTGTGCCATAGCGGCCATCTGTGCAGATGAGAAAGACGACGTGCTTGCCCAGCGCCGTCAGGCGGGAGACGGTAGCGCCCGCACCAATCTCAATGTCGTCGGGATGGGGGCCGACGAACAGATAGCGTTCAAAGGCTTCAAGATGAGGGACGGGCGCCGCAAAACGCAGCGCGATGCGGACCAGGCTCATACAGCGGCCCCCTTTCGTTGTTCAAGCGCGCTGCAAATGCGCTGATACTCTCCCTCATCCAGCTTGTAATGCCTGCGGTAGATGAGGTAGGAGAGCAGCATCAGCGCAAAGGGCAGCAGCGTGATGACCAGCAGCAGGCCGTGTGTCTGCCAGGCTTGCACGCCGGCCAGCACGTCGCTGATGGCAATCAGCTTTTGCGATTCGGAGATCAGCCCGGTTGAGGCGTCAATTTCCAACTGAGAAATCTGATTGGTGCAGGAGGTGACGCGCAGCACGATGTAGGAGAGCGAGGTGAAAACCACGATCAGCGCCGAACCCAGCTTCGTCAGGAAGGGGCGCAGCGAAGTGATGATGGCCTCGTCACGCGTGCCATGCAGGTATTCGTTGTATTCGACGGTGTTGATGATGGAGATCATCATGATGAGGTAAAAGCTGTACTGACCGAAATTGGCGAACATGTAACCGATGGTGACCGACCAGAAGCGCGCCGTCGCGTCGGGCAGCAGCAGGCCGCAGGCGAGCATGACGGTGTAACCCGCGGCGGAGACGGTCAGCATGGCGCGCATCATGGACTTGCGGGAGATTCTGCGGCTGAGGGCCGGGTAGGCAATCATCAGCACGGCGGTGGCCAGCAATCCCACGGTGTTGAAGACGGAGTACAGCCCGCCGCTGTAGCCGAAGTCCATATAGACGTAGGTGGAGGCGAGTCCACCCGCGGCAAGTCCGTTGCCAATTTGATGGATCAGAAAGGCCAGCGCGATCCAGCGCAGCTGATCGTTGCCCAGTATGGTGGATAAAATACGCTTGAAGCTGATGGGCGCGACGGCCTTGGGTGCTGAGGCGGCGGCCGGAGTTTCCTTGACGCCAAATACCGTGAAACACAGGAACAGCGGGGATAGTATGCTGATGATGACGGCAATGACTCCATAGGCGTCGGAAGCATTGCCGCCCAGCGTCAGGGAGCCGGTTGTGAACATGGGGATGAGCATGGAGGCCAGTGCACCGCCAATGCCCGCGAACAGCGTCGCGCGGCTGGTGAATTGATTGCGCGCGTCGGCATCGGAGCTGAGCGAGGCCACCATGCCCCAATAGGAGATGTCGTGCATGGTATAGGCGATGGAATGCAGAAAGTAGACTGCGCCGAAAAAAACGATGAAGCGCCAGCCCTGCAAAGCGGTGTTGAAGGTGGCAATGACCACTGCGGAGGTGGAGAGAATGCCGATGACCAGCCAGGGCTTGAACTTGCCAAAGCGCGTGTGCGTGCGCTCAATGACGTTGCCCATGATGGGATCGTTCAGTGCGTCAAAGACGCGCGCGGCAACCATGATGGCGGTGATGGCGCTCAGCTGCACGGCGGTCAACTGACGGGTGAAGAGTACATAGGTCAGCAGAAAGTTGGTAAATAGCGCATACGTCATGTCGCGGCCGACGGTGCCGAGCGGAAACATCCAGAGATTGCGGCGGGTGATCTTCTGTTCATTCATGAAAAGGGCCTCCTTTTGGCGTTCACTGAGGATTAGAGGGAGAGAGAAGGGGATCTGCGGCGAACTCGGGGAAGTACTCGCGCACAAAGGCCACGTCGTTGACCTGCCAGGAGCGGCCGTTGAGCGGGGCGAGCACGCCGGCATCCGAGGTGAAGCGGAAATCGAGGCGATATGCGTACAGCGCCTGGTAGTGGCGATGATAGCGTTTGTCCAGGCGTGGGTCGCCGTACTGATTGTCACCCAACAAAGGATGGCGCAGGTGTGCGAACTGTGCGCGGATCTGATGCGTGCGGCCCGTCAGCAGCTCGCACTCCATCAGGCTCAGACCGTCCCTGCAGGCGAGCGTGCGATAGCGAGTCTGCGCGCGCTGTGCGTCGGAAACATCATGATCCAGCACGGTGACGCGCTTTTGCCCCTGCTGCTTGAGAATGGCGTTGTCCAGCAAGCCCGACGGCGGATTGACCCTGCCGTGAACGATGCACAGATAGCGCTTTTCAACTTCGCGCTCGCGGATCTTGCGATTGAGTATATGCATCGCCTGTTCGGTCTTGGCCAGAATCACGATGCCGCCAGTGAAGCGGTCGATCCGGTTGCAGAGCGCCGGCGCAAACGCACCCGGCATCATGGAATCGTATTCCCCTTTCTGGTATAGATAAGCGCGCGCGTGGGTGAGCAACGTATTGACTTTTTCATGCTCGTCGGGGTGGGTGATCAGGCCAGGGCGCTTGTCTACAAGCAGTACATGTTCGTTTTCGAAAACGATGGAGAGCCTTGGGTGCAGCTTTGACAAAAAGGGGTCGATGCTTCGGGGCTTTTCAAAGTACTCGTCGTTGAGGTACAGCTGCAGCACGTCACCTTCTGCCAGGCGGGCGTCGCGCTGCGCAGCCTTTCCATTGATCTTGACGCGTTTGAGACGGATAAATTTCTGCATCAGGCCCATGGGCAGCGCGGGCAGCTCCTGGGAGAGCCAGCGGTCGAGACGCTTGCCCGCATCGCGGGATTGGATCGAAAACTCGCGCATGGCGAAGTGCTCCTTTATGTTCGGATTTGTATTGATTATAACAGGAGTTCACAAAGCATTCAAGCGCGACCTTTTGCAGCACGGTGCGTTCAGAATGCAGGGGCGGTGAGAAGAAAAATATTGTAAAAGTATGGAACACGCCATGCCTCTGCGAAGCATTCGACTGAGCCGGCCAGAGAGAGGAGCAGAAATCTCGTGTCCTCCGGGGCTTTTCTGCTTGCGCGCAATCTGCTATAATATATAGTAGATTCTGTTCTGGAGGTAGACTGCTATGAATCCTATTGTCACCATCAAAATGAAAAACGGCGACGTCATGAAGATTGAGCTGTATCCCGAGAGCGCGCCCAACACTGTTGCGTCCTTTGTCAAGCTTTGCCAGGACGGCTTCTACGATGGTGTGGGCTTTCACCGTGTGATCCCCGGATTTATGATCCAGGGCGGTGACCCGGAGGGCACGGGCATGGGCGGCCCTGGGTTCACCATTCAGGGCGAGTTCCGCGCCAACGGCGTGATCAACCCGCTCAAGCATACCCGCGGCGTCATCTCCATGGCGCGCACGCAGATGCCCAATTCTGCCGGTTCTCAGTTCTTCATCATGCACGCTGATGCGCCCCATCTCGATGGCCAGTACGCAGCCTTCGGCAAGGTGATCGAGGGTATCGAGGCGGTGGATCGCATTGCTGCGCTGCCCACCAACTACATGGATCGTCCGCTGGACTATCCTGTGATGGAGGAAGTTACGGTGGAAACCTTTGGCGAAGCGTACAACCCTGTGCGGAAATAAAAACTGCGGTGAATTGCAGCCCGCATCCCGAGACGCGATTGAATGAAAAAAGAGAAGAAAGCTGGGCTATGGCTTTCTTCTCTTTTTTTGCGGCTGCGGCGGGGTTTTGGCGGCCTTGGGCTTTTTGGGGGCGTAATGTGCATCGCGCTTTTGCGCAGTGAACACAATGTATCCATCCAGCTGCTCAGCGTGCACGCCGCCAAAGATTGCGGTCAGTTTTTTGCGGTACCACAGCTCACGCTTAACTACCATGACCAGTTTCCCGCCGACTTTGAGACGATTGAAGCCCTTTTCAATAAATTTTTTTGCAACGGAAAAGTCTGCGTGATAGGGCGGATTGGAAAGGATCCAGTCAAAGTCCGTAGCGTTCACGGCATCCAGCGCATCTCCGCAGACGATGTGCACGCCGGGCACATCGTTTCGCGCCGCATTTTCCCGGGCATAGCGCACAGCCAGCGGATCGACATCCGTCAGCCACACGCTCTCTTCACCCAGGAGTTTTGCAGCCGCGATGCCCACCAAACCAGCGCCGCAGCCAAGGTCCAACAGCCGCTGCCCCGGAGCAAGATGGACGCAGGACGCCATCGCCCGTGTGCCAGCATCTGCGCCAGAGGGCGAAAACAGCCCGGGCTGCGCGTCGATGAACACGGGAATGCCCCAAAGCGTTGCTTCATACATAATTAAACGCCTCGCTTTCGCGTGATTGGACGTATAGGCAAAGAAAATGCGGTCAATTCTAGTAATTGACCGCC
>DKYK01000023.1:0-13095 GCA_002492415.1 Christensenella sp. UBA7102
CCCTCCCTGCTGCAGATGCTGTTCTTCGGTGAAAATTAATCACTTATGAGAAAAACAAGGGAGTGGACAGTGTATGAAAAGGCGATCCATCAATGAGCAGTGGCTGTTTCTGGCGGATCGGGCGCCGCAGTGGGTGTCGCGCCGGTTGGATGAGCAGCAGGCGCAGTGCGTCGACTTGCCGCACGATTTCCGCATCGCGTTTGACCGCGATCCAAAGAGTATGGGAGATCAGGCGGAGGGATGGTATCCCGGCGGATTTGGACAATATCAGAAGACGGTGACGCTGACGCGCGAGGAGGCGGAGGGCACGGTATTTCTGTCCATCGACGGCGCGTACCGACTCAGCGAAGTGCGCGTGAATCGGCAGCTGGTCGCCCAGCACAAGGGCGGGTATTCCCCCTTTCTGGTGGAACTGACGGACAGGGTGCATGAGGGAGAAAACCTGATCCACATTACCACCAGCTGCGCGATGCTGCCCGCCTCGCGCTGGTATACGGGCGCAGGGCTGTATCGCGGCGTAGAGCTGCTCACTGCGTCCCAGCCCTGTGTGGCGCCTCATGGCATATATGTATGGACCAAGGAGGCACGGGCGGGCAGGGCGGTGCTGTGCGTGCACACGGAGTGTCTGGGAAAGGGCGGCAGCGTGACGCATGAGCTGCTCGACCCAGAAGGGGAAATCGTTGCGTGCGGCGGAGACGGCGAGCTGATCGTGCCCGATGCGCGCCTGTGGACGGCGGAACAGCCCTGGCTTTACACACTGGTGACCAGGGTGTCGTTCGAGGGCAGCGTGCGCGATGAAGTGCGCACGCGTGTAGGGCTGCGCGTCATTGCGGTGGACGCGCGGCACGGTTTGTGCGTCAATGGCGAGACGGTCAAGCTGCGCGGCGGCTGTGTGCACCATGATAACGGGCCGCTGGGAGCAGTCAGCGCACCGGAAATCGAGCGGCGCAGGGTGACGAGGCTCAAGGAGGCTGGGTTCAATGCCATCCGCTGCGCTCATAATCCCCCCTCCACCGCCCTGCTGGACGCCTGCGATGAATTGGGTTTGTACGTGATGGACGAGGCGTTCGACGCCTGGCGCGAAGGCAAGCGTCCCTACGATGAGCACCTGTTTTTCGAGGACGAATGGCGAGAAGAGCTGACGGCGATGGTTATGCGCGACCGCAACCACCCCAGCGTCATTCTATGGTCCACGGGAAATGAGATCTATGAGCGCAGCGGCGCATCGGACGGCGCGGCCTGGTCGCACCGGTTGGCGGACTTTGTTCGTGGGCTGGACGGTACGCGGCCCGTGACCAACGCGCTGTGCAACTTCTTTGAGGACAGCGATATGGCGGAGCTGGCGCTCAACTCGGCAAAATCAGTGGGCGAAGGCAAGGACTTCTGGGCGGTGCGCTCGGAGGATTTTGCATCGGCGCTGGACGTGGTGGGCTACAACTACCTGCTGGAACGCTACGAAAAGGACGGCGCGCTCTTCCCGCAGCGCGTGATGTGCGGCACGGAGTCCTTTCCCATGCAGGCAAAGGAGAATTGGGAGGCGGTGCTGCGCAATTCGCAGATCATCGGTGACTTTGTGTGGACGGCGTGGGATTATCTGGGCGAATCCGGCCTGGGGCGCAGTGCATTCGGCGCGCAGCAGGCGCAGGGCGGCACCGCGGGCTTTCCTTGGCACATCGCCAACTGCGGCGACATCGACATCTGCGGGGACAAGCGGCCGCAGTCGCACTACCGGGACTTCGTATGGTCTGGACGGGTACAGCCGTATCTTTCGGTGCAGCATCCCGCGCACTTTGGGCAGAAAGAGACGCTGTCGGCCTGGGGCTGGGCGGACCTGATGGAAAGCTGGAACTTTTCTGGATGCGAAGGCCAGCCCATCCGCGTGACGGTATACAGCGCCGGCGACGAGGTAGAACTGCTGCTGAATGGCAGGAGTGTGGCGCACGGCGATGTGAAGGACTATCGCACGGAGCTGGAGATCGTCTATCGCCCCGGGAAACTGACGGCGGTATCCCGTAAGGCGGGCGAGGAGCTGGGCAGGACGAGCCTGTGCACTACGGGCCCTGCGCAGGCGCTGCGCGTGACGGCGGAATCCTCCTACGGCGGCGAATATCGCTTCCTGCACATTGAGGCGGTGGATGCACAGGGGCGCGTGGCGCCGGATTTCACATCGCGCGTGCGCGTGCAGGTGCAGGGCGCGGAATTCGCGGCACTGGGCGGCGCGGATCCAAGGAGCGATACCAACTACACGCGCGGCGAAGCGGTTGCCGACCGCGGAAGGCTGCTGCTGGTGGTGCGGAAGAAGGAAGAGGGCCCGGTGCGCGTCTGCTGCGAAGGCGGCGGGCTGTGCGCGCGGACGGAACTTGCGTTGGATTGATCGCAGGCGGCCCTATGAACCCTGTGCGCGGCGCATGGAGCGATAGGCGCGCGGGCTAAGACCATACTGGGCCTGAAACACGCGAAAAAAGGTGGAGACGGAGGAAAAACCGCTGTCAAAGCCCGCCTGGGTGATGGATAGATCGGTGGAGGCGAGCAGCTGGGCAGCATGATCGGCGCGCAGAGAGCGCAAATAGGCGTTCAGCCCGCAGCCAATTTTCTCGGGAAAGGTGCGGCTGAGATGAAATTTGCTGATGTTCAGATGCTGGGCCAAGGCGTCAAGAGAGAGCTCCTCGGTGAAATGCTCGTTCAGATACATCAGCGCGCGATGTGTCCAGTCGGCATCGTCCGCGGCGCGGCGCGGTTCCAGGCGCAGACGCTCGAATAACCGCGCGCAGATCACCTGCAGGTAGCCCTTGAGCAGGCGCGTGTCCATGGGACGCGTCAGCTTGGGGGCGAGGTAGCGCACGTCTTCATCAATATCCGGGGCGGATAGGTAGGGGAACACGGCGCGCTGGGTGAGCAGCGCCCCCGCGCAGTCGCCTGCGTAGGAAGCGTCAAAGATCACCATCACAACGCGGCTGTGGGCGCGCGTCAGGTAGCTGTGGGCGCAGTTGGGAAAGGCGACACCCAGCTCGCCCCCGCGCAGCAGATGGGTGTGGGCGTCCACCGTCATTTCGATCTGACCGTCCAAGACGTAGATCAGCTCGGCCTGGCGGTGCAGATGGAGCAGAAAGGTCAGGTCGTCGCTGACGCTGGCGCTGTAGGGGAAGGCGCGGTTTTCATACTGAACGAACATGTCGGCCTCCGGCATACCGCAATAAATGAGAACTTGATATTGCGTTTCTGACAGGAATTTTAACACAGACTGTGCTATCCTACAAGCAGAATCCGACGACAAACAAAATACAAGGGAGGGTTTTGGAATGACCGAAAAAAAGGTTTTGATTGTGCAGGGCGGCTGGGACGGCCACGAGCCGCAGCTGACCTCCAAGCGCTTTGCGCGTCTGATGGA
Organism: Christensenella sp. UBA7102; assembly: GCA_002492415.1. Classification (GTDB taxonomy): domain Bacteria; phylum Bacillota; class Clostridia; order Christensenellales; family UBA1750; genus Spyradocola. The sequence continues at coordinate 3,389 of DKYK01000023.1, forward strand.
AAAGCATGGGTATTCCTGCGAGATTTCCGATACTTTGGATGTGCTGGCGGACGGCGAGGCGCTCAAAAAGCTGGATCTGATCGTCGCCTGTTGGACGATGGGTGAAATTAAGCATGAATATGTGCAGAACGTGTCCAAGGCAGTGGGCGCGGGCGTGGGCCTGGCCGGCTGCCACGGCGGCATGTGCGACTCCTTCCGCAACGATACGGAGTGGCAGTTCATCACCGGCGGGCAGTGGGTATCCCATCCCGGCGGAGACGGCATCGAGTACACCGTCAACATCCGCCACGGTTCCTCGCCCATCGTGGAGGGGCTGGAGGACTTCCCCGTCTGCTCCGAGCACTACTATCTGCACGTGGACCCCTCCATTGAGGTGCTGGCCACCACGCGCTTCCCCATCGTGCCGTACTACCACATCTCCAATAAACCGGTGGATATGCCGGTTGCATGGACCAAGTTCTGGGGCAACGGCCGCGTGTTTTACAACTCGCTGGGGCATCATGACGACGTATTTGAAAAGTCGCCCAACGCCGAAAAGCTGATGGAGCGCGGCATGTTATGGGCGGCGCAGGGCAAAGAGTATGCCGTCCAGCACGGGCTGACCACGGCGCGGTTTGAAAACACCGCTAAAATGTACTAAAGCGCGCAAAAAGGAGATAAAGCCATGAAGACTGTCAAGATCGCGATGATCGGCACGGGTGACATCAGCGGCATCTATCTGAAAAATATCACCGAGACCTTCCACGAAATCGAGTTGGTGGGCGTGTGCGATCTGGTGCGCGAAAAGGCGGAAAAGGCCGCAGAAAAGTGGCATGTGCCGCACGTCTATGCCGACATGTATGGGGCCTTCAACGACCCGCAGGTGGACATCATACTCAACCTGACCCGGCCCGACGAGCACTACGGCGTCACCCGTCCCGCGCTGGAGGCCGGCAAGCACGTCTACTCCGAAAAGCCGCTGGCGGCTACCTTTGAGCTGGGCAAGGAACTGGTGGAGCTGGCCCAGAGCAAGGGCCTGATGCTGGGCGGCGCGCCTGATACCTTCCTGGGCGCGGGCATACAGACCTGCCGCAAGCTGATCGACGATGGCTTTATTGGGGATCCGGTGGGCTGCGCGGCGTTCATGATCTGCCGTGGCCACGAGGGCTGGCATCCCGACCCCGAGTTCTACTACAAGCGCGGTGGCGGCCCGATGCTGGACATGGGCCCCTACTATGTGACGGCGTTGATCAACCTGCTGGGCGGCGTCAAGGGACTGATGGGGCGTACCAAGCGCACCTTTGAGCACCGCACCATCACCAGCGCGCCCAAGCGCGGCACCGATATTTCCGTGGATGTACCCACCTATGTGACGGGCATACTGGACTTTGACTGCGGCGCGGTGGGCACCATCTTTACCACCTTTGACGTCTACAATCAGGGCCAGGCGCGTCTGGAGATCTACGGCACCAAGGGCACGCTGATCTGCCCTGACCCCAATACCTTCGGCGGCCCGATCAAGCTGCTGCGTCCCGAGCAGGGCGAGTTGATGGACATGCCGCTGCTGTTCGATTACAAGGAGAACAGCCGCGCATTGGGCCTGGCGGATATGGCCAAGGCGCTGACCGACGGCCGTGACTTCCGCGCGTCCTACAAGCAGACGCTGCACGCGCTGGAAATCATGACGGGCTTTGAGAAGGCCAGCGAGCAGAATCGCTACATCGAGCTGACCACCCACTATGAGCGCAGCGCGCCCATGGCCAATAACCCCATCCACGGCATATTGGACTAGCCCCATCCAAAGCGGCAATTCCTTACGTGTTTTTAAACACTGGGGAACTGCCACTTTTTTTACTCATTTTAAATAAAAATATTGCGACTTTTGTATTTTTTTGGTAAACTGTTTGAGACGAAAAGTACAAATTTTGTTGCGTGCAGGCTGCTAGGCGATCGTGTGAAAGGGGCCAACTCGAATGGAAAATCAGCGATTTCTCGCCCACAGAGCGGAGGACGGTAGGGAGCAGACGGTGCGAGAGCACCTGACGGGCACGGCGGAATTGTGTGCTGAATTCGCCGCAGCCTTTGGCGCGGAGGACCAGGGCCGCCTCGCCGGATTGGCCCACGACCTGGGGAAGTATTCCGCCGCATTCCAGCACCGTATCCGAGGCTCCGCGCAGCGCGTGGATCATTCCACGGCGGGAGCCCTGGAGTGCTGCAGACTGGACCAGAGCAGCGCGGCCTTTGCCGTGCTGGGCCACCACGGCGGCCTGCCCGACGGCGGCAGCCAGACCGACCACTGGGAAGAAAGCACGTTTTTCGGCCGCATCCAGAAGGCCCTGCTGGAGAAGCTGGAGCCTTACGATGCGTGGCAGTACGAAATCCAGCTGCCCGCAGCCCGCAGTCCCGAGTTTTCCAGCGGGGCCGAGGAGATGTTTTTCACCCGGATGCTCTACTCCTGCCTGGTGGACGCGGATTTTCTGGACACCGAGGCGTTCATGTCGGGTGAAGCGCGCGAGCGCGGCAGGGACTCGATGGCCGTGCTGGAGGAAAAGCTCCGGGCCTATGTCTTCGGCTGGTTCCCGCCCAAGACTCCGCTCAATGAGCAGCGCTGCGCGATGCTGGCGCGCTGCATGGAGCAGGGCGAGCGCCAGTCTCCGGGGCTATTCACCCTCACCGTCCCCACGGGGGGCGGCAAGACCGTGGCCTCCCTCGCCTTCGCGCTGTGCCACGCTCGTGCCCACGGCCTGCGCCGCGTCATCTACGTGATCCCTTACACCTCCATCATCGAGCAGAACGCCCAGGTCTTTCGGGACATTCTGGGGGAGGAAAACGTGCTGGAACACCACTCGGGCGTGCAAGTCGATCTCTCGGAGGAAGCGCGGCCGGAGAATATCCGGCTGACCAAGGCTGCTGAGAACTGGGACATGCCGGTGGTCGTGACGACGGCGGTGCAGTTTTTTGAGTCGCTTTTTGCCAATCGATCTTCCCAATGCCGCAAGCTGCACAATCTAGCCCAAAGCGTAATCATCTTTGACGAGGCACAGATGCTACCCATTCCCTATCTTCGCCCCTGCGTCTTTGCGATTGCGCAGCTGATCCGGTCCTATGGCGCCTCTGCCGTACTTTGCACGGCCACACAGCCTGCGCTGGACGGCATCTTCCGCGAGTTTCTGCCGGAGCGTCCAGCCGTGGAGTTGTGCCCTCAGAAGGATTTTCACCAGGAGATCTTCCGGCGCGTCACCTTCCGACGGGAGGGGAAGCTGTCCAGAGAGGCTGTGGTGGAGCGCATTGGCGGACAAAAGCAGGTGCTGTGCATCGTGAATAGCCGAAAGAGCGCGCAAGAGATCTATCGTTTGTTGGAGACGGAGGAAGCCTTCCACCTGTCCACGCTGATGTTCTCCGCGCACCGAAAAGCCGTTTTGAGTGAAATACGGGCCCGGTTGCAGAACGGTTTGCCCTGCAGAGTGATATCGACCTCGCTGATCGAGGCCGGCGTAGATGTGGATTTTCCGGCGGTATTCCGGGAGGAGACAGGTTTGGATTCCATCCTCCAGGCGGCGGGACGATGCAACCGAGAGGGAAAGCGCTCTGCCCAAGAGAGCGTCGTCACCATCTTCCAGGGAGAAACCCCGCCGCCCGCACTGTTTGAAATACCGGTGAACGCCGGAAGAAAAGCACTGAACCGGCATGAGCGTCCTGACAGCTCGGGGGCCATTCGCTGCTATTTTCAGGAGTTGCTGGACTTAAAAGGTCCGGAGGAACTGGACCACAGGCATATTCTTGCCAAGATGGAGGAGAAGTACATGCCCTTCCAGCAGATCGCGGCGCAATTCCACTTGATCGACAGCGATACCCGGACCGTGTATATCCCACTGGGGCAGGGAGAAGAACTGGTTCAACGTCTCCGTTCCGGCGAACGCAGCCGTGCACTGTTCCGTGTGCTGGGCTTGTATGGCGTGTCCGTCTATCCGGAGCACTTTGATGCCCTGAATCAGACGGGAGATCTGGAGGTGCTGGAGGATGGGAGCGCAGTGCTGGCAAATCTGTCGCTGTATGATAGCACAGTGGGGCTGGCACTGAAAGCGGAAGCGGGAAAAGGTATGTTTATTTGACGATACAGGAACAAGACGGCAGAATAAGTATAAGAAATGAATCCAAATTTTAATCAGAAAACACTACGAAAGGAGTGAACGTCATGGCGACTTCATTGGAGGTCTGGGGAGATTACGCCTCCTTCAATCGCCCGGAGATGAAGACGGAAAGGGTTAGCTATGATGTGATGACACCCTCCGCTGCTCGGGGATTGCTGGAAAGCGTGTACTGGCATCCGGGCTTGCGGTGGGTCATTGATCGCATCCATGTCTGCGCTCCCATCCGCTTTACCAACCTACGCCGCAATGAGGTGAAGTCCACCATCAGCTCCCGAGTTGTCCGGACGGCGATGGAACGGGGCGCCGGGGAGCTGTATCTGGCCACCTCGCAGGACATCCAGCAGCGGGCGGCCCTGCTGCTGCGGGATGTGCATTATGTCATCGACGCCCATTTCGAGCTCACCGAGCGCGCCGCGCCCAGCGATAACGCTGGCAAGTTTCAGGACATCATCCAGCGCCGGATCCGGCGGGGACAGTTCTATAGCCAGCCCTATTTCGGCTGCCGGGAGTTCCCGGCGCAGTTCCGGGCATGCGAAACGCCGCCTCCCTGCCCGGAGGAACTGAAAGGGGTGCGGGATCTGGGGTACATGCTCTGGGACCTGGATTACTCCGACCCGGAGAACTTCGTGCCGCTCTTCTTCCGTGCCACGCTGCGGGACGGGGTAATGGAGGTCCCCACCCGGGACAGCGGGGAGGTGATCGGATGATCTTGCAGGCACTTGTGGAGCATTACGAGGATCTGGCCGCGCAAGGGAAGCTGCCCCGTCCCGGCTGGGGCGACGCCGGCATCGCCTACGCGCTGAACATCAACGCCGCCGGGGAGCTGGAAGAGGTGGTCGATATCCGCATCCCTCCGGAGAACGGCAAGGGAAAGCCGCGGCCGCAGAGGATCAAGCTCCCGCTGCCCCCGACCGGGCGCACCTCTTTGGCGATCAAACCGGCCTTTCTCTGGGATAACGCCAAATACCTTCTGGGTATTGACGGAAAGGGCAAGCAGGAGCAGAGCATCAAGAGCTTCCAGGGGAGCAGACGCTTTCACCACGAATTGCTGGACGCGGTGGACAGCCCGGCAGCCCGCGCGGTGCTGGCTTTCTTTGACCGCTGGAACCCAACAAAGGCCCGGGAGAACCCTGCGCTGTCGGACAAACTGGAGGACATACTGGCGGGTGTGAATCTGGTCTTTCGGTGTGAAAACGGCTATCCTCACGACGATGCGCAGATATGGGATGCTTGGCAGAAGCACTACGACTCAGCCGAAGAAGGCCCGGAGATGGCGTGCCTGGTCACGGGCAAAAAAGGGCCTGTGGAGCGCATCCATCCAAACATAAAGGGCAATGGACCCGGATGGCAGCCTATGGGGAACACGCTGGTGGGCTTTAACGCCCCTGCGTTTTGCTCCTATGGCCGGGAACAGAGCTACAACGCTCCCACCAGTAAATATGCAGCGTTTGCCTACACCAGCGCATTGAACCACCTGTTGGCGGATCGGGAAAACGTAGGAAGAATTGGCGACACTACAGTGCTGTTCTGGGCATCCGGCGGGCAGCAGGGCTATCAGCGCTTTTCTATGGCGAGCCTGTTTGGTGTTCTCACCGCATACACGGTCTCTGACCTGCAAAAAATGACGCTGGATCTATGCCGGGGAAAGCCGGTCCTGTTTGAGGAGACACAGCTGGATCCCGGAACCACATTTTATATCCTGGGCCTGTCGCCCAACGCCGCCCGCCTGTCGGTGCGGTTCTTCCTCAAAAATACCTTCGGCACATTCGTCCGAAACATTCAGGCCCACCAGAAGCGGCTGGAGGTCGTCCGTCCGTCTTTCGACAAGTTTGAGACCCTTCCCCTGTGGAAGCTGCTGGACGCAACAGTGAACCAGAATTCCCGGGACAAATCCCCGACGCCCGGAATGGCTGGCGAGACCCTGCGGGCCATTTTGAACGATACCCCCTATCCCGCTTCTCTGCTAAATGGCACAGTCTTGCGTATCCGTGCAGAGCAACGTGATAAAGATCATCCAGATAAACCATTCAAAATGACCCGGGAGCGTGCCGCCATTCTGAAAGCCTACTATCTGAAAAAACCACATCCTGACATCCCAAAGGAGGTTTTGACTGTGTCCCTGAATCCGGACAGCACCAATATCCCTTATACCCTGGGTCGGCTGTTCTGCGTGCTGGAGGCGATCCAGGCTTCGGCCAATCCCGGCATCAATGCGACGATCAAGGATAAATACTTCAACTCCGCCTCCGCCACCCCTGGTAGGGTATTTCCCATGCTGATTAACCTGGCCCAGAAGCACCTGCGGAAGTTGGACAAGGGCTGGGCAATCGCTTACAATAAGCAACTGACCGAGCTGACTGATAAGTTGGAAGAGAACTTTCCGGACCGCCTGACCCTGCCGCAGCAGGGTGCCTTCCAGCTGGGATACTACCACCAAACTCAGGCCCGGTATACGAAAAAGGAGGAAACTGAGCATGTCTGAGCCCATCAAAAACCGCTATGAATTTGTCATTCTGTTCGACGTGGAGAACGGAAACCCCAACGGTGATCCGGACGCGGGCAACATGCCGCGAGTGGATCCGGAGACCGGCTTGGGACTGGTGACCGATGTGTGCCTGAAACGCAAGATCCGCAACTATGTGGAGACCGTCAAGGAGGACGTTGCAGGCTATCGCATTTACATCAAGGATAAGGTGCCGCTGAACCGTAGCGATAACAACGGCTTCCTCCAGGCCGGGATTCCAAATGCCGCTGGCATGAAGGCAGAGGAATTAAAGAAGGCGGTCAAGGCAAAAAAAGAGAAGGAAAACATGGATGTCGATGCCGTTGTGCGCGACTGGATGTGTGCAAATTTCTTTGACATCCGAACCTTTGGGGCGGTGATGACCACTATGGTCAAGGCGGCACTCAATTGCGGCCAGGTTCGAGGACCGGTGCAGCTGGGCTTTGCCCGAAGCGTGGAGCCGGTGATGCCGCAAGAGGTGACCATCACGCGTGTGGCCATTACCACCGAGACCGACGCAGAGCAAAAAGGGACCGAAATGGGACGCAAGTATATCATTCCTTACGGCCTCTACCGCTGCGAAGGCTATATCTCTGCAAATTTGGCACGCAAGACCACCGGCTTTTCCGAGGAGGATTTGGAACTGCTGTGGCAGGCAATCCTCAATATGTTTGAGCATGATCATTCCGCCGCCCGAGGAAAGATGGCGGTGCGCGAGCTGATTATTTTCAAGCACGACTGTGAACTGGGTTGCGCGCCGGCTTGGAAGCTCTTTGAATTGGTGAAGGTAGAGCGGAAGACCAAGGACGACCTCTCTCCTGCCCGGGCCTATCAGGATTATCAGGTCACGGTAGATGAGGCCGCTCTGCCAGATGGCATCACCTGTCTGCGAATGAGATGAGCTGGAATGAAGAAGACTGGCTCCTGCTGTCCGGCCTGCAGCACTTCGCCTTCTGCCGCCGCCAGTGGGCGCTGATTCACATCGAGGCCCAGTGGGCGGAGAATGTACGCACGGTGGATGGTGAGCTCATGCACGAGCATGCCCATGATCAGGAGAATCGAGAGAGCCGGGGAGACCGGTTGATCGTCAGAGGACTGGCCATCCACTCGGTGAAACTGGGCGTCTCCGGGCAGTGCGACGTGGTGGAGTTTTTCAAAGATGCTGGCGGGGTCCCGCTCCGGGAGCGAGAAGGCCTGTGGTTGCCCTATCCGGTGGAGTACAAGCGGGGACAGCCCAAGGAATACATAGCGGATGAGCTTCAGCTGTGCGCCCAGGCCATGTGTCTGGAGGAGATGCTTTGTTGCGCCGTTCCGGAAGGGGCGCTCTATTACGGAGAGCCCCGCCGTCGGACGGCAGTGTCCTTTACGCCCCAGCTGCGAGAGCAGGTCCGGAGCAGCCTGGCGGAGATGCATCAGCTGGTTCAAAAGCGGTATACACCCAAGGTCAAGCCATCCAAGGCTTGCAATGCTTGTTCCCTCAAGGAGCTATGCCTTCCGAAGCTGATGAGTCGGAGAAGCGTTGCGAATTACCTGGCAGCCGCCATGGAGGAGCTCGAATGAGACGTTTGCTCAACACTCTCTATGTTCTTTCGGAGGATATTTACCTATCCTTGGATGGGGAAAATGTGGTAGCCAGCCGAGATAAGCAAGTCGCCGCCCGCTATCCTCTGCATACGTTACAGAACATCATCACGTTTTCTTATGCAGGAGCATCTCCTGCGCTGATGGGAGCGTGCGCCCAGCGCCAGATCGGTTTGGCTTTTTGTACGCCAAGAGGGAATCTTTTAGCCCGTGTATGCGGGGAGGGCAATGGAAACGTATTGCTCCGACGGGCACAGTACCGCGCTGCCGACGACCCCAGTCAATGTTGCCAAATCGGTCGCACCATGATCTTTGGCAAGCTGTTTAACGCCCGTTGGAGCGTGGAGAGAACCCGCCGGGACCATGGCCTGCGGACGGATAGCGAAAAGCTGGTTTCCGCATCCAAGCAGATCTACGGGTTGCTATCCCAGGTCAAAGAGACGGTGTTGTCGGAGGAACTGCGTGGCCTGGAGGGCGTGGGTGCCTCTGTTTATTTCGGTGTGTTCAACGAAATGATCTTGGGGGATAAAGCGGCATTCTTCTTCCGTGGCCGGAGCCGCCGCCCCCCGCTGGATGCGGTCAACGCCATGCTCTCCTTTACTTACAGTCTTTTGGCACACGATTGCGCCTCTGCGCTGGAAAGCGTGGGCCTGGATTCCTACGTAGGATTTCTGCACCGGGACCGCCCAGGCCGAACCTCTCTGGCCCTGGACTTGATGGAAGAACTGCGACCCTGCATGGCGGATCGTTTCGTGCTCACGCTCATCAATAATCGGCAGGTCAGAGCGGCGGACTTTCAGTATATGGAAAGCGGTGCAGTGCTGCTGACGGATGAAGGCAGAAAATCCTTTCTGAAAAACTGGCAGGAAAAGAAAAAAGAATTGTTGACTCACCCATATCTGGGAGAAAAGCTCCCATGGGGGATGATTCCCCATGTCCAAGCGCTCTTGTTGGCCCGCTATCTTCGTGGCGATCTAGACGCATATCCACCATTTTTATGGAAGTGATCAAATGTTGGTTTTAATTACTTATGACGTGAACACCGAAGATGCCGCCGGCCGCAGACGCTTGCGGTTAATCGCCAAGCAATGTGTGAACTACGGTCAACGCGTGCAAAACTCTGTCTTTGAGTGCCTGTTGGATGCAGCCCAATGTCGGATGCTGCAAGCAAAGCTGTGTAAGATCATGGATCCGGAAAAGGACAGCTTGCGCTTTTACTACTTAGGATCCCATTATGAGAATAAAATTGATCATTTCGGGGCAAAGGTTTCCTACGCCCCGGAAGATGTCCTGATGCTCTAGGTGCGAGGCGAAAGTGCACAGAGAATTTCAGTCGCTTCGCACCCAATCCTGTGACACTTTTCATAGGCGCGTAACCTTATTTCTCGGAAACAACTTCTTATTAGGAGGAGATGACGATGATGTTTGTATATTTATCACAAAAATAGATCATAAACCTCTCCGTTTTTGCTGTCGCTCCCCATACGGGGAGC
>DKYK01000023.1:13419-14438 GCA_002492415.1 Christensenella sp. UBA7102
ACGGGGAGCGTGGATTGAAATGGCAATCTCATTGCGCAGCGTCTCTAAGCCCTTGTCGCTCCCCATACGGGGAGCGTGGATTGAAATGCAGATGCTTCAGATTCATCAGATCACCTCCTTGGTCGCTCCCCATACGGGGAGCGTGGATTGAAATCAATAGCCTTAGGACTATCTATCCAACACAGAAGGGTCGCTCCCCATACGGGGAGCGTGGATTGAAATCAGCACGGGCATGTCGACAGAGCACAATGCGATAGTCGCTCCCCATACGGGGAGCGTGGATTGAAATTTCTGCTTCTGCGGCCGCATGGCCACCAGCGCCTTGTCGCTCCCCATACGGGGAGCGTGGATTGAAATTGGTAGTCCATCAGCTTTTGTGTTGCCGCACTGTTTGTCGCTCCCCATACGGGGAGCGTGGATTGAAATACCATCCATGGATCAAATTATAAGCGGGGGGATTACGTCGCTCCCCATACGGGGAGCGTGGATTGAAATTTGTTCGGGTCCGGCAGCGCGCCCACCCGAAGATAGTCGCTCCCCATACGGGGAGCGTGGATTGAAATCCTGCGTGTCTCGCTTAATGCGGGCGGCGATCTGGTCGCTCCCCATACGGGGAGCGTGGATTGAAATCAACTAAATGTGCAAGTACCTTGGGTGCAAGGTCGTCGCTCCCCATACGGGGAGCGTGGATTGAAATAGCTGCTTGTCCAGCGCCTTGGCCTGCGTGTAGGGTCGCTCCCCATACGGGGAGCGTGGATTGAAATGTATGAATACTTGCTCGATGATGTGACAACCCCGGTCGCTCCCCATACGGGGAGCGTGGATTGAAATTGCTTGAACTGGGCGTACGAAACAGCAAGAACGGGTCGCTCCCCATACGGGGAGCGTGGATTGAAATATCTTAGCACTTATCAGCAAAATTACGGATCAGGGTCGCTCCCCATACGGGGAGCGTGGATTGAAATTAAAGGCGTGACACAGCTCCTCGTCCGTCGTGGGTCGCTCCCCATACGGGGAGC
>DKYK01000063.1:0-9836 GCA_002492415.1 Christensenella sp. UBA7102
CTTGTTCGCGCCGACGGTGCCGTCAGAACCCAGACCGTAGAACTTGCAGGAGATGGTGCCCGCGGGAGCCGCATCCACCTTGGCGCCGATGGGCAGGGAGGTGCCGGTCACATCGTCGTTGATGCCCACGGTGAAGTGGTTCTTGGGGGTCTCGAGCTTGAGGTTCTCGTAGATGGCGGTGATGTAGGTGGGGTTGAACTCCTTGGAGCCCATGCCGTAGCGGCCGCCCACGACCTCGATGCTGCGGCCGGTCTCATTCAGCGCCGCAACCACGTCCAGATACAGGGGCTCGCCCAGGGAGCCGGGCTCCTTGGTGCGGTCGAGCACCGCGATCTTCTTGACGGAGGCGGGGATGGCGGCGGTGAACTTGTCCGCCGCGAAGGGACGGTAGAGGTGAACCTTGACCATGCCGACCTTCTCGCCGCGGGCGTTGAGGTAATCGATGGTTTCCTCGGCAGCCTCGGCGCCGGAGCCCATGATCACGATGATGCGATCCGCATCTTCCGCGCCGTAGTAGTCGTAGAGGTGGTAGGGACGGCCGGTCAGCTCGGAGACCTTCTTCATCTCTTCCTCGACGATGGCGGGAACGGCGTTGTAGTACTTGTTGGCTGCCTCGCGGTTCTGGAAGTAGATGTCGCCGTTCTGCGCGGTGCCCTGCTGATGGGGATGCTCGGGATTCAGCGCGCGGGCGCGGAACTCGGCAACCTTGTCAAAGGGGCAGAGCTTGGCCATATCCTCATAATCGATGACGTCGATCTTCTGGACCTCGTGAGAGGTGCGGAAGCCGTCAAAGAAGTGCAGGAAGGGAACGGAGGAGCGCAGGGTGGACAGATGCGCCACCAGCGCCATATCCATGGCCTCCTGAACGGAGTTGGACGCCAGCATCGCAAAACCGGTCTGGCGGCAGGCCATCACGTCCGCATGATCGCCGAAAATGTTCAGCGCGTGCGCGGCCAGCGCGCGGGCGGAGACGTGGAACACGCAGGGCAGCAGCTCGCCGGAGATCTTGTACATGTTCGGGATCATCAGCAGCAGGCCCTGAGAGGCGGTGAAGGTGGAGGTCAGAGCGCCCGCGGCAAGAGAGCCGTGCACAGCGCCCGCAGCGCCGGCCTCGGACTGCATCTCCGTAACCTGAACCTTCTGACCGAAGAGGTTGATCCGGCCGTTGGCAGCCCACTCATCAGCGGATTCTGCCATGGGGGAGGAGGGGGTGATGGGATAAATGGCGGCTACATCGCTGAACGCATACGCGACATGCGAGGCAGCCGTATTCCCATCAATGGTCATTTTCTTGCCCATGATAAGAAAGCCTCCTTAAACAGGTAATATGACAACCGTGCCACGAATAGGCGCGGCAAGCGGAGTCTTGCGTTAAAGACCCTCATATAGATTATAGAAACTCCCCAACGCAATGTCAAGGAAGGAAGGGAAATGTGATCAGAAAAATAACAGTATTTATGCGGAGAATGCCTGTCTATCGCTGTTTTTTCCGCACTGTGGAACAAAGGGCGCGCGAGCGGAATTGACGGAACAAATCCAATTGACGCGTCGTCTATACGGTGAATGCGCGGGCCGTTGATTCAAGCGCGCAGCGCGAGGGAGGAGAGAACGTGAAGAAGATGTCCATATGGGTTGCGGCGCTGCTGGTGGCGCTGGCACTGTGCTCTTGCTCGGCGATGAGCTTATATGCGCTGGGGAGTGCGCAGGCGGAAGGGGCGGACAGCAGCGGAGCGGATGCGCGCAAGGTGCAGAATGCCGACACGCGCGATTTGACTGCATGGTGCGATTCGCTCTATAATATAGAAGGAGAACCAAACGGCGACGGGCCGACGGTTTTTTCGCAGAAATAATAATGAAGATTGAGGAGAAAACGAGTATGAAGAAATTGTTGGCGACGCTCATGGCGCTGGGACTGGCGCTGATCCTGTGCTCCTGCTCGCTGGCAGGCACGCTGGGCGGGCGGCTGCAGCAGATCCTGGACAAACAAACGGCGCAGCCGCAGCAGACGCAGGAAGCGACAGGTGTGCCGGAGACGACTGAAGCGCCCGCAACATCCGAAACGCCGGAAGCACCAGACGGCGGCGATGTGTCCGGTGCGGAGAACCTGTCCGGCAACCTGGCGGCGGGCGGTTACCTTGCGATGGATGCGCAGGGAGCGCTGTATGCCGCGCGCGGCGGCATCTACAAGCAGGACGCACAGGGGCTGCGCAGAATCTGCGAGGACAACGCAGACCATCTGAACGTCTGCGGCGACCGGCTGATCTATGTGAGCGCAGACTGGGAAGGCGACGAGGGCGTCAGCCGCATTGTGTCCGTTGATCTGGAGGGCGGCGACCGCAAGGTGCTGGCTGGAGAGGCGCGCTGTGCCTACGAGATCGACTTCAACGACGATTGGACGGAGACGACCGTGAACTATCTTTGCGGCTATGCGGACGCGACGGTGTGGGAAGGGTATGTCTACTTCATCGCGGACAACGACGACGGCACCACGCAGCGGATGTACAATCCCTACTCGAGCGGCAATGTCACCGTCACCTGGAACCATGACAAATCCATCTGCCGCGTGCCCGTGGACGGCGGCGAGGTGGAGGAGCTGGTGAAGGGGCTGGGCAACGGCAGGCCGAGCCTGGCCATAGCGCAGGGTCGCATCTGGTACAGCACCAGCTATGAGAGCGGGGCGTTCTCCTACCCGGTGACCACCTTCCACTCCTGCGCGCTGGACGGGTCGGATGACCAGCTGCTCTACGGAAACGGAGAGCTGAACGCGCCCGACGCCACGCGCGAGATTGTGATGGGGCTGTTCGCGTCCGACGGCGTGCTGTACGTCTCCGCAAGCGATAGCGAGGGCGATTTCCCCAACAGCCGTCTGATGTGTGTGCAGAATGGAACCTATGAAATGATGGGCGAGGAAACCTACTATGTTCCCACCACAGTGGACGGACAGGGCCGGCTGTACTGGTTTGTACATGAGGGCGACGTGCTGTGGGATGAGGACGACGACGGCGTGGTGATCGACGAATACCTGAACAACGTGCGGCTCATCCGCACGCAGCCTGGCGGCGACACCGCGCGGTGCGACGAGCTGCTTCGTTTCGACCGTCTGGAGCGCTTCGGCGACGACTTCTCCACATTTACGGTATATGTGCTGGACGGGAAGGTCTACGCCCTGACACAGGACGACGTCTATCTGGTGGAAAACGGTGCGGCGACCGAGGTGATGGACCTGCCGGACCTCAACGACAATGATTGAGTCGGCGCACAAAAGCGAATTTTTCGTGAACAAAGGCTCGAAAATGCGCGTGCAGCATTGACGGGCGGACAAGAAAATCGGTATAATAGAAAGCGGCGCTGTCCAAAGACGGACGCGCCGCATTTTGCGCAGCAAAGGAAGCGGCAAACGGATGGAACGAGGACTTTTGCAGTTCTATGTGGGCGATGGAAAGGGCAAAACCACCGCGATTATCGGGCAGGTGGCGCGGACGCACGGCTGCGGCATGAAGTGCGCCGTCTATCAGTTTCTCAAGTCGATCCCCTCGGGGGAGACAGAGACGCTGCGCGCGCTGGGTGTGCCCGTGGAGCGTGCACAGGTCGAGGGCCAGAAGTTTTTCTTTCAGATGAGTGCAGCGGAAAAGGGCGCGTTCCTGATGCAGCAGCGCGCGCTCTACACCCGTGCGGTGCGCGCCATCCGCTCGGGTCAGTATGATCTGGTGGCGCTGGACGAGATCCTGGACCTGATTGAGATTGGCGGGCTGGATCTGGACGCGCTGCGCATGGCGCTGACAAGCCGCCCGCAGCATGTGGAGGTGCTGCTCTCAGGCAGGGCGATGCCCCGGCAGCTGACCGATATCGCGGGATACATCACCGAAATGCGCGCCGTCAAGCATCCCTTCAACGACGGGATCCCAGCGCGCCAGGGCATCGAATACTAGAGCCGCGGCGCGCGGAGAAAGAGGATGAGCATGAAAGGAAAAGCGATTGCGCTGGTGGCGCTGGTACTGTGCTGTGCGCTGCTTGCAGGCTGCATGTCCACCGAGGGACTGAAAAAGGTGCCCCAGGGTCAGCGTCCGGAGAGCCTGGACATGGCCGCGCTCGAGCCGCAGTTCCCGTCGGACAGCTCCATCAAGAATCAAATGATGTCGCTGGCCGCAGAGATCAAGGACGCCAAGAGCATCGATGAACAGCGGGAAAAGTATGGCGAGTTCCTGCACAACGCGTACGTCTACATCGTGGGGCCGTATCAGTTTACCGCCTATCTGGCCGCAGACGGGCGCAGCATCACGGCCTATTATGAGAGCATGGTCAACCATATGAACACTTTCCTGGGGGAGTACGACGTATCAGCCTGGTCCGCCATCGGCGACAGCGCGTGGGGTGCGCAGCTCAAGAGCGAGTATGCACGCCTGAAGTGCACGCCTGACAGCATCCGAAACGCCTATCCCACCGCCGATGAGAGCACATCGAGCCTGATCAAGACCATGTACGAGGCGCGCAACGCGTTGGGCGAGGCGCTGGAGGGTGACCTTGGACAGGCGGATCTGGAAGGCCTGCTGGACGACGTATTTACCTCGCGCGAGGCGGTGGCGGACTCCATGCAGTACGATTCCTACCTGGATTTTGCTGTGGAAAAGCGCGATCTGCTGCCCTATGATCTGGACAGCCTGCTGCGCCTTGCGCAGCTGGTGCGGGAGAACCTCGTGCCCGCGGTGCGGCGTGCGCAGCGCTTTGGCGCCCCGCAGCTGACGGCGGAGCAGTGGCAGAGCGCGCTGCCGGAGCTTGCCGCGAGGTTCCCGGATTACAGCGAGGATCTGCTCTACGCTCTGCAGGGCGGCGCCTATGCGGTGGAGGCGGGAGAGCAAAGCAAGCACTTTGCCTACCAGCTCTACCAGTACGACGTCAGCGCGGGCAAGGCGGTGCTTTGTGGCGAGGACGGCGACGCGCTGCATGTGCTGCGCGGGCTGGGCCTGGAGGCGCGGAACATGGCGCTGCCGGAGAGCGAATGGAGCATGAGCGCGCTGACCGCTTACGACTGCGTGCAGGAGGATGCCTTTGCCGGGCGCGCGCTGGCAGAACTGGACGCTGTGTACGGCGGGGATGCGGAGACGGCACGGCAGGGATTGATCAACGAATCGGCGCGCCAGGTGTGCCGCGCTGCGATGGAGCTGGAGTTGCTGGTGCGACTCTACGGCGACCCTGTGATGGCACAGGGCGAGCGGGAAGAGCTGGCGGGCGAGTTGGCTGCGGCGTATGGCTTTGAGGGACTGGAGCTTGCGGACATCGTGCGGGACTCCCAGGACGTGCAGATGGGTTCGCTGGACTGCGCCGGGCGCATGCTGGGCGGTCTGTACGGCCTGGCGCTCTACGAATTGACCACGCGCGACGAACAGACTGCAGATGCAGTGCTTACAGCGACGCTTGCGGTGTATAACGCGGGCAATCCTATTTCTGCGGGGTATGCGGCGGGGCTGGACAATCCGTACAGCGCGCAGGGCGTGCAGAAGGCGGCCGCGCTGGTTAAGTAAGCGGGTCCCGCGCGAAACGACATTGAGGGAAGGAAAGAGGGAGCATCATGCAGATGCAAAAGTTTATATCCAATCTTGCGCGCTGTGCGCTGCGCGTGCTGGCATCGCTGACCGTACTGGCCGGGCTGGTGGTGGCGTTGCTCATCCATCGCCCGGAGGCGTTGGTGGGCGTGCTGTACGCTGCGCTGGTGACAGCGGGTGTCGCAGGGTGCGCGCTGCTGGCAGGCGCGCTGGTGTGCGGCATGGCTGCGCGGCGCAGGGAGCGGCGCGCACGGCAGGCGTAAAGTACAAAAGGGCGGCGGCAATAAAGAGATCGCCTGATTCAAGCAAAAAAAACGAAGATGCGGATTGAGCGGCGCGTGCGGCGTCGCTCTTTGACTGTCTGCAAAGCCGACAAGCCTTACTTGAGAGTTCTCCTAAACGCATATCGCGTCGCGGTTGACGGGCGAGATGCGGGCTGATAAACTGTTAGGGTAAAAATGGAGGGGCCTAATATGAAAATATCAAAAAAAGACGCGCTGACCTGGTTTGAATTCTTTGCCATGCTGCCCGAAGAGGAAGAGCTGCTTCCGCAGCAGCAGGAGTTGGCGCTGGCTACCTTTGCGCAGATCGAGGATGCGGTGGACGCGCGCAACGACGCGCTGATGGCGCAGATCCCCGGGCTGAAGACGCTGGGCGGGCGTACGTTCTATGTCGGAGCGGAGGAAAAGTTTCCCCGCGGCTGCCGCTCCTGCCTGATGGGCACGGGACTGACCGCCATTCGCAAGACCAACCGCTGCAATCTCCAGTGCAAATTCTGCTACGACTTTGGCCAGATGCACAGCCAGCCACCCATTGGCGAAGGACTGTGGGAGATCGGCGGCACGCGTTTTTACGAGCGCGATCTCGATCTGCTGCTGGAGGTCTATCCCAAGCCATCGGGCGTATCCTACGTCTATCTCGAGCCGTTTATGGAGATCGAGAAGTATTACGGGATCATTGAGCGGTTCCACAAGGCGGGTGTGCATCAGCATCTGTACACCAACGGCACGCTGTGCACGGAGGAGAATCTGCGCGCGCTGGGACGGGCGGGGCTGGACGAGCTGCGCTTCAACCTGGGCGCGAGCGGCTGCGCGGACAATGTGATCGACAGCATCGCGCTGGCCAAGCGCTTCCTCCCCTACGTGGGCATTGAGACGCCTATGACGCCGGAATTTTACGAAGCGTTCCAGCGGAAAAAGGACAGGGTGCTCGCCGCCGGGCTGGACTTCATCAACTGCGCCGAGCTGCACCTGAACCCCAATAACCTGGACAACTATGCTGGGGAGAACCTCTACCTGTGCCGCATGGGCTACCTCTCGCCGGTGTGGAGCCGAGAGATCACCTTCCGGCTGATGAAGCAGGCGGCGGAGGAACAGTGGCCTTGCGCTGTGCACGACTGCTCCAACCACACCAAGTTTGCCCGCGGGCTCAACATGCGCGCCAAGGAAGGCGGCTGGTTCGGCGCCAGCAGCTACGCATGCGAGTTTGACCGCATCCCCTACGAATACTTCCTGCCCATCCTGCGCGACGAGAGCTTTCGATTTTTGACTGAGGAACCGCTGCCCGAGGGCTTCCGCCCCGGCGATATCGTGCTGTAAACGGAAGGCATGCGCATGAAAAAGTATAGAGCTGCGGCGGTTCTGATGATTGTTCACGGCGGCTGTATGGAGATAGGCGGCGCGCTCTGCGCGTTTCCGGCGTTGCTCTTGGGGACGGATGCGTTCGATGTAGGGCGGCATTTCGCATTTCAGCTGCCTTACTTTCAGGAGAACTTGATGCTGATGCTGGTCTGCGGCGCGATCTATGGCGCGCTGCGGGTGACCGGCGCAATCGGGCTGTTGAAAAAACGGATGTGGGGACTGGCGCTGTCCGGAATCAACTGCGTGCTTACGCTGGCGCTGATGATGTTCCTGTTGCCTGCCGGGATTCTGGACGGGCTACTGGCCGGCAGCGCGCTGGTTTTGCTGCTGATGGGTTATTTTGAAAATAGAAAAATAGCATAAATGTCCGAAAAAATGAGAACTGTCGGCCGCTTCTGCACAATGTAGGAGCGGCTTTTTTGCGCGCAATTTCCGTATGGATGATGCGTCCTGCGGGCATGCTGAACGCATCGAGGAGGGGAAAATATGCGGGAAACGTTTTGCGGATGGTATTTTAAGTGCCAAAACGGGCGGCAGACCCTGGCGGTCATTCCGGCGGAGCACGGAAGAGGCAGCCAGCGTAGCGGCTCGGTGCAGCTCATCACGGACGCGGGCGCCTGGTTTGTGCCCTTTCCCGGACAGCCGCTGTGTCGCGACGACGAGGGTATTCACATCGGTCAAAACCATTTTGGCCGCAATGGAGTGCGGCTGGATTTGCAGGCGCCGGATTTGTGCGCGCAAGGGTTGCTGTCGTTCGGGCAGCTTGCGCCGCTGCGCTATGACATTATGGGCCCGTTCTGCTGCGTGCCCGGCATGGAATGCCGTCACAGCGTGGTGAGCATGCGGCACGCGGTGAGCGGAGCGGTACGCGTCAACGGAGAGGATTTTGTGTTTGACAGCGGTGTGGGCTATATCGAGGGAGATCGCGGGCGAGCGTTTCCGAGCAGGTATATGTGGACGCAGTGCGCGCTGCCCGGCGGTTCGCTGATGCTCGCCGTGGCGGATATCCCGCTGGGCGGGCTGCGCTTTACCGGCGTGATCGGGGCGGTGCTGTGGCATGGGCGGGAGTATCGGCTGGCAACCTACCTGGGCGCGCGCGCTGTGCGCATCGGGAAGGGAGAGGTCGTGGTGCGGCAGCGCGGGCTAAGCCTCAGCGCCCGCTTGCTCGAATCTGCCGCGCAGCCGCTGCGCGCCCCCAAGGCTGGCCAGATGGGGCGGACCATCCATGAGCATGCCGCCTGCCGCGCCCGCTATCTCTTTAGACAGGACGACCGCACGCTCTTCGACCACGAAGCGCGGGATGCCTCCTTTGAGTATGAATACCCCGGATGATGCCCGCATGCGCCCCTATGATTTACGTCATATGTCAAAAAATATTATTGACATATGACGAAAAAGTGGTATACTGAGAACAGTGAACGGACGAAGCTCATGAGAAGGGGGCGAAGCGGGTGCCAAGGCCGAGAAAGTGCAGGCGGGTATGCCAGTATCCGGCGTCGCTGGCTTTTTTTCCGGAGGAACCGGGGAGGGGTGAGGATGTGGTGCTGACGATGGATGAATACGAAGCCGTCCGACTGATCGACCGGGAGGGGCTGTCGCAGGAGCAGTGCGGCGAGCGCATGGGTATCGCGCGCACCACCGTGCAGCTGATCTACGCCGTCGCCCGGAAGAAGCTGGCCGATGTGCTGGCGGAGGGACGCGCGCTGCGCATCGCCGGGGGCGACGTGGAGTTGTGCCGCGGAGAGGGCTGCACGTGCAGCGCCTGTTACCGCAGGGAGCTGAGCCGAGAATATGGAATACCGAAAGGAGAACACACGATGAGAATTGCAATTCCCTATGAGAACGGTGAAATTTTCCAGCATTTTGGCCGCACGGAACGGTTTAAGGTGTATGACGTACAGGAGGGCAAGGTTGTTTCGGCCAAGGTAGTGGAGACGAATGGCACTGGGCATGGCGCACTGGCGGGCATGTTGCAGGTGCTGGGCGCGGATGCGCTGGTCTGCGGCGGAATCGGCGGCGGCGCGCGGGCGGCGCTGGATGCGGCGGGCATCGCGCTGTACGGCGGCGTGACGGGCGATGCGGATCGCGCGGCGGATGCGCTGGCCGAGGGTACGCTGGTGTTTGACTCGGAGAAGGTGTGCGACCACCACGGCGAGCATCACCACGGCGGGGACTGCGGCGAACATGGCTGCGGTGAGCACGGCTGTGGCGAACACGGTTGCAAGCATTGATCGGACAAAAAGCCTGACGGGACCTGCCTGTCAGGCTTTTTGCATGAATGGATAGAAAAAGAGAGACCGTCGAGCGATCACTTGACGGTCTCTCTGCGCGCTGCAGCGCAATAAATTGCTTAGGCCTTGGGGCCGGCGGCGACCAGCGCCTTGCCGGCCTCGTTGCCGGTGTACTTGACGAAGTTCTTCACGAAGCGGGAAGCCAGATCCTGCGCCTTCTTCTCCCACTCGGCCACGTCCGCGTAGGTGTCGCGGGGATCGAGAATGTGGGAATCGACGCCGGGCAGCTCAGTGGGCACCTCAAAGTCGAAGTGCGGGATCTTCTTGGTAGGTGCATTGAGGATATCGCCATTGAGGATCGCGTCGATGATGCCGCGGGTGTCCTTGATGGAGATGCGCTTGCCGGTGCCGTTCCAGCCGGTGTT
>DKYK01000063.1:10092-10536 GCA_002492415.1 Christensenella sp. UBA7102
CGCTTGCCGGTGCCGTTCCAGCCGGTGTTGACCAGGTAGGCCTTGGCGCCGGAAACTTCCATCTTCTTGACCAGCTCCTCGGCGTACTTGGTGGGATGCAGCTCCAGGAAGGCCTGGCCGAAGCACGCGGAGAAGGTGGGAGTGGGCTCGGTGATGCCGCGCTCAGTGCCCGCCAGCTTGGCGGTAAAGCCGGACAGGAAGTAGTACTGCGCCTGGTCGGGCGTCAGGATGGAGACGGGAGGCAGCACGCCAAACGCGTCGGCGGACAGGAAGATGACGTTCTTGGCCGCAGGAGCCGCGGAGACGGGGCGCACGATGTTCTCAATGTGCGTGATGGGGTAGGAGACGCGGGTGTTCTCCGTGACGGACTTATCGGCAAAATCGATCTTGCCGTTCTCATCCAGCGTCACGTTCTCCAGCAGCGCGTTGCGCTTGATGGCGTTG
>DKYK01000059.1 GCA_002492415.1 Christensenella sp. UBA7102
TTTCCGGGATTTTATCCGTTACTCCCACTCGATGGTACCGGTGGGCTTGGGCGTGAGGTCGAACAGGACGCGATTGACACCGGCGACCTCGGAGGTAATGCGCGCGGTGATGTGCTGAAGGAGGTCGAAGGGGACGGGCTCGACCGTAGCGGTCATGGCGTCGCGGGTATTGACCGCGCGAATGATGACGCACCATTCGTCGGCACGACGGTCACCGCGGACCCCCACGGACTTGAGGTCGGGGATGGCGGTGAAGTACTGCCAGACCTTGCCCTCCAGGCCGTTTTTAGCGAACTCCTCGCGCAGAATGGCATCGGACTCGCGCACGGCCTCCAGGCGGTCGCGGGTGATGGCGCCCAGGCAGCGCACGCCCAGGCCGGGGCCGGGGAAGGGCTGGCGGTAGACCATGTTGTCGGGCAGGCCAAGGGTCTTGCCGACGACGCGAACCTCGTCCTTGAAGAGGAATTTGAGCGGCTCGACCAGCTCAAACTTGAGGTCATCGGGCAGACCGCCGACGTTGTGATGCGCCTTTACGGGGCCGGACTCAAGGATGTCGGGATAGATGGTACCCTGGGCGAGGAACTCGACGCCTTCCTGCTTGCGGGCCTCCTCTTCAAACACGCGAATGAATTCCGCGCCAATGATCTTGCGCTTCTTCTCGGGCTCGGCGACGCCGGCCAGCTTGTCCAGGAAGCGATCCACTGCATCGACATAGACGAGGTTGGCATCCATCTCATCGCGGAACACTTTGACGACCTGCTCGGGCTCTCCCTTTCTGAGCAGGCCGTGGTTGACATGCACGCACACCAGGTTTTTGCCGATGGCACGGATGAGCAGCGCTGCGACGACCGACGAGTCCACGCCGCCGGACAGCGCCAGCAGCACCTTTTTGCCGCCCACCTGCGCGCGGATTGCGGCCACCTGCTCCTGGATGAAAGCTTCGGCCAGCGCCTGCGTCGTGATGCGCTCCATATCTTCCGGGCGTCTGTTGTTCTGCATAAGCATTCTCCTCCGCAATAATTTCGGAAGGCGGGCGGTCACACACTGCCGCTCCGCCTTTCATCTTCGTTCCTCATTATAAAAGAAAATGCTACGCAATGCAAGATTTTCCGCACTTCCCCCACCCGCGTGCGCGAAACTTAACCTAATGTTGCGAGAGGGGAACGGCAGCGCTACTGTTCCATCTGTCGGCCGATGAAGCCCGCGGCGGTCTCGGTGACCTTGATCTCGGTCTGACCCATGTTCGCGCCAGGCTCGCGCGAGAGCAGGATCACGGCGCCCACTGCTTCGCCCTCGACGAGTATGGGGGTAATGACCTGCGCGGTGTAAAGCGATGCTTCCTCGCCGCTGACGATGGGCAACAGCTTGCCCTCGCGAGTGGAGCTGCAGACGGTGCGCCGCTCCTTGAGCACAGCCTCCAGCTCGGGACTGATGGATTTATCCTGCAGCTCCTTGCGCAGGGCGCCCGCGGCGGAAACGACCTGATCCTTATCGCAGACGACGGCCACGTGTCCCAGCGCGCGCACCAGCGACTCGGTATACTCCTTTGCGAAATTGGACAGTTCCCCGATGGGAGAGTACTTTTTGAGGATGACCTCGCCGTCGCGGTCTGTGAAAATTTCCAGCGGGTCGCCGCTGCTGATAACACGGACAGAAAATGCGCGCTGCTTCTGACCGCGGGCGCACTGTACGACGCAGCTTTCCCCCTTCGCGGGCTGAGCAGAGAGCATTTCGTCCACGTCCGCCTTGAGCTGCACCTCGATGTGATCCTCAAAGACGCGAATTTTTTCCAACATCAGGTCGAGATCGGCACGATCCAGCCGGTCGCCCCGCAAAAGGTCGTCGAATACCGTCATAGCGGTGCCTGCAGCAGAACGGACGGAACGCAGCGCGCTGCGACGGTCGTGCAGCGCGTTGGCCTGGCGCTGCAGACCGTCGATGCGGCGCATCAGATCGCTCTCCAGTTCGTCGTAAGTGCGCTCAAGCAGCTCTTCGCGCTCGGGATGACGGGCGATGTCGCGCACGCGCTGGCGTTTTAGGGTGCGCAACTCCTCGTGCAGCTGTTCCAGCGTCTGCACGATGTCCTCGTCTGCACGCTGCAGGCTCTCCAGTTTTGCACTCTCGCCGCGCAGATCGGCATTGAGCCGCTCCAGCATGATCGCAGAATTCTCGCGCACGCGGCGAATATAGCTTTTGACCAGCGCATCCAGCGTATCCTGCCGGATGTGGTGGCTGGTGCAGGCGCTGCGTCCGCGCTGGTGGTAGGCGCCGCAATGATAGGCGGGCGCAAGGTCGCTGCGCCCCATGGCGAACAGTGGGCTGCCGCAATCACCGCACTCGAGCAGGCCGGAATACGGATTGTCATGCGTTTTGACTCCGCGATAATTGCTCCTGGCGCGCTTCTGCCGCTGAGCGCGCACGGCGGCAAAGGTGCGGGCGTCGATGATCTGCGGGTGATGGCTTTCAAACACCAGCTGCTCGCTCTCCTGGCGTCTGCGGTCGGCGCCATTGATCTTTTGGCGAGTAGTTTTGCCCTGGCGCAGCGTGCCGGTGTAGAAATCATTATCCAGCATGCCCTGCACGGTAACGATGCTCCAGGCATGACCGACTCTGCGGGTGGTCTTCTCGCCCTGTGCGAGTCTGCGCTCCTGTTCGCTGGCGCGCGGGGTGGGCACGCCTTCCTCCGTCAGGCGGTTGGCGATGCGTTTGTAACCCCAACCATCCAGATAAAGGCCGTAGACGCGGCGCACCACTTCCGCCTCCTGCGGCACCACTTCAAACTGCTGCTGTCGGTTGACGACGTAACCGTAGGGCGCCGCGCAGATCCACCGTCCCTCCTCCTGCCTCCTGCGGATGACGGAGCGCACTTTTTTGCTGGTGTCGGTTACGGGCATTTCGTTGATGAGGAACTGAAACTGAATCTTAAGCCAATCGTCGTCGTTGGGAAAGTCAATGCCGTCGCCGATGGAGATGATGCGCACACCGGCATCGCGCAGGTCCTCCAATTCCACCAGGCCGCGGCTGTTGCGGCGGGAAAAGCGCGAAAAATCCTTGACCACGAGGATGTCGTACTCGCGGCGCATGAGGCCCGCGCGCAGGCGCTGATAGCCCTCGCGCTGCTCAAAGGTATAGCCCGAGCGATCGCGGTCCTCGTAGAAATCCAGCTTGCTTCCGGGAAAGCGCTGGGCGACATACTGCCGCACAATGGACTTCTGGTTTTCGATGGACACATTGTCGCGGTCCAACTCTTCATCTACTGAAATGCGGCAATAGCCCGCGATGCGGTGACATTTCTGCACGGCTGCATCCCCTTTCTCTCTGCTTGATCGTGCAAAACCAGTTTAACATACAAAGAAAGACCCGACAATGTCAGGTCTTTCCAGGTCACGGCAGGCCCTGTGCGCCGCGGCGGAAATGGTTGCACAGCAAGCCGCTGGTATGCCCGGCCAGCTCTTCCTGGCCGGAGAAAAACACCGCGACCAGCCTTTGGCCCGCGCATTGCGCGTAGATCGCCCGCAGCCTGCGCTGCACGTCGGGATCATCCCGCTCGCATCGCCGCAGCCATACCTCCACGACGCTGCCGTTTTCTCGCACCTCCATAGCGCCGCCTCCCCTTCCGCTTTTTTCCAAATACAGTTTGACCTGCGCGCTGCGGAATTATTCCTGCAAAAATATGGGGAATGGTGAAACCCACAGGAGGCGATTTCCGTCAAAATGAGAAACGGGAGGCGATTGGTATGAAGAGACTGGTTTGTATTTTGCTCGCGCTGCTCTGCCTGAGCAGCTGCGCGCAGGCGGCGTCCGAAGAGACAATGCGCGCGATGGTGGCCAGACTGCCCGACGGCGGCATTCTATTGGTACGCATGGACGGCGCTCCCGAACCGTTCAGCGCGAAGCTTCCCGAGCAGATGTTGGATGAAAATGGCGGCGTCATCGCGCCGGATGCGCTGAATTCGGGCGACGTGGTAGAAATCACCGGCGACGGCGCGCTGGCGGAGAGCTGGCCGCTGCAATACCCGGGCGTGACGGCTGCCCGCGTGCTGTCGCGCGGCGCAGCGGACGATCTTGCGCCCTATTGCGAGGTGTTGGAAGGGCTGTTGCCCGAAAAAACTGCGCGGGACGCGCCGCCGCAGCTGACGCTGACCTGGGAATACGGCGTCACGCAGGCGAGCATGGGCAATACCCATTGGCAGCGCGACAACGGCGACGGCACGACCAGCGCGGTGATCGCCTGTGGGCCGCATGTGCTGATGTGGAGCCCCATCGCGCAGCTGAAGGACGCGCGTACCGTTGCGCTGGACTTTGCGCAGCCCGTGCCCAACCAGGTGAGGGCACAGCGATGGCCCGACGCGCTCTACCGCGCGGAGGAATTGCCCGGCGATGGCGAGAGCATTCCCGTGATCAAGAATGAAAACGGCGCACTCTCCATCCAGGTGGAGCCGGGGTACGTCTATCTGCTGCGCGCCTCATGGGAAGAGGGCAGCGCGGAGTACGGGTTCCTGACGCTGAAGCCTGAGCGCAAGGAGGTCGCGCAGATCGAAGAGATCACATCGGAGTTTGAAAGCAATGGCTTTACCGTGGCGAGCGAAAGCGCTGAACCGCAGATTCTGACCGGTAAACGGCATCTTTTGACCCTTGGCGGGGCATCCGATGGAATCGTTACAATATATGAATACGAGGACCCCACATCCGCGCAGGCAGACGCCCAGTGTATAGACGGCAGCGGAAGCATCGTGACGCTGGATGAAGTAACGCATTATCTGGAATGGAAAGACGTCCCGCATTTTTACCGGCAAAACAACCTGATCCTCCAGTATGTTGGAACGGACGAAACCATATTGAACCTGCTGACGGAGCTGTACGGCGAGCCGTTCGCTGGCGGAGCGAGCAAGCGATAACCAAACAGAGATAACCCCTGCGTATGGCCGCGACCATGCGCAGGGGTTTGCGTTATTTGCGGCCGAGGGTGGTGTTGTCCACCTTGCGGTTGCGTAACTCCTCGATTGGGTTGGGCGCGGTTTCCCAACGGTAGTCCTCATCGTGATCGGAGAGGTACTGGCGGATGGTCTGATGGCTGGGAACGTCGCCCGCATCGGGGTTGACAGCCTGTTGGTATTGGAAGAAGCGGTTGTCGGCGGGCAGCGTGCGCACGTCGGCATAGCCCTCGCCCTTCCGGGTGTTGTGGACGGTGCCCGCGATTACACTGCGCACGTACTCGATGTTGGGACCGAGGCTCAGCGCGGCCGGGAAGTTTCCATCGGGGATGACCTGCTGCCACTGCTTGCCCTCATAGCGCTCCAGCAGCCGGGCGGAGGCTTGCAGCTGCGCCGCCGTCTGCTCAAAGCCGTGCTCCCAGATGTGGCGGATGGCAGCGTCAGGTTCGTCGTTCATGCAGGAGAAATAGAGGTAGCAGGCGGTGTAATCGTGCAGCAGCAGCCCTTCCAGCGGCGTGACGTTCGGGTCGGTCAGGCTGCCGTACTCGCTGACGTGTTGCTCCTCGATCATCGCAATCTCCTGATACAGCTTGCGCCCCAGTTCCGAAGTGTAGGTGGCGCCGACGTTCATGTAGAAATTCATGGTCTGCTGCTCCGCGGCGGTGATGATGCCCACGTGCAGCCGCGTCAAGGGATTGGCCGTCTTGCCGTCGATGGGCGCGTTGATGGCCTCATAGGGAAAGCGATGCTCGGAGATGGTGGGGCGCGCGGGCATGATCTCGGTATAGCGGCCCACCAAATCCTCCGCGTGCACGCCGGACTCCATGTCCAACAGATCCGCGTAGCGGTAGAGGTGGTCGAAATCCTCCAACAGCGCAAAGTCCAGCGCAGCCTTTACATTCGGATCGGTCTCGTCCTGCGCCATGCGCGCAGTCAGATCCACGGCCAGCTGCTCATATCCGATGGTGGTCTCCAAGATCGGCTCGTCAATGGGTTTGAGCATGGAGAGCTTCTTCTGCCGCTGCTGCGTGACGCGTCGGCACAGCGCCAGCTCGCGGCGCAGGTCGTTATTTGCGCAGGCGCGGGAAAACTGATGGGTGAACCATACGGACTCGAACTCCGTGCCGTTCATCAGAATGACGCGTGTGCGGGTGTAGGGATTGACGGTGCGCTTGTCGTAGGGCTGGGGAAAGAGCTGATTCCAGTCCTCAAACAGCTTGTCCAGCGGGGAAGTCGGTAGTTCAAATGGATTCATGGAAGCGCCTCCTCATGCGTTTTGCCTAGTTTGCGCGCGACAGGGCGGGTCTATGCTCTGGCGCTAAGCGGCGCATTTTGCTATAATGGTAAAAAACGCGGCAATGAGGAGTGTTTTTCAGATGGAACAGGCGAAATTCTCGGGTGCTGTGGAGCGCTGGGGCGTGCAGGAGGTGCGACTGGACGGACCAAACGACGGCAATCCGTTCGTGGAGCAATGGGTGCGCGGAGAATTCTCCGGCAGCGGCGAGACCGTGCGCACGGAAGGGTTTTACGACGGTGACGGGCGGTATATCGTGCGGTTCATGCCGTCGTTTGAGGGGAGATACACGTTTTGCTTGACGGCGAGCTTCCTTGACGGACCCGTTGCGGGGATATTCACCGTTTCCCCCGCATCGGCGGGCAACCACGGGCCGGTGCGCGTGCACAACACCTGGCATTTTGCCTACGAGGACGGCACACCCTATTATTCCATCGGCACGACGTGCTATGTCTGGGCGCTGCAGGACGATGCGCGTATCGCACAGACATTGGAGACGCTACGGCACAGCGCGTTTAACAAGATTCGCTTCTGCCTGCTGCCCAAGCACTACGACTACAACCTTGGCGAACCGCGCTCCTATCCCTACGAGGGCACGCCGATGGATTCCTCGGTGCTGACCAGCGAGAATTTCAATGACTACACGGGCAAGACCGAGGGCAACCACTGGGATTTTGCGCGGTTCAACCCGGAGCACTTCCGGCACCTGGAAGCGTGCGTACTGGAATTGCAGAAGCTTGGCATTGAGGCCGACCTGATTGTAATGCACCCCTACGACCGATGGGGCTTTTCCTGCATGACGCGGGAGCAGGACGATCTGTACTGGAAGTATGTGCTGGCGCGGTTTTCGGCATACCGCAACGTGTGGTGGTCGCTGGCCAACGAATATGACATCATGCGCGCCAAAACCGTGGCGGATTGGGAGCACTACGCGGCGCTGATCTGCGCACTCGACCCCTACCGCCACCTGCGTTCCATCCACCAGTGCATCCACCTGTACGACCACAGCCGGCCGTGGATCACGCACTGCTCCATCCAGCGGGTGGATCTGTACAAGACGGCGGAGGCGACCGACGAGCTGCGCGAGCGCTACCGCAAGCCCGTGGTGCTGGACGAGATCGCCTATGAGGGCGACATCCAGCACGGCTGGGGAAATATTTCCGGCGAAGAGATGCTGCGCCGATTCTGGGAGGCCGCCTGCCGAGGAGGATACCCAGGACACGGCGAGACCTACCTGTGCCCTGAGAACGTGCTGTGGTGGTCGCACGGCGGCGTGCTGCGCGGCGAAAGCCCCAAGCGCTTTGGGCTGCTGCGCGAGATTCTTTCGCAGACGCCGGGCACGGGGCTCAGGCCACATCCTCTGTCGTGGGACTGCATCTGCGCCGTGCCGCAGGAGGACGGACACGAACTGTATTATCTGATCTATTTCAGCTTCATGCGGCCGTCGTTCCGCGAGTTCCACTTTGACGACGAGACGCCGCTGCGCGTGGAGATCATCGACACATGGGAAGGCACGGTGCGCGATGCGGGCGTGCATTGCGGCAAGTTCCGCGTAGAGCTGCCGGGCAAGCCGTACATGGCGCTGCGCATCATGCAGGAAGGGAGTGTTTGCAGATGAAGATCGTGTTGATCCACGGGCAGAACCATATCGGCAGCAGCTGCACCATAGGCCGCATGGCGGCGCAGGGCATCGCGGGCGACAACGAGGTGCAGGAGTTCTTCCTGCCGGAGGCGCTGCCGCACTTCTGTCTGGGCTGCTACCGCTGCATCAAAGGGGATGAGAATTGTCCCTATGAAGCGGAAAAGCGCGTGCTACTGGACGCGCTGGATGCAGCGGACGTGCTGATCTTCACGACGCCCACCTACTGTATGCACGCCTCCGCGCCGATGAAATCCCTCCTCGATCTGACGTTCACGCGGTGGATGTCGCACCGGCCGGCGGGGTGCATGTTCCGCAAGCGCGCGCTGGTGGTGTCCACGGCGGCGGGCGCTGGCGCGGGCGGCGCGGTCAAGGACATCCGGCAGGCGCTGCGCTACTGGGGCGTGCCCTGCGTGCTGGGCTACGGCAAGGCGATCCAGGCGATGAACTGGGGCATGGTGACGGATAAAAACAGGGCGCGCATCGATCGCGACGTCAAAAAGCTGAGCCGGAAGCTGTCCGCGCAGACTCCGCCGCGCGCAGGGTTGTGGACGCGCATGACGTTCCTGATGATGCGTATGATGCAGCAGGCGGGCTGGGGTTCCGACCCGTGCGAAGCGGAATACTGGCGCAGTATGGGCTGGATGGGCAAGAGACGCCCGTGGAAAACACAAAAAGGAGCGACTGAGCATGTATGAATCCAAGCAGATGATCGTAATGCGGCGCGACCTGAAGATGCGCAAGGGCAAGATCGCGGCGCAGGCAGGGCACGCGTGCGTAAACGCCGTGCTGATGGCGCTGGCACGCGAGGGCCGGCTGAAGGATATCCGCAGCGATGGCGCCGACGCGCTGCTGGACGCAGCGGATAAGCCCGAGACTCCTCTGTCCGCCTGGTTTCACAAGGGTGAAGCAAAGGTGTGCGTCTACGTGGACTCCGAGGAAGAGCTGCTGGAGCTGGACCGAAAGGCCCGCGAGCGCGGCATTCTCTGCGCGCTCATCTGCGACGCGGGCATGACGGAATTCCATGGCCAGCCCACCTACACCTGTCTGGCATTCGAGCCGTTGTCCATCGAGGAGGCTGACGAACTGACCGGCGATCTGCCGCTCTACTGAAGCTTCCCCCGTGTTCAGCTTTGCTGCTGATAGGCCTGCGCCAGCTTCTCAATGGCGCGCTTTTCAATGCGGGAGACATAGCTGCGCGAGATGCCCAAGGTCTGCGCAACCTCGCGCTGGGCGGCGGGAGCCTCGCCGTTCAATCCATAGCGCAGTTCCAGCACGAGGCGCTCACGGGGTAACAGCGCCGTGCGGATGAGCCCGCGGACGCGCACTGCGCTCATACGGCGCTCGACCTCCTCCTCCACCTCGTCGCCCTCGGTGCCCAGTATGTCCAACAGCGTCAGCTCGTTTCCCTCCTTGTCCGCGCCCACGGGCTCCTGCATGGAGACCTCGTGCTTGCGTTTTTTGCCCGCGCGCAGCACCATTAAAATCTCATTTTCGATACAGCGGGCGGCATAGGTGGCCAGCGCTGTGCCGCTCTCTGGTGAAAAAGTACTTACCGCCTTGATCAGGCCGATTGTGCCTATGGAAATGAGGTCGTCGGTTTCCAGGCCCGTGTTGCGGTACTTGCCCGCCACGTGCGCCACCAGGCGCAGATTGTGCTCAATGAGCATGCGGCGTGCATCCTCGTCGCCCGCGCGCATGCGACCAATGCAGTCGCGCTCCTGTGCAGGCGTGAGCCGGGGCGGGAAAGCGTTGCGGCCCGACACATAGGACAGGAAAAAATAGCATTCCGACAGCGCGAAAAACAACGCTTCCAGCATGGCAATCGCTCCTTCCACGATTCGTTTTTTGGGCAGAATCTCCGTTGGTTGTATGACTATGCGGAAGGCAAACAGCGCATGCCCTGCGCCACAAAATATTCATCCGTGCCGGTATCGGAGCGTTTTGTTTCTTTTTCTCGCTTGCTTTGCCCAAAGAATGTGCTATAATGAGCTTGGCTGCCCAGAATGCAACGCAGGCGGGCCGCATACAGACACACTGACTTCGGAGGCATTACTGCAATGCGGATATTGGTGGTAGGAGATGGCAAAGTCGGCCATACCATCGCAGAACAACTGACCCGTGAAAAGCACGACGTGGTCATCATCGACCAGGATGATGAAGTGCTTAACAAGTGTGAGGACACGCTGGACGTGATCTGCGTGCGGGGCAACGGCGCCAACGCCAAAGTACTGCTCGATGCGCAGGCTGACCGCGCGGACATCCTCATTGCGACGACCGCAAGCGACGAAACCAATATGCTCTGCGGGCTAATCGCCAAGCGCCTGGGCACAAAATATATCATCGCACGCATTCGCGATCCGGAATACAACGACAGCTTGACGCTGCTGCAGCGCGAGCTGGGCATCGATATGGCGCTCAATCCCGAGCGCGCCACCGCGCTGGAGATCAGCCGCCTGCTGCGTTTTCCCTTTGCCAGCAACATCGAATCCTTTGCAAAGGGCCGCGTGGAGATGGTGGAATTTCGCGCACAGGAACACGACGTGGTGGTGGGGCATGCGCTCAAGGACCTGGCGCGCATGCGCGGGTTGCCGCAGGTGCTCTATGCCGTGATCGAGCGCGATGACCGTGTCATCATCCCCACGGGCGATTTTATCATTCAAGCCGGCGACCGCGTGCATGTTGCGGGCGAGATGGTGACCATCACCGCGTACTTTCAATACCTGGGCAAGAATTCCCTGCGCGTTCGCCGCGTGATGCTGCTGGGCGGCGGGCGAATCAGCTATTATCTGGCCAAAATGCTAGTGCCCATGGGCATTCGCGTGAACATGATTGAGATCAACGAGCGCAAGGCCACCCTGCTGAGCGAGATGCTGCCCGACGTTAAAATGATCTACGGCGACGGTACCGATCAGGAACTGCTGGATCAGGAAGGCCTGAGGGATATGGACGCCTTTGTCACGCTCTCCGATCGCGATGAAGAAAATCTGATGACGGGTCTGTTTGCCGTGCGGCAGGGCGTGCCCAAGGTCATCGTCAAAAACAATCGCGTAGCCTATGCTGGCATCATCAACTCGTTGGGACTGGACAGCGTGGTCAGCCCCAAATCCATTACCTGCGCGAACATACTGCGCTATGTGCGCGGCAGGGTCAATTCGGAGGGCACCAAGGTGGAGCGCCTCTACCGTCTGATGGACGGCAAGGCCGAGGCGCTGGAGTTCATCGCACGGCCGGGTGACCCGTACATTGGCATCCCGCTCAAGGACCTTCGGACGCGTCCCGGCGCGCTGGTTGCGGTCATCGTGCGCAAAAAGCAGGTCATCGTGCCGTTCGGAAACGACCACATCGAAGCGGGCAACAGCGTGGTCATCTTGACGCGGGACAGCGGCATCACAGACTTAAATGAGGTCATCCGCAGATGAATTATCGATTGATTGTGCGCCTGTTGGGTGCAATCCTGCTGCTCGAGGCGCTGACGATGCTGCCGTCGCTGGTTATCGCGCTGATCTATGGCGACGGTGACGCCATGGCGCTGCTGCTGAGCATGGTCATCACCGCCGCGGCCGCCCTGCCCATGCAGCTTTTGTTCCGTCCGGAGGAAAAAAACCTGCGCGCGCGCGAGGGCTTTGTGATCGTGGCGCTGGCCTGGGTAGCGCTCAGTGCCTTTGGCGCGTTGCCCTTTGTGTTCAGCGGCGTGCTATCCAACTATGTGGACGCGCTGTTTGAGACGGTTTCCGGCTTTACGACCACAGGTTCCACGGTGCTGCAGGTCTTTGAGGGCCAGCCGCACGGCATCATGTTCTGGCGCTCCTTCACGCACTGGATTGGCGGCATGGGCGTGCTGGTGCTCACGCTCGCGCTGCTGGCGCAGATGATCGGTCGTGCTTCTCACCTGATGCGCGCCGAGAGCCCCGGCCCGGAATTTTCCAAAATACTGCCCAAGACGGGCAATACCGCCAAGACACTCTATCTGATCTACGGAGCGTTGACGGTAGTGGAATTCGTGCTGCTCATTGCCGCCGGACTCTCCCCTTACGACGCCGCCATCCACGCGATGGGCACGGCGGGCACGGGTGGCTTTTCCAACTACGGCGCAAGCGTTGGCGAGCTGAACAACCCCAGCGTGGAAATCATCGTCACGATATTCATGATTATTTTTTCCATCAACTTCGCGCTGTTCTATCGCACGCTGACGGGGCATCTGCGCGAATCGCTGCGCAGTGAGGAGCTGCATTGGTTTCTGGCGATCTTTGTCATCGCGGCGGCCGCCATCACATTCATCATTCTGCCGCAGTACGGCTCCTTCGGCACTGCGCTGCGCCACGGCTGTTTCCAAGTGGCCACCGTAATGTCCACAACAGGCTACGCAACGGCGGACTTTAACCTCTGGCCCGAGGCCGCAAAGATGATCCTGTTCCTGCTGATGTTCGTGGGCGCATGTGCCGGTTCGACGGCTGGCGGCATCAAGGTTGTGCGCATAGCTCTGCTCATCAAGCAGGGGCTGCGCGAAGTGCTGCGCACCATTCAGCCGCGCAGAGTATCGGTGGTGCGCTTTGAAGGCCGCGGCGTGGAACAATCCATGCTCTCACAGATCACGGTGTTCTTCTTCGTATACATCGCGCTGGTGCTGGTGGGCGCGTTCCTGCTCTCGCTGTTTGGACCCTACGGCTTTGAGACCAATTTCACCGCCGCGCTGACGTGCGTGAGCAACGTCGGTCCCGGCTTTGGCGCGGTCGGGCCGATGGGCAACTTCGCAGGCTACGGCACGATGGGCAAGATCACGCTGATTCTGCTGATGCTGGCCGGGCGCCTGGAGATCTTCCCCATTCTCGTGCTGTTCCACCCCGCGACGTGGAAACGCTCCAGTTAAGCGTAAAACCCCGCTGTTGTCAAACAGCGGGATCATTTTATGCTCATTTTACGCGGCGGCGGACGAAGTCGCCGGACTGCGCGCCTGCGGGCAAGGGGAGGCGGACGCGCTGCCTGGGATGCGGGGCGGACTCAAGGGGCGCACCCTCTTCGTCTGTCATACCGTCGCAAAGGAAATCAACGGTGCCCGCAGGGGACAGCAGCTGCAGCGTCTCGCCGCGGGTGAACTTATTCTTTTGCTCCACCAGCGCGACGCCGTCCTCCCCCACCTGCAACACCTTGGCGATGTAGTCGGCGTTGCGATCGTATTCCACAGCTCCGGGCGGGTCGGCGGGGCGCTGGGTAAAGTAGAAACCTGTGCCAAGCCTGCGGTGGCTGGCGTTGCCCACCTCGTGCAGCAGGCTTTCATCAAATGGCGCTTCGGGGTGCTCGAACAAGTTGTCTATGGCGCGGCGGTAGGCTGCGACCACAGTGGCTACATAGTAGTCGGTCTTCATGCGCCCCTCAATCTTGAAGGAGCAGACGCCGGCTTCCACAAGCTCACGCAGGTGTGCGATCATGCACAGGTCGTTGGCGGAATAGAAATAGGTGCCATGCGTGTCCTCGAACACGGGCAGGTACTCGCCGGGACGCTTCTCCTCCACCAACGCATACTTCCAGCGACAGGTCTGCGCGCACTGTCCCTGGTTGGCGTCACGGCCGGTCAGATAGTTGCTCAGC
Source organism: Christensenella sp. UBA7102 (assembly GCA_002492415.1). Taxonomy (GTDB): domain Bacteria; phylum Bacillota; class Clostridia; order Christensenellales; family UBA1750; genus Spyradocola. The sequence goes on from DKYK01000059.1 coordinate 13,457, forward strand.
ACGCAGCGGCCGGAGTAGGATGCGCACACCGCGCCATGGACGAAGGCCTCGATCTCCAGCGTTTCCGGCGTATTCTGCCGGATGCCGCGTACGTCCTCGATGTTGAGCTCACGGGCGAGCACCACGCGCTTGATGCCGTTGCGGTGCCAAAAGGCGGCGGCACGCCAGTTGAGGGTATTGGCCTGGGTGGACAGGTGCAGCGTAAGACCCGGCGCGACCTGGCGGCAGATCTCCACCGCGGCGGGATCGGCCACGATGGCGGCGTCCACGCCAATGCGCTCCAGCGTGCGCGCATCCTGCGCAAAGGCGTCCAAGTCGCCGTTGTACAGGTAGGCATTCATGGTCACATGCAGTTTTTTTCCGCGCGCGTGCACGGTATCCACCGCGCGGCACAGCGCATCGGCGTCAAAATTCCCCGCATAGGCGCGCAGGCCGAAACGGCTCCCGCCCACATACACCGCGTCCGCGCCAAAGCGCAGCGCAGCCTCTAATTGGCTCTGACCGCCCGCCGGGGCGAGCAGTTCCGGTCGCATCATGGTTGATTCCTCCAAACGTACACAGGGGCGCAGGCAATGCGCCGCGCCCCACGAATTTCCTTTTACTGCTGATTCTTTTTATCATAGGCCTCCCACAGCGGCCGGTATTGCTGAACCACTGCGTTGTGCTCCTCCAGCGTCTTGGTAAACGCCAGCTCGCCCGTCTCGGGATCGGTCAGCGCGAAGTAGAGATAGCCCTCCTCCAGATAATCACTGTCCGGGTAGAGCGCCGCCTCAATCGCCGCGTCGCCGGGATTGCAGATGGCGCCCACAGGCAGGCCCTTATGCAGGTAGGTATTGTAAGCGCTGTTGGTGTCCAGTTCGCTCTGGGTCAGCACCAGGCGCTTGACGCCCAGCGCATACTGCACGGTAACGTCCGAACCCAGCGCCATATTCTCCTTTAAGCGGTTATGAAACACCGCGGAGACCTTGGAAAAGCTGGAGCGCAGGCCCTCCTTCTCAATGATGGAGGCCAGCGTGATCACCTCGTCCATGTCCATGTTCAACTCCTCGGCGCGGCTGCGGTACGTCACGCCATAGATGACGTTGACGCGATCCAGCATCTTACAGATGACTGTTTCCTCGGAAGAGCCGACGTAGATCTCATAAGTATCGGGGTAGAGATACCCCTCCAATACGTAGGAACGGCCCTCGTCGGCGGCATCCACCACGTCCTGGATAAAGTCATACTTATCGGCGATGCCCTCGGCCGTACGGCACAACTCCAGGAATCGGTCGGGCGAGGAAAACACCTTCTGCTCGACCAGGGAATCCGCGATGCCCTCCACCGTCAGGCCCTCGACGATGGTGAACTTCATGACGTCCGTGCCGCCGTCGCCGGCGGAGAGGATGTCGATGATCTCCGTGATGGTCATAGCGCGGTTCAACTCGTAGGTACCGGCCTTGAGCTGATGACCCTTGCCGATGAACTCGCTCAAGTACTGGAACACGCCCTTATTGCGCACCAGGTCAGCCTCTTTGAGCTGCTTTGCAATGGAGGAAACCGATGAGCCGCGCTTGACAACGAACTCCACGGCAGTGGTATCCGTCGGGTCGGGTGGCATGAGGTAGTGCTCATAGAGATACGTCCAGGCCGTGGCCAGTATGCCAAGCACCAGCACACAGGCGCATAGAAAGATGGCCAGCGGGCGTACGGTCCGCCAGGCGATGTTCCAGCCTCTGCCGCGTATGGGTTCCGCCACGTGTTTTTCCTCCTACAGGCAATTCTCTTTTTCAAACGATGCAGCGGGCGCGGGCGTTTCAGCGTCAGCCGCGCAGCATGTCCATGTCGATGCCCGCCGCATCGCCCAATATCTTGTAAACATCGGCCAGCAGCTTCTGAAAGCGATACTCGGCAAGGATGTAGTTTGACGCGTCCGGGCTGAGCTGGAGCACGCCGGCAATCTTCTGCAGGCGCTCCATCTCCGCCGGGTCAGGGGAATTGCCGCTTGCCATCGACACCTGCAGCTGGAACTGCAGGCGCTTGTATTCCTCGATGAGCGCCTTCTGCGTCTCGTTCTCCATCGCGACATCCTTGAGGCGCTGGTACTCACGGTACTCGTCTGTCTCCTTGAGCGCGCGCGCCAGTGCGTGCGCCTGATCATAGATATTCATGGCACTCTCCTGTTACACTTCCATGATGATGGGCAGAATCATCGGGCTGCGCTTGGTCTTCTGGTAGAGGAACTCGCGCAGATCGTCGCGGATATGTCCCTTAATGGTGCCCCAATCGGGCGTGCGGCCGTCGCTGAGGCAGTTCTCGACGCTCCGCTTGACCACGTCGCGCGCCTGAACCATCAGCTCCTCGTTCTCGCGGACGTAGACAAAGCCGCGGGTGACGATGTCCGGGCCGGAGATGAGCTTGTTTTCCTCCTTGGAAAGGCCCACCACGACCGTCATCAGGCCATCCTGCGCCAAGTGCCTGCGATCCCTGAGCACCACGTTGCCCACGTCTCCAATGCCAAGGCCGTCCACCAGCACCGCGCCTGCGGGCACGGCTCCCGCCACCTTTGCGCTGTTGCGACTGATCTCGATGACGTCGCCCAAACGGGGAATGATGACGTTCTCTTCCGGCATGCCCATGGACATGGCCAGCTTTTTGTGTATAGAGAGCATGCGGTACTCGCCGTGGACGGGGATGAAGAACTTGGGGCGGATGAGCGCGTGCATGAGCTTGAGCTCTTCCTTGCGCGCGTGGCCCGAGACGTGCACCTCGGCCAGCGATTCGTAGATGACCTCCGCACCCTTGCGCAGCAGCTGATCGATGACGCGCGAGACGGAAAGTTCGTTGCCGGGGATGGGGTTGGCTGAGATGATGACCATATCTGTGGAGCGGATGTCCAGCTTGCGATGCTCCGAGAAGGCCATGCGCGTCAGGCCCGACATCTGCTCTCCCTGAGAGCCAGTGGTGATGACCACGATCTCGTCGTCGGGATAGCGATCCAGATCGTCGATGGAGATCATCACATCGTCGGGGATGTGCAGCTCGCCCAGCTGCATGGCAACGGTGGAGACATTGATCATGCTGCGGCCCGTCAGGCACACCTTGCGGCCGAAGCGCTGCGCGGAATCCACCACCTGCTGGATCCTGTGGATGTTGGAGGCGAACATCGCGATGATGATGCGGCCCTCCGCCTTGGGAAAGAAGGAATTAAAGGTCTCCCCCACCGTCTTTTCGGACATGGTGTAGCCATTGCGCTCGACATTGGTGGAATCCATCAGCAGCGCGAGCACGCCTCTCTTTCCCAGCTCCGCCAGCTTCTGAAAGTCCATCAGCTCGCCGTCGACGGGCGTATAGTCCACCTTGAAGTCGCCGGTGGCCACCACCGTGCCCACGGGACACTTGATGGCCAGCGCCACCGCGCCCGCGATGGAATGGCTCATCTTGATAAAGTCCACGTCAAAGGAGCCAACCTTCTCGCTGGAGCCGGGCTTGATGATGCGCAGGTCTACATTGGGCATCGCGCGGTGCTCCTTGAGCTTGAGCTCGATGAGCGCGCAGGTCAGACGCGTGCCGTAGATGGGCACCACGCCGCCCAGCTGCTTGACCACGTAGGGAATGGCGCCGATATGATCCTCGTGGCCGTGCGTGACCAGAATGCCGCGAATCTTTTCACGGTTGCGCTGCAGGTAGGTCACATCCGGGATCACAAGGTCGATGCCCAGCATGTCTTCCTTGGGAAAAATAGAGCCGCAGTCGATGACCACGATGTCCTCGCCGTACTCCAGTACATAGATATTCTTGCCGATCTCTTCAACGCCGCCTAGCGGAATGATTTTAAGCTTGCCTTTTGCTGACATTGTAAAATCTCTCCTCCTTTATCCATTGATTCTAAAAAACATATGCAGAGCACAGACTGCCCTCTTTCAGCAGTCCGTTAACCGTCTAATCATTTGCCTTATAAACCGGTAACCGATCGACGTTATTGGATTGTTCTCCCGAACCCGCGCCGAACCGTGCACATCGCATGGAGAAACTTGCCGCACACCGCGCGTCAACCCGCTCTTGACGCGACGCCCCATGCAGCCTCCCTCCGTGCGCACGCCATGCACGGCGTGCCGCGGGCAGAAACCCATCTCTTTTATTATACCCGCTTTGCCGTCATTTAGCAAGTAAACATTGCGTTTGCACCCGGGGCGAAA
>DKYK01000016.1:0-6002 GCA_002492415.1 Christensenella sp. UBA7102
TTTTTGGTAGACTTTTGGTAGACGAGGAGTAGGATATGAATAGGTAAAAAACTGCACGAAAGCGCACCAGGGAGAGGAGGCAGTTCTCCGGGCTGCGGAGATACCAGCTACGGCCTATTGTTGCACAAATCCAGCAGGGTAAACCGGGCTAGGTATTCGGAGATCACTCTGTCCATCCCTTGCCAAAGGGGGAGGGTCCTGCAGTCTTGACTCCGGGAACAGCCACCTTGTCCTGGCTCCAGGCAGGCTACCGGGGCCAGCGGACCCTCCATCAGCTCAATGATGGATTTTACGCTGTACTCCTCGGGAGCTCTGTTCAGCCGGTATCCGCCGCCTTTACCCCGCATGGTGGTAAGCAGGCCGCCTTTTACCAGCTCCTTTACTACGATTTCCAGATATTTTTCCGAAATCTCCTGGCGCGCAGCTACATCCTTCAGCGGCACAAAGCCGTCTCCCTGATGTTCCGCGACGTCCACCAGAAACCGCAGCGCATATCTGCCCTTTGTGGAAATCATCACGATGACTGCCTCCGTTCTTCCATGATACCTGGCGCAAATGGGGGATTAATCTATCTGTCCCCGTCTCACTTTGCCGGGGGATACTCGTTGCACAGCAGACGGTAGGGGGGTTCGTCCTCCTCGATGGAGGGGAACCGGCCCACGGGAGGATTGAAACGGTTGTCGGTGTTGTCGTCGTTGCACTGGCTTACCTCGCCCAGCAGGACGGGGCCGGTCCCCGCCTCCACGGAAAAGTCGTGGTACAGCCGCTGCTGGATGTGGATGCTCTCGCCGGGGGTGAGCCGGATCTGGGTCCCTGCCGGGACCGTGTAAGTGCGCCCATCGGTGTGGACGGTGACGTCGGAATCGTAGTCGATCTCCTCATTGGGCAGGGAGTTGTACACGCGGATGAGCACGTTGCCGCCGCCGCGGTTGATGATGTCCTCGGTCTTGTACCAGTGGAAGTGGTTGGGCGCGTACTGGCCCTCCTTGAGGTAGAGCAGCTTCTCGGCGTAAACCTTGGGATACTTCTCCGCCATGGCGCGGTTGCCGTTGCGGATGGTGATCAGCGAGAAGCCGAACTTATCAAAGTTGCCAAGGCCGTAATCGGTGATGTCCCAGCCGAGCATGCAGTCGCGCACCTCGTCATACTCGTGGCCGATGGTCTGCCACTGCTCGGGCGTGAAGTGGCAGAACGGCGGCAGATAGCAGCAGTACTTCTCGCACATGGCCTCCAGCTCGCGCAGGGCCGCGTTGACCTCGGATCGTTTCATAATCGGTTGCTCCTTTCAAAATCATGAAAAATGATGGGTGACTAAGGGTGCTCCGCGTCCGCGCTCCGCTTGTAGAGCTGGAGCCACGGCGCGGTGAAGGGCAGCTGGTCGAACTCGCTCTTCTCGTAGCAGCGGGACGAATTCTGCTCCACGCGGATGAGGCGGGTGGCCAGGGTGAAGGTGTCGGCCAAATTGACCGCGAGGATGATCACGGCGATGCCCTGATTGAGCAACGCCTTGAGCAGCTCCCAGATGTGCATACGCAGCCGCACGTCCGCGCCCTTGAAGGGCTGGATGCAGAAGACCACCTTCGGCCTTTGCAGCAGCACGCGCTGGAAGACGAGGTCGTAGCGCTGGCGGCGGGTCAGCTGGGCGGGCGTCAGGTCGAACACCTCGTCGCCCACGCTCTGCGCCCACTCCTTGCGGATGCCCGCACGCATGCGCGCATCCAGCCAGATGGCCGGCAGTCGGTGATCCACCGTCATGCACAGGTTGTCCAGATAGCTCAGCTGTGGGAAGATCATCGATTCGTCGGGTCGCTCGCGCAGGATGGCGATGTCGCGGTCGACGCCGGGCGAATAGGGACGGCCTGCCAGGCGGATCTCGCCGCGCTCGATCGCGCGCTCGCCGGTGAGCGTGGCGATCAGGTCGTCGAAGGTCTGGTTCTGCAGATCCTGCACGACCACGCAGTCCCCCGGCCTGGCATACAGCGACAGCCCGCGCATCCTGCCCGCGCACAGCTCGCGCATCAGCAGCACAGGCTCCTCGCCGCTAAGCGGCTCCTGCTGCCCCAACTGCTCGCACACGCGGCGGACATAGCGCTCCTCGTAGGGCAGATCGCCGTCCTGCGGGCGCAGGATCCTGAGCACCCGACCGTTGGAGTACACCGCCGTGCGGTCGCAGATCTGCACGAGCTCCTCGTAGTGATAGCCGATGTACAGGAAGGAGACGCCCTCGCGCGCGTACTTGCGCAGGATGGCGTGCAGGCGCGCCAGCTCCGGATCGCTGAGCAGTGCGCCGACCTCGCGCAGGATAATCAGCCGGCAGCCGGCCACGATCGCCTTGACCAGCTCGACCGTTACGCGCTCGAACACCGTCAGCGTATCGACATACGCATCCGCAGCGATGTGGACGCCCAGTGCGTCAAGCACCGGCTGCACCTGGCGCACCAGCACGCCGGGCCGGATCAGCCATGCCCGAAATCCCGGGCGCAGCACGAAGATGTTGTCCGCCACGGTCAGCCCGTCCACCAGGGAGCTGACGCTGCTGATGACAGCGATGCGGTTGTCGTGCGCACGGGGCGCGCGCCAGCTGTTGACCAGCTCCTCTTGAAGGTAGACATAACCGAACTCCAGCTGCAGATTGCTGCGCAGCAGGTCAATCAGCGCCGTGAGACCATGTCCGTTCATCGGTAGCAGACCCATGATCTCGCCGCACAGGATATCGAGGTTGAAGCCCTGCAGCTGCGCCGTGCCCTGCTCCATCAGCGTCACGTCCGACAGGCGCAGCGCCTCGCGCGTCATCCGAGCACCTCCTTGTTGGCGATGTCGCGGTCGCTGGTGATGATGGGCAGGCGGATCTCCACCGTGGTGCCCATGCCCGGCATCGAATAGACGTGCAGGCCGTATTCCTCGCCAAAGAGCAGGCGGATGCGGTTGTCCACGTTGACCAGCGCCACGCCTGTGCGCCGCGCGCCCTCCATCTGCGCGTCCAGCGCGCCCTTGCCCAGACTGCTGTTGAGCCGGGCAAGCGTCTTTTCATCCATACCCACGCCATCGTCGCTGACCTGGATAATCAGACTGGTGCCCGTCTTTTGCAAATAGATCGTCAGATGGCCGACGCCGACCTTCAGCTCCGTGCCATGGATGATGCTGTTTTCCAGAATCGGCTGGAGCGTCAGCTTGGGCAGGCGGCAGCGGTACAGCTCCGCACGGTCCTCCTCCGAACAGCGGATATTCAGCTGCAATCTCTCCGCGAAGCGATACTGCTGGATGTGGTAATACGTCTCGCAGTTTTGCAGTTCCTCCTCCACGGTCACCAGGTTCTCCACCTTACTGATCGTATAGCGGAAAAATTTGGCCAGCGCTTCCGTCATGTCCGCGACGCTGGACAGGCCGGCCAGCAGCGCCTCGCTGCGAATGCTCTCCAGCGTGTTGTAGAGGAAGTGCGGGTTGATCTGGTTTTGCAGCGCCAGATACTGCGCCTGGCGCTTGTTGAGCTGAAAGACCTTGGACGGATCCAGCCAGGACTGCACCTGGCGAAGCAGCAGCTCGTCGCCGCTGTCGAAGGGAAGCATGGCGCGCTCCGCCTCCCCGATGCCGTAGCCGCGCAGCATCTGCTGGATGGCGCGTCCGCGCAGGCGATACGGCCGCACGACGGTGTGCCATGCGGTGAAGGCCAGCGCCACATACGCAGCCAGCGCCAGCAGCACCAGCGTAAGCGGCTCCCCGCGGGCGAGCAGATCCGCCGCGCCATAGACGAGGAACACCGCGCCGCACGCGGCAAAGGCCAGCGCCAGCAGACGGACCCTGCCGACCAGGTAGCGTCCCTTTTCGTTCAATCGCACCGCCTCCTCCGTACGCCCTTACTCAGCCGTACAGCTTGCGGTACTGACCGGGGCTCAGGTCCGTCTCCTTGCGGAAGGTCTGGTTAAAGTGCTTGAGATCGTTATAGCCCACCTGTGTGCAGATCTGCGACACCGGCAGATTCGTCCGGGCGAGCAGCTCCTTGGCGTGCTCCATGCGGATGCGCGTGAGATAGCGCACAAAGCTCTCGCCCGTCTCCTTCTTAAAAAACGCGCTGAAATAGCTGACTGAAAAGCCAATCTCTCTGCATACGCGCTCCAGTGTGATCGGCTCGCTGTAATGGCGCTGCACATACTCGCACGCCATGCGAATGGGCCGCGTCTGCGCGCTGCGCTGCTGCTCGGCAATCGCGTTCATCTCCTGCACCGTCATCTGCGTGAGCGCATCAAACAGCGTGTCCATGCACCCGATGTGCGTAAGCTGCGCCGCAAAGGTGCGCTCCTTTTCCTCGCGATTCTCAATCTCCGGGCGCTGAAGCAGAATACGCCCCGCCGCCATCACCAGGCCATACGCCTCCTCGCCGCGAAGCCCGGGGAGACCTGCGGCGTCGGTACGCAGCTGCTCCACGATTTCCGCAACCGCCGACGGGTTCAGCCTCTCCGCCGGTTCGCCGACCGCCTGACGATAACGGCGCAGTAGCGTCCCCGACGCGACACCGGAGCCGTACGCTTCACGCTCGATGAGCCGGCCTGCGCCCTGTGTCAGGCGCTCATACAGCAGCGTCTGCGCCTGCGCGCATGCTGCGGGCGCTTCCTGCACGGCGCGTACCGGGCCGCTCAGCGCCATGGTGAATTCCATGCTGCCGATCAGACCTCCCTTGACATTGAGCTGATTGAGGCACAGGCGCAAGCGCTTGCGCACCTCACCCTCCTGCGCCGGGGCAAAGCCCAGCAGCGCGCCGCAGCTACCATCCTGCGCATGGGTAATCAGCGTGTGACACACGGCGCTCAGTTCGGAAGCAAGCGCCTTGGCCGCCTTCTCCTCCGCGATGCGCACGGAGGCCGCTGCCGTGTCCTGCGCGTCGTAGTCCATGATCAGCAGCGCAGCCTGCCACAGCCCCTCCTGCGCGCGGAAGCGGTACCGATCCCAGAGGATATCGTCCGTCAGCGTCAGAGACGGATTCTCCATGATGTCCTGCATCAGGCGCTCATGCAGCTGCCGCTTGTCCTCCCGGCTGCTGATGCGCAGCTGCTCCATCTCGCTGCCCAGCCGCTTGCGGCTCAGGCGGCGCTCGCCGAGCTTGCGCAGGGTGCCCATCAGCTCCTGCTGATTGATCGGCTTGAGCAGATAGTCGCCCACGCCGAAGCGGATCGCGCTCTGCGCGTATTCAAAATGTGCATAACCGCTGATGATCGCAATCTCCAGCTGAGGATCAAACGCCTTGGCGCGCTCAATCAGCTCCAGGCCGTGGCAGCCCGGCATGCGGATATCCGTGATGAGGATATCCGGCTGGCGCGCGCGAATCAGCTCCAGCGCCTCAAAGCCATTGGATGCAACGCCGGCAAGCTCCATGCCCAGCGCGTCCCAATCGATCAGCATCCGAATGAGGCTGCAAACCCGCGCCTCGTCGTCGGCGATAATCACCTTGAGCATCCGCACACCCCCCTCTGGCATATTGTAGCATACTCCCGTTATCCGCCGCAACGCTCTGCACAGCTTTCCCGGTCAATAAATACGGACGTCAGCCCTGCGACTGACGTCCGCATCCATATGAGGGATTTACTTGGTCAGAACGGAGACGCCGGTGTCGGTCACAGCGCCGCCGAGGCTCTCGCCGTTCAGCGCAGCCACAGCCGCCTTCACGCCCTCGTAGCCCATCACGTCGGGGTTCTGAGCCATGGTCGCCAGCAGGTAGCCATCCTGGATCAGGCCCAGGATCGCGTCGGACTTATCGAAGCCCACGCCCACGATCGCGTCGGAGCCAGAAGCCTTGATCGCGTTGCCCGCGCCGGTGGTGGAACCCTCGTTGCAGCCGAAGATGCCCACGACGCCCTGGATCACATAGTTCTCAGCGATGGTCTGGCTCTTGGCGGCGTCGCCCTCGCCATACTGGGTCTCCAGCAGCTCAAACGCCGTGCCCTCGAACGCAGAGCGGAAGCCTTCCTCACGCATGACGCAGGAGGCGGTGGCGGCGTTCACGTTGATGA
>DKYK01000016.1:6272-10419 GCA_002492415.1 Christensenella sp. UBA7102
GGCGGCGTTCACGTTGATGATGCCGATCTTGCCTTCGGTCACGCCGCGCTTCTCCAGCTCAGCGATCATGGTCTCGCCAGCGGTCTTGCCGGCAGCGGTGTTGTCGGTGGAGAAGGTGGCCTCCGCCTCGACGTTCGCCGGAGAGTCGACGTAGATCAGCTTCACGCCCTGCGCAGCCGCTTCCTTCAGCGCGGAGGAGATGGCATCCGGGCCATTGGCAGCGACGATGATCGCCTGATAGCCGCCCGCAACAGCGTTGTTGACCTGCTCGATCTGCTGCGCGTCGTCCTTGGTGTTCGGGGCCATGAAGGTGACGGTCACGCCGAGCTCGGCGGCGGCCTTCTGAGCGCCTTCGTTCAGGGTAACCCAGTGCTGGTCGATGGAGTCCATCGTGATCAGAGCGATCTTCTCGCCCGCAGCCATGGCGCCGGCGCAGACGGCCAGCAGCGCGATGCACAGCAGCATGGAAACCAGTTTCTTCATAGTTCGTTCCTCCCAGTGTTTTTTCTATATGTACCGCGGACTATGTCGCCGCGGTCATATGCTTACTTGTCCGCCTTCTTGGCAGGCTTGCGGCCGCCGATGCCGCGGCGGAAGACGATGTCCATCAGCACCGCGCCCACGACGATGATACCGATGACGATGCGCTGGATGCCCACCGGGGCGCCGGCCATGCTCAGGCCGTTTTCCAGCGTCTGCCAAACCGCAGCGCCCGCGAAAGTGCCCAGCAGCAGGCCCGTACCGCCCAGCGGGGAGACACCGCCGATGACGCCCGCCGCCACGCCGTACATCTCGTAGACGTTGCCGGCCTCCATATTGCCCATGCCTGCCTGCGCGCACAGGATCAGACCCACCACGAAGGAGCAGAATGCGCTGACCATGTATGCCTTAGTGACCGTCGCCAAGACGCTCACGCCGGACAGCTTCGCCGCATCGGGATTGGAGCCGATGGCGTAGATGTGGCGGCCGGTGCGCGTCTTGCTCAGCAGGAAGAAGAAGATCAGGAAGATGATCAGGGCGATCCAGAACGTGTTGTACACGCCGGCGGTGCTGCCGTAGTAGAAGAAGTTCTGGAAGCGGTCCGCCGCTTCCTTGCCGATGCCGGAAGAGATGGCATTGGTGTTGCGGTTTCCGTTGACCATGTAGGCGATGCCGCGGCCCACAAACATGGTACCCATCGTAGCGATGAAGGGGGGCAGACGGAACTTGCCCACCAGCACGCCGTTGACCGCACCCACGGCCAAGCAGCAGATCAGCGCCACCAGGATGGCGATGGGCACGATGACGCCGGAAGACATCATCGTGGCGGAGATCATCGCGCTCATGGCGACGACCGAGCCGATGGACAGGTCGATGTTGCCGGTAATGAGCAGGTAGCTCTGGCCCACGCCGATGAGCAGGTACTTGCTCATCGAGCGCAGCAGGTTGAGGATGTTGCGCATGGAGAAGACCTGCGGCTGAATCAGGCCGAAGGCGACGTAGATGATAATCAGGCCGACGAACGCCGTCAGCGCCGCGCCCATGCCGCGCACGGCCATGAGCTGCTTAAACTTCTTGTTCATGCCTTAGCACTCCCTTCGTCCTGGGCAAACTTGTTTTCAAACCGGGTTGCGTAGGTGAGGATCTCGTTTTGCGTCGTCTCGCGCGCAGACAGTTCGCCGGTGATGCGCCCGTCGCACATGACGATGATTCTGTCGGCAATGCCCATGACCTCCGGCATCTCCGAGGAGACGAACATCACCGCGATACCCTGCTGCTTGAGCTGGTTCATCAAATTGTAGATTTCGACCTTGGCCGCCACGTCGATGCCGCGCGTCGGCTCATCGAACATCACCACGCGCGAATTGCGCGCCAGCCACTTGCCCACGACGACCTTCTGCTGATTGCCGCCGGAGAGGTTGCCCGCGTCCACATCCACGTTCGGAGTCTTGATCTTGAGGTTATCCACCGCCTGGTCGCACATCGCGTCCTCCTTGGTGGTGCTGACCACGCCCAGCCGGTTGCACAGCAGATCGAGATTCGGCAGCGCGATGTTGTGGCGGATGGAGAGCTTGGTGCACAGTCCATCCTTCTTGCGATCCTCCGGAGCGAGGACGATGCCCGCCTGAATGGCGTCCTGCGGGGAGCAGATGGAAACCGGCTTCCCGTCGAGCAGAATTTCGCCGCTCTCCTTGGGGTCTACGCCGAAGATCGCGCGGGTCGTCTCGGTTCTACCCGCACCCATCAGGCCGGCAAAGCCCACGATCTCGCCCTCATAAAGCTCAAAGCTCACGTCGCGCACCATGCGTCCAGCGTTCAGGTGCTTCACCTCAAAGACCTTTTTGCCCTTCTCGCACTCAACGCGCGGGAACTTTTCCTTGATCTCGCGGCCGACCATGTGCGCGATAATCTCATCGAGCGTGACGTCCTGAAAATTCATAGAGGTGATGTACTGGCCGTCGCGCATGATGGTCACGCGATCGACGATGTGGGCCAGTTCCTCCAGCCTGTGGGAAATATATACGATACCGCAGCCGTTCGCGCGAAGCTGGCGGATGATGCGGAACAGATCGTCGATTTCCTTGGAGGTCAGCGCCGAAGTCGGCTCGTCCATAATCAGCACGCGCGCATTGGTGGACAGCGCCTTGGCAATCTCTACCATCTGCTGCTTGGATACCGGCAGATCGCCGACGACCTGCCTGGGGCTGATGTCGATCTTCAGCTCGCCCAGCACGCGAGCGGCCTCCCGCTCCATCGCGGCGTTGTCGAGCATGAAGCCCTTGTAGATCTCCCTGCCCAGGAACATATTTTCCGCAACCGTCAGGTGCCGGCACATGTTCAATTCCTGGTGGATGATCGCCACGCCGACAGCCTGTGCCTGCTTGGGCGTGAGATCCCCGTAGGATTTCCCGAAGATCTCTATGGTACCAGCGTCCCTTGTGTATACGCCGCTGAGGATTTTCATCAGCGTGGACTTGCCTGCGCCGTTTTCGCCGAGCAGCGCCATAACCTCGCCGGAACGCAGCTCAAATCGGACGTTGTCCAGCGCCTTCACGCCGGGAAAACTCTTGCTGATGCCCTGCATGGAAACGATGACCTCGTTCATCCGCATGTTCACCCGTCTTTCCTTGTTGTTCTATGGATGCATTATAATTCCGCCTGCCTGTTCCTCACAAGGGGGCGTTCTTTCGATTTTAAGGGGGGATTTTACCATATTGTCATAAACGGTCGTCCATTATTCTATAAGCATTGTCGAATCTCCACCAAATCCACCAGGCAGTTCTCCAAATTTACGCATACTGTTCTATGCATTCTTCGCAACTGCTGGCGACTGACATGTCGACAAAGCGCGAATGAAAGGGCGATATGTGCTGATATACAATCCAAGAGAATGACAGCAACGATTAGCAGACAGAGAGTCACCTCTTCTCAGCCATGCATTTATCCCTGTCCGGAAAAAAGTTAACCAAATACGCAAAAGCCCGCAAGCCCAGCTCCCGGCGAATTGCTCGCCGCCTGCTCAGCTTGCGGGTTTTTGCGTTGATTATATGGTCATTGGAATCTCGGTTCCGTCCTTGAAGCGAAAGATCCGCTGCCTATCATTCTTCCCCTGCCCCTTGCAAACAGTCACGCAGTCAACCGTTCCGGTGAACACGCTTTCATCAAATACAGTTAAGGGCTCTGTCCTGCTGATCCTCTGAAGATATGCTTCGACATTCCGGCTGCGGCCATCCCTGTCCATGATCTGGCTTCTGACCTTCGCCATGCTGCTTTTCAGCTCGTCACACCGGGCGTACAGGGCTTCAATGCGGAGCTTATACTCCTGCTGATCCTGCGCCACCTGCGCGTTTTCCCGGATCAGGCGTTCTATCCTGTCGTTCACAGCATCCTGCTCTGCCTGCAGGCGCTCCGCCTTCTGTTCAAGGGGAGCCGTATCATTCAGAGTCGCTAACACCTGAGCGCAAGTCTCAATGATCTCTTCTTTTCTCTCAAGCACCTGATTCATGGTCTTCACAAAAGCACTTTTCAGCTCCTCTTCACGAATATGCGGCGATGGACACGGGGAACCCTTCGTTTCGTACTTCCTGTTGCAGCGCCATATCTGCGAGCGATAAGCATCCGTGCTGTGCCAAACCTTGCTGCCATAATACGCGCCGCATTCCCCGCA
>DKYK01000016.1:10716-12025 GCA_002492415.1 Christensenella sp. UBA7102
CAAGGTCAAATACCTCCTCCGTGACAATCGCCGGATGGCTGTTCTCAACATAGTACTGGGGAACCTCTCCCTCATTCGCCTTCTTTTTCTTCTGAAGGAAATCGACCGTAAACGTCTTTTGTGGAATGACTCAAGAAATGATACAATCCACGGCTTTCATTTAGCATTAGGGCTTTCGTTTTACATTGGGTGCATTTGGGTGCAACCAACCCTAGGAAAAGATCAGAATCAGCGGCCAGAATGTGGTTGTATTGCTAGCATTGATATTGGAACATATAACACATGCAAAAATGGTTGCCTTTATTGTTATGCTAATTATAGCCATAACACAGTCATGAGAAATACTCAGGTGCATAATCCTTTATCCCCTCTTCTATTTGGAGAGGTTGGCCCTGACGATGTAATAAAGGAACGTAAGATGGTATCACTCAAGGAATGCCAGCTTACATTGTTCGATTGTGAATGTCAACGAATACTTGAGCCATGTGGGAATGAATAACTGAGCCACTTTCGGGAACGAACACTTGAGCCATATGAACCAAAAGTGGGAATGAATGTTTGAGCCGCTATACGTATCGTTCGGTGCTATTCGCTCGATCAGAGTTTCACGCTGTTCCTCATTGTCCAAGAGCAAGGTTTGAATTTTCTGAATACAGCGCGTAGGTGCATCGGTGTATCTTCTCCAGAATGCTTACAAATAGGGCTTCAGGATCCTGCTGTGGGCGGAAATCAGCTTATTGATCATCGTCACAAGAATCGCCTTGTCGGCGATGATCCCTGAGCCGGAGATTTCTATCTGCAATATCGTCGTAAGGTATTCTAGAGAATAGACTACTTCATCATTCCTGAGTAGTCTATTCTCTCCCACGCTTACCAAAAACAATTACTGCATCAACCCTCTCCAAATGAAAAGCGTACACCGTGTACGGATTTAATCGTAACACAGTGTACGCTTTCCCCTTTTTCTGCCCAGGGGGGTGCAAAACTGAGGTCAGGTTGCCCGTCTCGAGTAGACTAACGATCTTTTCTGACCGCTATCCGTTTGGAAGCAAATTGAGCATTTGATTCAAAGAAACGAAATCCTGCATTTCCCCCCGTTAAACGCCAATTTCAGCTAATAATCCCTCGAATTTTGCATCGCAAAACCGAATAAATGCAAAAGAAAAGACCCAGATATTGTATCAATATCTGAGTCCCTTGGTGGTGGCTCAAGTAGGACTCGAACCTACGACACTCCGGGTATGAACCGAATGCTCTAGCCAGCTGAGCTATTGAGCCATCAAGATGGTTGCGGGAGTAGGATTTGAAC
>DKYK01000024.1 GCA_002492415.1 Christensenella sp. UBA7102
GGGGAAACCAAACCCGGTGGGGAAGCCAAGCCCGGCGCAGAGGGTAAGCCCGAGGCGGGCAGGGCCGAGAACCGCGGCAAAAACCGTTCCAACCGACCGCCGCGCCGCGATGGCGTCCCCGGTGGCGGCGTGCACACCATTCCCAAGGAGCAGCGCCCCGCGCCCGTCCAGGAAGGTCCTGTGAATCCATAATTTGTGCTTGCGCATCATTCGCTTCGGTGTTACAATAGACGCGTGTAGAGAAATCTACAAACACAAAGTTGCGGAGGTGAATCTCAATGGCATTCAAGATTTCCGATGATTGCATCAGCTGCGGCGCTTGCGCGGCCGAGTGCCCGGTCAACGCCATCTCCGAGGGCGATGGTAAGTTCGTTATCGATGCGGATACCTGCATCAGCTGCGGCGCGTGCGCTGGCACCTGCCCCGTCGGCGCTCCCTCTGAGGAGTAATTTTTCTGACCAAATGTAAATCCCCGTTCGGTGCGCTTTGCCGGACGGGGATTTATCTTCTTGGACACTGCCGTGTCAGCGCATAAGACGCTCCAGCAGCGAGGGCAGTGCGGTGAAGTCCGCCGTGCGGGCGTCCACCCAGGGGAGCAGGGCGGCGAGCTCCGCCTCCGTACGGGGGCGCAGGTGCGTCACCAGCACCGTGCGCAGCCCCGCGCGCCTTGCCCCGCGGTGCTCGTCCGAGCCGCCGTCGCCGATGAATGCGCTGCGGGCCGGATCCGCGCCCGTGCGCTCCAGCGCGATGCGGTAGATGGACGCGCCGGGCTTTCGCGCGTGCGCCTGGTGGGAGAACACCGTCTCGTCCATGCGGGCGGCCAGCGGAGATTCGGACCAGTGCAGCGTATCGATCACGTCCGCGTTGCTCACCAGGCAGATGCGGTGGCCGGCCTCGCGCAGCGCGTCCAGCGTGCGCAGAATTTCTGGGCGGATCTCCGTCACCGCGCGGCGCATGCGCGCGATGCGGATGTCCGCAAGGCGGCCGACGTCGCGCGGGGTCGTGGGCAGATGCGTCCGGTTCAGCACGTCGCGCATCAGCGCCTCGGGCGTGTCGTAGAGAATGCCCAGCTCCCGGCGGACGCACAATTCCTCGCTCTCCACCTGGTTCAGCCAAACGTCCGCGGGGATGCCCAGCGCGTCCCATTCCGTGCGCGCGCCCGGCGGGAAGGGGGAGCAGAGCGTGAAAAACAGGTCGAAGAACAGTTGCATGGCGCGGCGCTCCTTTCCGGGGTGCGGATTGGTTTTCAACGGCAGTATAACCCGCGCGCAGCGGCCTGTCAAGGCGCGGAGAAGATGTAAACGATTTGTTTAGATGCCCGCAACGGGTTTGACGGCGCAGGGGGCGTATGTTACACTAAGAAATGTAGAATCTGCGCGCAAACTGCGCCTTTTTGTAAGCGGTGCGTGTGCAGTCATTTTCGCCCGCGTTCCCCATATAGATAGAATCAGGCCGTCGGCGTGTATTTTAGGAGGAAAAATCGGATGAAGAGAATTCTGGCGTTACTGTTGAGCGTTGCGGTGCTGTGCGCAACGCTGCTGGTGGGCATGCCGCAGGCGGAGGCCGCGTCGGACGGCATGGTGCGCGTTTGGCTCAAATCCATGGACTATTACGGAAGCATCAGCTCCACCGCCATCACGCTCAACGGCTCCTACTCCGTGCCGGCCAACCCGGACGTGGTGCTGTCCACGCGCGGGGAGTACACCATCGAGGTGGTGGGCGGCACGCTGATGCTCTCGGGCACCGGCATTCAGGGCCAGGTGAACATGGGCAGCAAGTTCACCATCAAGCAGCACTTAAATGACGACGGCTCCATCGGCACCATCAGCCTGTACAATGCAAAGTACGGCAACCGCGCCTATCGGGGCGATATGACCTTTGACATCAGCGGCGGGTATCTGCGCCTGATCAACCGCGTCTATATCGAGGACTACCTCTACGGCGTGCTGGCGGGCGAGCTGTCCAATACCTTCCCCATTGAGACGCTCAAGGCGCAGGCGGTGATCGCCCGCTCCTACGTCTACAACCGCATGACGGGCAACGAGCCCAACTACGAGATCAACGATACCTCGGGCGACCAGGTGTACAAGGGCTATAATTCCGCCAACAACAACATCATCAAGGCCGTGGACGACACCGCGGGCGTGATGCTCAAGTACGGATCCTCCTACGTAAACGCCTACTTTGGCGCCTCCAACGGCGGCCAGGTGGAGCTGCCCGGCAATGCGTGGTCCTCTTCCTCGTCGCTGGGCTGCTATGTGATGAAGGACGACCCCTACGACGTGCGCAACCCCTCGTCGCGCTCGGTCACCTACACCTTTACCTCCAACCCCGCCTCGCTGGACACCGCTTTCTATACGTTGATTCAGGACAAGGTCTATCAGAAGGTGGGCTATTATCCCACCATCAGCGCGATTCAGTCGGTGTCGCTGTCCAATCCCGTGGAAACCGACCGGCGCTCGGTGGGCGTCAGCCGCAACTATCAGACCATGAACATGACCGTGCTGGTGCAGGACAACAGCGCGAGCGGCTACTGGGGCGGCGACAGCAGCGTCTACGATCCCTTTGCCGGCGACACCTTTGACGGCAGCGCCCCCTCGGGCAGCGGTGTGACCCAGTCGGTGGACATCAGCATCAGCCTGCACAATGAGCTCAAGTACACGCTCTTTTCCGCCGACTCCGACCTGCGCCTGTTCTCCATGGAGAGCAGCGGCGGCTACTATTACCTGACGCTGGCCCGCTATGGCCACGGCGTGGGCATGTCCCAGCGCGGCGCGCAGCAGATGGCCAACGACGGCAGGAACTACAAGGACATCATCAACTTCTACTTTGCCGACGTGAGCCTGCCCAAGCTGGATCTGTCGCGCGAGACGCTGACCAAGTACGTCCCCATGTCCACCTCGCCCATCGCCACGGGCACGGTCAACGCCTCTTCGCTGACGGTGCGCGCCGATGCGTCCTCCTCCGGCAGGAAGCTGGGCTCGCTGACCCGCGGCGCGACGGTGGACGTCTACGCCGATCTGGGCGAATGGCTGTGTATCGTCTATAACGGCTCCATCGGCTACGTCAGCTCCGCCTACATCCAGCTGAGCAATTACACGGGTCCCGGTTCGCCCACCGCCACGCCCACGGCAACGCCGGACGGCGGCGCTACCGACGGCAGGGTGGGTCAGGCCAAGGTGACGCTGTCCACCGCCTCTTCTACGCTCAAGCTGCGCGCGACGGCCTCCTCTACGGGCTCTGTGCTCACCTCCATGCCCCACGGCACGGTGGTTGACGTGCTGCAGTACGGCAGCGAGTGGACCAAGGTGCGCACGCCCGGCGGCACGGTGGGCTATGCGGCGACGCGCTACCTGACCGACATCACGCCCCCCGACAACGGTGGAAACGACACCGCCACGCCCACGCCGACGCCCGATAACGGCGGCAGCATCACGGGCAATGCCACCATTATCTCCGACGGCGTCGCGCTGCGCGGCTCGGCGGGCGGCAATGTCATTTACGAATATCTGAGCCGGAACGCGTCGGTGACGGTGCTCTCCAGCGAGGGCAGCTATTATTTCATCCGCACCTCCGACGGCACCACGGGCTACGTGGAAAAGAGTGCGGTGTCCACTGCGGGCGGCACGACCACAACGAATAGCGCTACCGCAACGCCCACGCCCACCCCGACGGGCGGGTCGGACACTGTTGTGGCCACGGGCACGGTGACGGGCTCCACCGTCAACGTGCGCTCCGGTCCCGCTATTACCGCCACCAAGATCGGCCAGGTGACCAGGAATTCCACGGTAAAGATCATCTCGCAGAGCAACGGCTTCTATAAGATCGTCTACGGCACGGGCACGGGCTACATCTCGGCCAGTTACGTCAAGGTCAGCGGCGCGGTGAGCACGCCGACGCCGACTGCGACGGGCAGTCCTGTCACGCCCACGCCCACCCCGAATTCCTCGGGCAACACCCGCTATGTGGCCCAGGACGGCGTCAAGCTGGCCTCCGCGCCCGGCAGCAACGTCATCGAGGCGCTGCTGAGCATGGATACCATCGTCACGGTGCTCTCCACGGAGAACGGCTACTGCTATGTGCGCACCTCCGGCGGCCTGACGGGTTATGTGGAGCAGGCCTACCTGGCCACGGTTCCCCAGGCGACGCCCGACCCCGTGGACAGTCTGGCCGCGGGCCAGACCTACATCGCCAAGGACGGCACGGCCCTGCGCACGGCGCCGGACAGCAACGTCATTGAAGAGTACCTCAACCGCGGCGCCACCGTCACGGTGCTCTCTACCCAGGGCTCCTACAGTTACGTCGCCACGCGCAACGGAACGCGCGGCTATGTGGAGAGCGACGCCATTTCCGTCGCCGCAGGCCCGGTGGCAACGCCGACGCCCACGCCCACCCAGCCTGTGGACATCCCCAATAACGGCGGCACGACCACGACGCAGGCGGGCGTCATCAAGCTGTCCTCTTCCTCCTCGTCGCTGAATCTGCGCCAGGGGCCCAGCACGTCGACGAGCGTGGTGACGCAGCTCAAGAGCGGCGCAGCCGTCACCGTAACCGGCGAGAGCGGCGATTGGTACGCCATCACCGCAGGCGCTTATTCGGGCTATGTGATGAAAAAGTACGTCAAGCTGGGCAGCGCTTCGGATGAAGACGCCGGCGGCAATGCGGGCGGCGGCGCGACCACTTTTCCGGGCGTCATCAAGCTGTCCAACGCCAGCTCCACCGTCAACGTGCGTTCCGGAGCGGGCACAAACAAGAGCAAGTTGGGCACGCTGTCTCACGGCGCCGCGATCAACATCGTGGCCAGCAACGGCGACTGGTATAAGATTGAGTACGGCACGGGCTACGGCTATGTGCTCAAGAGCTATGTGCGGCTGACGGGCAGCTCTTCCGGCGGGTCCTCGGGCGGGTCGTCGGGAAGCTCGACCACGACCGCCGCCAGCACGACCACGTCGGTCAACCTGCGTTCCTCGGGATCGGTTTCGGGCACGAAGCTGGGCACGTACCCCGCGGGCACCAAGGTCAGCGTGCTGTCCAAGGGCTCGACGTGGAGCAAGGTGTCGGTCAGCGGCAAGACCGGCTACATGAAGAACGACTACCTGAAGTTCAGCTAAAACTTACAGGCAGACGGGTACGGGGATGACCCTCCCGCCCCTCCCCTTGGGGAGGGGCGGGAGGGTCTATGGTTTCCCGGGGCGGCTTTGGGCGCCGGGAGGAAGACCTTTGGAGCGCTCCGCCGTCGGGCAGAGCAAATGGGAGGAATCGAGATGGATGGATCGGAATGGCTGCGGGAGGGCGAGCGGCTGGACGACTTGCAGGCGGAGGGCGCACGCATCATCCAGCACCCGCACCGGTTCCGCTTCGGGACGGACGCGGTGCTGCTGCAGAATTTTGCGCGCCTGCAGCCCCGCGCGCGGGCAATCGACCTGGGTACGGGCACGGGGATCCTGCCCATTCTGCTGTGCGCGCGCAACGAGGGACTGACGTTTGACGCGGTGGAGATACAGCCGGACTGCGCGGACATGGCGCGGCGATCGGTGGCGCT
The DNA here is from genome assembly GCA_002492415.1 of Christensenella sp. UBA7102. GTDB lineage: Bacteria > Bacillota > Clostridia > Christensenellales > UBA1750 > Spyradocola. Next base: position 5,543 of record DKYK01000024.1, read on the forward strand.
CAATGGGATGAGCGGCCGCATATGCGTGCATGAGATGGATCTCAAGGACGCCCCGGCGCGTCTGGGCCGTGATCGGTACGACGCGGTGCTGTGCAATCCGCCCTACGGCAAGCGCGGCGGCGCGCTGCACAACCCCAACGACGCGCTGGCCATCGCGCGGCACGAGATCGCGACGGACTTGGCCTCGGTGGTGGCCAGCGGCGCGGCGCTGCTCAAGAACGGCGGGCGCTTTTTCCTGATCCATCAGGCCGACCGGCTGCCCGAGATCGCCTGGCGAATGCACGAGGAGGAACTGCCGCTCAAGCGCGTGCGGCTGGTGCAGCCCGGAGCGGGAAAACGCGCGCACCTGGTGCTGGTGGAGGCGGTAAAGCAGGCGGGCGAGGGCTGCGTGATGCTGCCGCCGCTGGTGCTGCACGATGAAAACGGGCGGCCGACCGGGGAACTGCAGCGCATCTACAACGGAGAAAAAACGGTATAGCGAGGTGTTTGACATGAGCGAAAACAGATGTCCCTGCAAGCGGATGCAGTGCGAGCGGCACGGAAACTGTGAAGCGTGCCGGGCGCATCACCGCGAGCAGGGAAAATTGACGAGATGCGAAAAGCTGGAAAGCACGGCGCGGAAACAGGCGCGTTGATTGACAGGCAGGGCGAAAAGGTGTATCTTTTTTAGGGTAATGCTGGAAAAAAGGACGGGATAGCGTCAAAATGAGCAATGAAAACAACAAATCCTTTGTAGGCGGCGCGGCGGTGCTGGCCGCGGTGGGACTGATCGGCAAGGTGATCGGCATGTTCTACCGCGTGTGGCTGACCAACCTGATCTCCTCCGAGGGCATGGGCCTGTACGGCTACCCCTACTCGGTGTATTCCTTCCTGCTGGTGATCTCCTCGGCCGGCCTGCCCACCGCCATCTCCAAGATGGTGTCTGAGCGGCTGACAAACGGCGACCGCGCGGGCGCGAAGTGGATCCAGAAAAAGACGCAGCGCATCCTGCTGTGCACGGGCCTGGTCACCACCGCGTTCATGGCGGCGCTGGCGCGGCCCATCGCCTCGATGATGGGCGACCCGGCTTCGGCGCCCGGCTTTGTGGCGCTGGCGCCCGCCATCTTCTTCGTGTGCCTGATCTCCTCCTATCGCGGATATTTCCAGGGCGCGCAGAACATGAACCCCACGGCCGCCTCGCAGCTGATCGAGACGGTGGGCAAGGTGATCTTCGGCTATGCGCTGGTGCGCGTGCTGGCGCCCTACGGCCTGGTATGGGGCGCGGTGGGCGCGATATTGGGCGTGACCATCGCCGAGCTGTGCGCGCTGGCCTTCATTTGGGCGCGGTATCTTGTGGAGAATCGCCGCCATCCGGCGGAGCAGGACGGCCCCGCGCAGCCCATCGAGCACTTCTATAAAAAGCTGTTCGCCATCGCCATTCCCGTGACCATCGGATCCTCCATGATGTCCATCGTAGGCCTTGTGGACGGCTCCCTCGTGGTCAACCGGCTGACGGACATTGGCTATGCGATCGAGCGTGCACGGGAAATGTACGGCGTGCTCACCGGTATGGTCAATACCATGGTCAACATGCCCGCCGTCATTACGCTGGGCTTCTCCATGTCGCTGGTGCCGGCGGTGTCGTCTGCGCTGGCGCGCAGGGACGAGGAGGGCATGCACCGCATCGTGTCCACGGCGCTGAAATTGGCGCTGATGATCGGCTCGGCTGCGGCGGTGGGCATGGGCATCCTGTCGCATCAGATTCTGCGGCTGCTCTACGCCTCTCAGCCCGAGAGCTGCCTGTCCGTCGGCGGCGACCTGCTGGCGGTGATGGCTGTGGGCATCTTCTTCCTGGCGCTGGTACAGACCACCACCGGCATGCTGCAGGGCTTGGGCAAGCCCGGCTACCCCGTGCGCACCATGGCGGTGGGCATCGTGGCCAAGGTCATACTCAACTATGTGCTCATCGGCATTCCGCAGCTCAACGTGCTGGGCGCTGCGGTGGCGACGGTGACCTGCTACGGCATCGCGGCCGTGGGCAATGTGGCGATGGTGCTGCGCCTTACGGGCACGCGGCTGCGGTTTCTGGACTCCGTGGGCCGCCCTGCGCTGGCGGCCGGCGGCATGGCGGCGGCCGTGTGGGGCTTTGTGCAGCTGATGAGCGATAAGATGGGCAACGCGCTGTTGACGGTGTGCGCGGTGGCGTTGGGCGTGGCGGTCTACGCCGTTCTGGCTTTTGCGCTGCGCGCGCTCAGCCGCGAGGATTTGAAGATGATTCCCGGCGGCCGCAAGCTGATGCGGCTGATGGATAAAGTTGGAGGAAAGAAAGCATGATAACCATCGTAGGGCTGGGCACGCGGGAAGGCGACCTGACGCTGGCGGGACTTACCGCGCTCACGAGCGGCGCAAGGGTGCTGCTGCGCACCGCCGTCACCCCCGCAGCGGAGCTGCTGCGGCAAAAGGGCGTCGCGTTTGAATCGCTGGACGCGCTCTACGAGCGCACGGAGGACTATGATCAGGTCAACGACGCCATCGCGCAGGCGGTGCTGGACGCCGCTGCGGGCGGCGACATCGTGTTTGGCGTGATCGGCGGAGCGGGGCTGATGGACGCCTCGGTCAACTGCGTGACGCGGCGCGCGGCGCACAACGGCGTCCCCGTGCGCGTGATCCCCGGCGTGGGCCTGTACGAGCACGCCGCGGGGCTGGCGGGCGGACTGGACGGCGCGTGCGTCACCGCCGCCATCGACCTGGGCGGCTTGAACCTGGATGTGCGGCGTCCCCTGATCGTCTGCGAGCTAAACGACCGCGTGACGGCCTCCGAGTGCAAGCTGACGCTGCAGGAACACTACCCTGACGAATGGCCCGTGTCCCTGGACGGCAGGACGATTCCGCTGCAGGAGCTGGATCGGCAGGAGGAATACAGCCATCTGACGGCGCTGACGGTGCCGCCGCTGGAGCTTTTGCAGGCCGAGCGGTACGATTTTTCACACCTGCTGGAGATCGTGGAGCTGTTGCGCCGGCCCGACGGCTGCCCGTGGGACCGCGAGCAGACGCATCAGAGCATGAAGGCCGACCTGCTGGAGGAGGCCTACGAGGTCATCGACGCCATCGACAGCGGCGATCCCTACCGCCTGGCCGATGAGCTGGGCGACCTGCTGCTCAACATCGCCATGCACGCGCAGATTGGCAGCGAGCACGGGCAGTTCGACATGGGCGACGTGCTGTGGGCTGTGTGCCACAAGATGATCACCCGCCATCCGCATGTGTTTGGCGAGGTCAGGGCCGACACCTCCGAGCAGGTGCTGGCCAACTGGGAGGTCATCAAAAAAGGCGAAAAGCAGCTCGCTACCCAGACCGAGGTGATGCGCGACATCCCGCGCTGTCTGCCGGCGCTGATGCGCGCGGCCAAGGTGCAGAAGAAGGCGCGCGGCGTGGGCTTTGACTGGGACGACGCGCGCGAGGCGCTTAAAAAGGTGCGCGAGGAGACGGGCGAGGTGGAGCAGGCGTGGGAGGACGCGGACAAGCTGGCCCAGGAGCTGGGCGATCTGCTGTTTGCGGCCGTCAACGTCTGCCGCATGAAAAAGGTTCCGCCCGAGCTTGCGCTGGAGCGCGCCACGGAGAAGTTCATCCGCCGTTTTTCCTACGTCGAGGAGGCCGCCGCCCGGCAGGGAAGGCGCATGGAGGAGATGACGCTGGCGCAAATGGACGCCCTGTGGGAGCAGTGCAAGGCGCTGGAGGGGAAAAAACCCTGAATTACAGCTTTTCTTTACAAAAAATCAATACGGCGTCGGCAGGAAATGGAAAGGATACGGCGAAACTAATGTAGGCATAGTCCCCGTGGGGCTTTGCATAAAACTCAAACTTTTTCAGGAGGCTTATATTCATGAATAAAGCTGAACTCATCACCGCTGTGGCCCAGAAGAGCGGCCTGACCCGCAAGGATGCCGATAAGGTCGTCGCGTCCGTACTCGACAGCATCACCGAGACCCTGGCCAAGGGCGAGAAGGTCTCTTTGGTGGGCTTTGGCACCTTCGAGGTGAAGGAGCGCGCCGCGCACCAGGGCATCAATCCCTCCACCAAGGAGCCCATGCAGATTCCCGCCAGCAAGAGCCCGGTGTTCAAGTCCGGCAAGCAGCTCAAGGACGCGGTGAACCAGTAAACTACGGTTCGATTCAGCTGAGCGCATCGCACGGCCTCGCGCCATGCGGTGCGTTTTTTTGCGCATAGCGCGGCTGCGCTCCGGCAAAGCTATGGCCATACGGCGGGAAGTGTGGTATAATAAAGGTGCAAAGAACGCAATTGCAAAGCAACCGCATCCCTTGACCCGTCAGAAGGAGGCATTGGCATGCAGAAGGATTACGGCACGTTGGATCGCTATGGCGAGGAACTGCAGAACCTGGGCCTGCGCTCTTTGGAGCACGACAGGATCGACAAGCTGCCCAGGCAGGATCGGGCGCTGTTCGGGCTGAACGACGAGGTGCTGCGGCACCGCGAGGCGCTCAGCCGGCTGCTGGACGAGAACGGCCTGCCGGAGGAAGAACAGAATTAACACGCCCCGCCTTGACAGCGCGCAGACAAGCGGGTACCATAGAGCCATACTCCCTTCCGGGGACTGGCGGAAACTTCGTGGGCTACCACGGTGGACCCGGAACGCAATGGGAACTTTAAGCCGACCGCCTGGGCAAGTCAAATTGTCCGGGCGGCCTTTTTTTGTTCTCATCCGGGATGGGGCAGAGGAATCGCCCGAAACGTCGAAGGAGGATTGCGTCACATGATTCACGAGAACTGGCAGGGCTTCAACGGCGGCGCGTGGACGGAGAGCATCGACGTGCGCGACTTCATCCAGAACAACTACACCCCCTATGCCGGCGATGAGAGCTTCCTTGTCGGCGCCACCGAGCGCACGAAGAAGCTCAACGACAAGTACCTTGCGCTGCGCCGGCAGGAGCTGGAGAAGGGCGGCGTGCTGGACATCGATACCGAGACCGTCTCCTCGCTGCTCAACTACAAGCCCGGCTACCTGGACAGGGACAATGAGCTGATCGTGGGCCTGCAGACCGAAAAGCCGCTGTGCCGCTCCGTCAACCCCTTCGGCGGCATCCGCATGGTGGTCTCCGCCTGCCGCGCCTACGGCTACGAGCTGTCCGACAGCGTCAAGGAGCACTTCCGCTACCGCACCACGCACAACGACGGCGTGTTCCGCGTCTACACCGAAAAAATGCGTCAGGCGCGCCACACCGGCATCATCACCGGCCTGCCCGACGCCTATGGAAGAGGACGCATCATCGGCGACTACCGCAGGGTCGCGCTCTACGGCACCGACGCGCTGATGAACGCCAAGAAAAAGGATTTGAAGGAATTGGGTGCCCGTCCCATGGAGGATGAGAACATCCGCCTGATGGAGGAGGTCTCCCGCCAGATCGACTTCCTGGACAAGCTCTGTCAGATGGGCGCGATGTACGGCTGCGACATCTCCCGCCCCGCCGCAAACGCGCAGGAGGCCATCCAGTGGACCTACTTTGCCTACCTTGCCGCCGTCAAGGAGCAGAACGGCGCGGCCATGTCGCTGGGCCGCACCAGCACATTCCTCGACATCTACATCGAGCGCGACCTGCGCAATGGAAAGCTTACCGAGGTGCAGGCGCAGGAGCTGATGGATCAGTTCGTGCTCAAGCTGCGCATGACGCGCCAGCTGCGCACCCCCGAGTACAACGAGCTGTTCGCCGGCGACCCCAACTGGGTCACCGAGTCCATCGGCGGCATGGGCCAGGACGGCCGCACGCTGGTGACCAAGAACTCCTACCGCGTGCTCAACACGCTCTACACGCTGCTGCCCGCGCCCGAACCCAATCTCACCGTGCTGTGGAGTGAAAAGCTGCCCGAGCCCTTCAAGCGCTTCTGCGCCAAGGTGTCCATCGATACCGACTCCATCCAGTATGAGAACGACGATTTGATGCGCCCGCGCTTTGGAGACGATTACGCCATCGCCTGCTGCGTGTCCGCCGCCAGGATCGGCAAGCAGATGCAGTTCTTCGGCGCGCGCTGCAACATGGCCAAGATGCTGCTGATGGCGCTCAACGGCGGCCGCGACGAAAAGAGCGGCGACCAGGTGGGCCCCGAGGAGCCCGTGATTCGCCCCGGCGTTCTGGACTACGACGAAGTCCGCGCCAGATTCGACCGCTACGTCGCCTGGATCGCGGAGCTGTACGTCAACACCATGAACGTCATCCACTACATGCACGATAAATACGCTTACGAGAAGATTCAGATGGCGCTGCACGACACCGAGGTGGGCCGTTTCATGTCCTTTGGCATGGCGGGGCTGTCGGTGGCGGCGGATTCGCTGTCGGCCATCAAGTACGCGCGCGTCACGCCCGTGTTCGACGACCGCGGCCTGGTGTGCGACTTTACCGTCGAGGGCGACTTCCCCTGCTACGGCAACGACGACGACCGCGCCGACGACATCGCCAAGGGCCTGTGCCACCAGTTCATCACCGAGCTGCGCAAGCACAAGACGTATCGCAACGCCGAGCACACGCTGTCCATCCTGACCATCACCTCCAACGTGGTCTACGGCAAAAAGACGGGCAACACCCCCGATGGACGGCGCGCCGGCACGCCCTTTGCGCCCGGCGCCAACCCCATGCACGGCCGCGAGCGCAGCGGCGCGCTGGCCTCGCTCAACTCCGTGTCCAAGATCGACTACGACGACTGCCGCGACGGCGTGTCCAATACCTTTACCATCACGCCCGATACGCTGGGCGGCGACGAGCGCAGCCGCATCGACAATCTCGTCGATCTGCTGAACGGCTACTTCACCATCGACGGCGAGCACGCCGCCCATCACCTCAACGTAAACGTTCTCAACCGCGCCACGCTCGAGGACGCGATGGAGCACCCCGAGCTGTACCCCAACCTGACCATCCGCGTCTCGGGCTACGCCGTCAACTTCGTGCGGCTGTCCCGCGCCCAGCAGCTGGAGGTCATCTCGCGCACCTTCCACGACGCGATGTGAGCGCCATGATGGGACGCATTCATTCCATTGAAACCATGGGCGCGCTGGACGGGCCGGGGCTGCGCATGGTGGTGTTCCTGCAGGGCTGCCCGCTGCGCTGCAAGTTCTGCCACAATCCCGATACCTGGAATCCGGGCGGCGGTCAGGAGGTCGCTTCCGAGGCCATTGTCGCCCGCGCGGTGAAACTCAAGCGCTTCTTCGGCGCGCGCGGCGGCGTCACCTTCTCGGGCGGCGAACCGCTTGGGCAGGCGAAATTCGTGCGCGCGTGCGTCGGCCTGCTGCACGAGCAGGGCATCCACTGCGCGCTGGACACCAGCGGCGGACTGTGGAACGAGGAGGTTCAGGCGCTGCTGGACGCGTGCGACCTCGTGCTGCTGGACGTCAAGCACAGCGATCCCGCCCGCTTCCATGACCTCACGGGCGGCGACCCCGCCGCGCTGGACGCGGTGCTGGCCCACCTGGCCTTGACGCGCAAGCCCGTGTGGGTGCGGCAGGTCATCGTGCCGGGCTGGACGCAAGACGAGGCGCAGGTGCGGCAAATGCTGCGCAAGACGGCAGGAATCAACCGGATCAAAACCGAATTACTTCCCTATCACACGCTGGGCGTGCACAAATGGCGGGCGCTGGGCATTCCCTACGCGCTGGAAGGCGCGCAGCCGCCAAGCGAAGACACCCTGCGCGCCCTGCGCGCGCTGACGGAATAGGAGACGGGGAGAGCGATGGAAAAGAGACTGAACGCCACCGTGCCCGCGGGCATGGACGGGAAAACCGTAAAGGACGTGGCCAGGTCGCTGCTGTCGCTCTCCTCGACGCGTTTGAAGAAGGCCAAGCGCGTGCCCGGCGGCGTGCGCGTCAACGGGCGGGATGTGTTCGTGACGCACGTGGTGCGCGCGGGCGACGAGGTGTCCATACTCATCGAGCCGGACGGCGCGGTCTCACCGGGCGTCATGCCCGTTGCCGGCGATGTGGACGCGGTGTATGAAGACGAGTTCCTGCTCGTGCTCAACAAGCCCGCCAACATGCCCGTGCACCCCAGCGCGGGCCATTTCGACGACAGCCTGGCCAACCGCTGCGCCGCGCGCTACGGCGGCGTGTTCCGCCCCGTCAACCGGCTGGACTGCGGAACCTCGGGGCTGATGGCGGTCGCGCGCGACGCCCACGTGCACGCGCTGCTGTGCAAATCGCTGCATACAGGCAGCTTTGAGCGCCGGTATCTGGCCGTCGCAGAGGGCGTTTTTGCGGAAAAAGAGGGCGCAGTGGACGCGCCCATCGCCCGGGCGGAAGGCTCTGCGATCAAGCGCTGCGTCTCGCCGGACGGTCAGCGCGCGGTGACCCACTACCGCGTGCTGCGCAACAACGACCGCTTTTCCCTCGTTGAATTGGTGCTGGAAACCGGCCGCACGCATCAGATCCGGGTGCATCTGGCGCACCTGGGGCATCCGCTGGCGGGAGATTTCCTGTACGGCACGGAGGATAAGGCGCTGATTGGGCGGGCGGCGCTGCATGCCTGGAAGCTGCGACTGACGCACCCCATCACAGGACAAATACTGGAATTTGAGCGCGGCCTGCCGCAGGACATGCTGGCGCTGACGGAAGGAATGACGGAATAATGCAACCCATCCGCACACTGGAGCAGCTGGAGCAGGCCATCGATCGCATCGGCTTTCTGCCCTACGCGGGCAGCGAAAAGCAGTCGCTGTTCACACTGGAAAGCATGACGGACAATGTCTGGTTTGACGGAAGCGAGACCGACCCGTGGGTCTGGCGAGCCGAGATCGCGAAAAAGGGCGCGCAGGCCTACGGCAAGTTCTTCCATCGCAGGGCGGGCTTCGTGTCGCGCCGCTGCATCCCCGCCTTCATCGCGGTGCGCCGGGACAGCCGCAGCTTTGACGAGCTGTATGAGGACGGCCTGGTCAGCCGCGGCGCGCGGCAGGTGTGGAATTGCTTTGAGCAGCGCGTGGAGTGGACCTTTCAGGATTTGAAGCGCGAATCGGGTTTTTCCGGGCAGTCGCGCGAGTTTGAGGCGGCGATGGCGGAGCTGCAGGGACTCCTCTTCGTGTGCATCAGCGGCCAGTCCCGACGCATCAGCCGCAGCGGCGAGCCCTACGGCTGGCCCAACAACGACTTTGGACGCATGGACGTGCTCTTTCCCTCGCCCCAGGACGGTCAGATGGAGCCGGAGCAGGCGGAACGGATCCTGCTGGACTGCGTGCGCGCCATGGGCGCGTTTCCGGAGAAGGCGGCGCTGCGCCTGCTGCGCGCCGGCGGCCTGCGCGGGTGAGCGTGCGCAAACTTGTTCTTTTCATCATGCCGCAAATGTGGTATAATTGGTTAAATTCTCAGAGGATGAGTCTGGAGGAAGGCTTATGTATGACGGCATCACGCTGACCGTTCCCGCCCGGCAGAGCGCGCTGACCGTGGTGCGGCTGACCACCGCGGGCGCCGCCGCCCGGGGCGACATGGATATGGAGACGCTCGAGGACGTCAAAACCGCGGTCTACGAGGCCTGCTATGCGATGGCGGTGCAGAAGTACGCGCCGCAGTACCTGACGCTGACCTTTGCGCCGGGCGACGTGTTCTCCGTGACCATTCGCGGCGAGGGCGCGCTGTGCGAAACGGGCGGCCGCCTTCCCGACCTGGAGCTGTGCAACGCGGTGCTGACCACGATGATCCCCTGCGCCAAGGTGATCGCCGAGCAGGGCAGCATCCGCCGAATCGAACTGCACGGCTGACGCATGACCGTCACAGGGGAGAGGAGGGCGCGGCCCATGGATCCGCAGCAGATCCAGCAGAAGCTGTCCGAATACTGCCGCACGCGCGATGTAGCCCTGCGCAACGAGCTGGTGGAGGCGCACATGTATTTGGCGGACATGGTGGCGCGACGTTATGCAGGCCGCGGCGTGGAGACCGAGGACCTGCGCCAGATCGCGGCCATGGCGCTCATCGGCGCGCTGGAGCGGTATTCCTGCGATAAGGGCATCCGGTTTTCCACCTATGCGGTGCCCACCATCACAGGCGTGGTAAAAAATTATTTTCGCGACCGCTCGCGCACCATTCGCATGCCGCGCAGCATCGGTCAGCGCGTGCAGAAGATCGCGCTGGCGCGGGAGCGGCTGACGCAGCAGCTGCGGCGCTCTCCCACCGCCGAGGAGCTGGCCGCCGCCTGTGACCTCAGGACCGCGGACGTGCTGGAGGCCATCGAGGCCACGCAGAGCCTGTCCGTCGCGTCGCTGGACGCGCAGTCGGGGGAGGACGAGGACACCCCGCTGTGGGCCATGCTGGGCGGCGAGGATGAGAACATCGAGAAAGCGGAGCTGCGCAGCATGCTGCACAGCGTGATGAGCGGTCTGAGCGAGGCCGAGCGGCGCATCCTGCACGCGCGCTATTTTGAAGAGCGCAGCCAGCGGGACATCGCCCAACAGATGGGCGTCTCGCAGATGTACGTCTCCCGCGTCGAGCGCAAGATGCTGGCCCGCTTCCGCGAAGCGCTGCGGGAGGAATAGCGCGGGCGTTTTTTCACAACATACTATGAAATCATCGTTTACGGGGAGGGAAGCGCATGCAGTACAACGGGGGCAACGGCGGCCGCAGGGACGATGGGACGCGGCAGTACGCCCGCCTGCCCAGGGAGCAGCGGCCTGCCCCGGTGCGGCCTCCCCAGGACCGTCCTCCGCGCAAAAGGCGCAGAAGGTGGGTCGTCAAGCCGCGCTTTTTCGTATTTTTAGCGGTGTTTTTGCTGCTGGTGACGGGCGTTTTTGCGGGAATTGGCGCGCTGATTCGCGCGCTGGTCAATTCCGAGGCCACCATCTCCTATGGCAAAATTGAGGACGTGACCACGGTGGACGCGCTCATCATCCGCGACGAGAAGTGCGTCCGCGCCGAGGGCTACGGCAGCATCCAGTACCTCGTGCCCGAGATGAGTTACCTGACCGCGGACACCCCCGTGGTCGAGGTCTACGCCACCGGCTACTCGGGCGAGAAGATCGACGAGCTGGAAAAGCTGCTGGTGGACATTACCGAGCAGCAGAAAAAGGTGCTGGGCGACATCGTGAACGTCACCATTTCGGACTACAACAACAGCATTGCCTCTCAGGTCAACGCCATCAAGGCCGCGATGCGCTCCGACCGCGGCCAACTGGATGCCCTCAGCGCGCAGCTGAGCACCACCATGGCCGCGCGCCAGGCCTACGTGGAAAAGACCACCGAGGCCAAGGAGGATGCAAACCTTTCGCAGTACTACGCCAACAAGACGCAGCTGGAGACGCACATCGACGCGTGGAAGACGCAGTATCGCGCCGAGGGCGACGGCATCGTCAGCTACTCCTTCGACGGCCTGGAGCCCTATCTGAGCGTGGATAAGCTGGAAGCGCTGGACGTCGCCGCCGTCAAGGAGCTGCTCAAGGAGAGCAATCCCACCGTGCCCGACGAGCTGCGCGCGCAGCAGAATCTCTACCGCCTGGTGCAGCCCAATTCCTGGTTCGTGGCCTTCACCACCCGCGCGTCCACCTGGAAAATCGGCATTGGCGAGACCTGCGCCATCTACTTTGAGTCCTTTGAGGACATCACCTATACCGCCACCGTGCGCGCGCTCAACGCCACGGGCGACGATCTGCTGGTGATCCTGGAAATGAGTGAGGACGGCTCGCCGCTGATCAACGCCCGCAAGCTCAAGGCCGTCATCGGCGGCAGGGTGGAAGGCATGATGGTGCCGCTGAGCGCGCTGAAGACCGAGGGCGGCCAGCAGGGCGTCTACAGAAGCTCCGACAATGCGTTTGTGCCCGTGCGCGTGGTGGGGCAGGATTCCAAGCACGCGCTGATCATGCCGCTGGAGGACGGCGCGCTGACCAACGGCACCCGCATCAGAAAATAGAAAAGGAAGCATGGAAAGCATGGAATCGGAAGAATTTGAGCGCCTGATGGAGCGCGTGCAGGCCGCGCGCGAACGGCTGGACCGCGCCGCGCAGGGCCGTCCCTATACGCTGCTGGCCGCAACCAAAACCCAAAATGTGGATATGATCAATCAGCTTCCCGCGTGCGGGATTTATGATTACGGTGAGAATCGCGTGCAGGAATGGGTGGAGAAGCAGGAAGGAATCGATAAAAGTTTGCGCTTTCACCACATTGGACGGTTGCAAAGCAATAAAATTAAGTATATAATAAATCATGTCGTTCTGATCCATTCTGTGGACAGGCTGGAGCTTGCGCAGCAGATCAGCCGTCTGGCCGTTAAAAACGGCCGGTGCGCTCAGGTGCTGCTGCAGGTCAACCCCGCCCATGAGGAGCAAAAGGGCGGCGTTTCGCCGCAGGAGTTGCCGCAGCTCTACGAGAGCTGCCTGGCCTTGGAAGGTCTGCGCGTGCGCGGGCTGATGTGCATGGCTCCCAATACGCAGGACGAAGCGCTCGTGCACAAGACCTTTGCCGCCGCGCGGGCGTGCTTTGACGCGCTGGCGGCTCAGGACGAACAGATTCGCGTGCTGTCCATGGGCATGAGCCAGGATGCCGCGATCGCATTGGAAGAAGGCTCTACGCTGGTGCGCCTGGGGACCTCGCTGTTTGGCAGGCGCGAAGGCTACGATAATATGGCCAGGGAAGGAAAGTAAGGAGTGAGCCAGTTGGCAAAGAAGAGTAACAAGTTTCTGAATTTCATCGGTCTGGGTTCTGCGGAGGAGCCAATTGAAGAGGATACGTATTACGAGGAGGAGACCCCCGTGGCAAATAGACGAGACAGCTATTCGGCAGGCAGAGGCTATCAGCGCGATTCGCAGGTGAGCAACAACGATTACGGCTACGATAACGCGGGCTATGACAACGGTTACGAGGAAGACTACCGCGAGCCGCCGCAGTCCACCACGACCTACGGCTCCGCGTCCAAGATCATCAACCATCCCGCCGTCAGCGCCCGTCATCGCACGATGATCTATCAGCTGTCCACCTACGAGGACAGCAAGGATGTCATCGACGACCTGCTTGAGGGCCATTCCGTGCTCATCAACCTGGAATCTCTGGCGCTGGAAGAGGCGCAGCGCATCATCGATACGCTCATCGGCGCCTGCTACGCCATCAACGCCACCATCAAGAAGGCCGCCGCGCAGACCTATCTGCTCGCGCCCGAGACGGTGGAGGTCGCGGGGACCTATGCAGACGACAACCGCGGCAATACCATCTTTGAAGATGGGCGAAACTAAGCCCTGTCCGATATGAACATCATCATTTTGCAGGTGCTGCGCGGCCTGTACTGGCTGCTGCAGATCGCGTCCTGGGCTATTGTGCTGCGCGCGATCCTGTCCTGGTTCATGCGGCCGGACGTGCCGGTGTACAGCTTTTTGCTACGCATCACCGAGCCGCTGATCGCGCCCTTCCGTCCCCTGGCCTATAAGCTGACCAACGGCCGGCTCCCCATCGACCTTGCGCCCATGTTCGCCTACCTGGTGCTCATCGTATTGATGAATCTGCTCAGCCGGTGCATGATGCTGGTGTACTGACCATGGAGCAGACGGAGCAGCGGCTGGAGGCCGCAAAGTTTTCCGACCTTGTGCGCCGGGCGCAGCGCGGCAGCCGGGCCGTGTTTTCCGAATTCCTCACCCCCGATGCGCAGGGGCGCCTGCTGGCCTTGGCCCGCAGGGAGGGGCTGGAAAGCGGCGTTTTCGGCGGCGGAAAGGACCCTGAGCGCGCCGTTGTGGGCCTGTGGCAGCCGGGCTGCGATCCCGAGCACAGCCCCATCGATGTGCTGCGCATCCACTGGGACGCCCGCTACGCGCAGGTCGCGCACCGGGACGTGCTGGGCGCGTGCCTGGGCCTGGGCATTGAGCGCGAGACGCTGGGAGATATCCGTCTCAAGGATGACAGCGCGTATGTCGCGGTGCTGCCCGCAATGGGCGCCTATCTCCTCGGCGGTCTGACGAGCGTGGGCCGCGCAAGCGTAAAAATAGAATATTATGACGGCGAGTTACCCGAAGTGGAAGCGGGGGAACGCGTCGTAGTTAATATACCATCCCTTCGGCTGGACGCCGTGCTGGCACAGACGCTGCGCCTGTCGCGCGCAAAGGCACAGATCCTCATCCGCGGCGGTGCGGTGAGCCGCAACTGGCAGCAGACCGACCGCACCGATATGGAGGTGGAGGAGGGCGACGTGCTCTCCGTGCGCGGTCAGGGACGTGTGCGCGTGCTGCGCGTGGCGGGCCAGAGCCGCAAGGGACGGTTGTTTGTTGAAGTGGAAACGCTGCTAAAACCCTGACGGCGGCCGAAAACAAAAGGAAGGTGTGCGCATGATCACCTCGAATCAGATCCACGAGAAGGAATTTTCTCTCAAAATCCGCGGCTACAACGAGGCCGAGGTGGATGCCTACCTCGATCAGTTGGCCGCCTATCTGGATAACCTCTCCAAGGAGAACAAGGAGCTGCGCGAGCGCCTCAAGAGCACGACGGATCAGCTCACGTACATGAAAAACCTGGAGAGCACGCTGCGCGATACGCTGGTGACGGCGCAGCGCAGCGCCGAGGAGACGACCCGCAGCGCCAAGACGCGCGCCGACGAGATCGTGCGGGACGCGAACCTGGAGGCCGCCCGCATCGTGGCGCAGGCGAACGCCGAAGCGGACGCCGTGCGCCGCCAGCTGGGCTCGCTGCGTCAGCAAACCGCCACCTACCGGCAAAGCTTCCGCATGCTGCTCTCCTCGCAGATGCAGCTGCTGGACGAGTCCGGTCTGGGGCAGGAGAGGGCGAATGAACCCGCCGCTTCTCCCACGATGACGCGCGGCGCGACGATGCAGCGCATCGACCTTGTGCAGGACGCGCCCGCACCGCGAAAGATCGTGCCCATTCCGCAGGAGGATGAGTGATGCCGTTTCTCTATATTCTCATCGCTGCCGCAGCCTTTGCCGCGGACCGCGTGACCAAGGCGTGGGCGGCGGGTGCGCTGCGCACGGAGTACGGCGGCAGCCTGCCGCTGATTGACAAGGTATTCTATTTCACCTATTGTGAAAATCGCGGCGCGGCCTTTTCCATGATGGAAGGGCAGACCTGGCTGCTCATCGGCGTGACGTCGCTCATCTGCATCGGGGGCGTGTATCTGCTGTTTTTCAGCAGGAAAAAGCTGCCGGTGTTCCCCAGCGTGTGCATCGCCATGGCGGTGGGCGGGGCGCTGGGCAATCTCTACGACCGCGCACTGTTGGGCTATGTCATCGACATGCTGGACTTCCGGCTCATCAACTTTGCGGTGTTCAACGTGGCGGACAGCTTTGTGTGCGTGGGCATCATCCTGCTGGGCGTGTGGATGGTGTTTTTCGAGGAAAAGCAGATGCCGGGCCAGCCTTACCGCTGGGGCGCGCCCAAGCCCGCCGAGGAAACGACAGGAGAGCAGGAGCATGCGCACGATCCGAAGCAGAGTGACAACTGAAAGCGAAGGCATCCGTCTGGATGCCTTTTTGGCGCAGGAAAGCGGGGAGACGCGTTCGCGGGTTCAGAACCTGATCGAGCGGGGCTGCGTCCGCTTAAACGGAACGGTCCCCAAGAAAGCGGGCGTCAAGCTTGCCGCGGGGGATGAGGCGGAGCTTGCGCTGCCCGATCCCGAGCCGCTGGAGGCTGTGCCCGTGCAGATGGAGGTCCCCATCGTCTACGAGGACGCGGACATTGTGGTGGTGAATAAGCCGCGCGCGCTGGTGGTGCACCCCGCCGCGGGCCATGCGCAGGACACGCTGGTCAACGCGCTGCTGTTTGCGTGCGACGATCTGTCGGGCATCGGCGGCAAGCTGCGCCCCGGCATCGTGCACCGGTTGGACAAGGACACCACGGGTCTGCTCGTCGTGGCCAAAAACGACGAGGCGCACGTCAGCCTTTCCCAGCAGATCGCCGTGCACAGCGCGGGCCGCGTGTACTGGGCGCTGGTGGAGGGGCGCATGAAAGAGGAGAGCGGCACCGTCTGCGCGCCCATCGCCCGCTCGCCCAAGGACCGAAAGAAAATGGCCGTGGCGCCGGGCGGAAAGGACGCCACCACGCACTGGCGCGTGCTGCGGCAGTTTGAGAAGACCGCGTTGATCGAGTGCCGTCTGGTCACGGGCCGCACGCACCAGATCCGCGTGCACATGGCCAGCCTGCACCATCCCGTCTGCGGCGACCCCATCTACGGCTTTGCCAAATCCGCTGCCGGGGCCTGCCCGCTGATGCTGCACGCGCGGCAGCTGCACATCCGCCACCCGCGCACGGGCGAGGAGATGAACTTTACCGCCGAGCCGCCGCAGGATTTTCAGACGGTGCTGGAAAGACAGCGGTAGGCCCGCGCAGAGAGGAGCGAGAGCATGGAACCGGGGCGCATCATATTTTTGAACGGCGTGACCAGCAGCGGCAAGACCTCCATCGTGGACGCGCTGCAGGAGCGCCGGGGCACGTTTTTCTACGTCGTGGCCAACGACCTGTTTGAGCAGATGATCGGGGAGCGCTACCTGCGGGAGGACTACTGGCGGCATCTGAGCGACGCCGTGTGGATGATGTACCGAACGGCGCGGCTGTTCTCCCAATGCGGCAAGAATGTGCTGATCGACGGCATCTTGGTGGAGCGGCCGGAGCTGGCGCCGCACTACGCGCGCATGAGGGAGATGCTGGCGGACTGCCCGCTGGACGTGGTGCACGTGGATTGCGACCTGGAGGTCTGCCGCAGGCGCAACCTCGCGCGCGGCGACCGGTACGAGGGGCAGTCGCAGGAACAGGCGGCGCTGATGGCGCGAAACATCGACTACAGCTGCCGCGTGGACACCGCGCTGGAGAGTCCACAGCAGTGTGCCGAGCGCATCGCCCGGGCGCTGCGCTTTGCGTAAAACTTAACATGCAGGGGCCGGAGGAATTTGTAGACAGGCGGCGGAATTTGTGCTATCCTAAGTCAGGTCAAAGGTTCCTTTAATCCGTTCCAGAGAGTTCGGCAAGGCACTGTATATGAGATGAGAGAGTATGCCGCAGCATCGCGGTTCAGCGCCTGGAAGGAAGCGAAGCCTTCGGAGGCGCTTTTTTTATGCAGCAAGGAGGAAAGACCATGGAGTTCCGCAAAAAAGCTGAAATCATGGACGAGGCGGCGATGACGCGCGCCATCAAGCGCATCGCGCACGAGATCATCGAGCGCAACAAGGGCACGGAGAACCTGATGCTCATCGGCATCCAGCGCAGGGGCGTGCCGCTTGCCGCGCGCATCGGCGAGCTGATCATGCAGGAGGAGAACGTGACGCTGCCAGTGGGCACGCTGGACATCACCTTCTACCGCGACGACCTGTCGCTGCTGGCCGAGCATCCGCAGGTCAAGAGCACCGACATCCCGGCCAACGTCAACGGCATGAACGTGGTGATGGTGGACGACGTGCTCTATACCGGCCGCACCGCGCGCTCAGCGATGGACGCCATCATGGACATGGGCCGGGCCAACACCATTCAGCTGGCCGTGCTCATCGACCGCGGGCACCGCGAGCTGCCCATCCGCGCGGACTACGTGGGCAAAAACGTGCCCACCTCCCATCAGGAGATGATCAAGGTCAACGTGCGCGAGTACGACGGCGCACAGAGCGTGGAGCTCTACGAACAGGCGTGAAGCGATTGAAGCGGAGCGATCCGTTTTGATAAGATGGTCTAATTTGATACTATAGGAGGATGGAGTTATGACTACCCAAGTCGCCAAGAAGGATTCCTTCGGCAAACTGCTCCTGTTGGGCGTGCAGCACGTCTTCGCCATGTTTGGCGCAACCGTGCTCGTGCCGCTGCTGACGGGCATGGATCCCGCGGTTGCGCTGCTGTGCGCGGGCGTGGGCACCTGGATCTTCCACCTGTGCACCGGCCGCAAGGTGCCCACCTATCTGGGCTCCTCGTTCGCGTTCATCGCCGCCATTCAGGGCGCGGCCATGATCTGCGGCGGCGCGGATGCCGTGGGCACCGAAGCCTACATGGCCGGCCTGCCCTACGCCACCGGCGGCATACTGATCGCCGGCGCGCTGTACCTGGTGCTGGCGCTGCTGGTCAAGCTCGTGGGCGTTGAGCGCGTGCGCTCCTTCTTCCCGCCCATTGTCACCGGCCCGGTTGTCACCATCATCGGCCTGATGCTGGCGCCCACCGCCATTTCCAACATCACCACCCAGATCGGCACCATCAACGTGGGTTTGAACTGGCTGGTTGCGGCCATTGCCATCGCCACCATCTTCATTGTCTCCCTGTTTGCCAAGGGCATCTTCAAGCTCGTGCCCATCCTCATCGGCATCGTCGTGGGCTACATCGCGGCCATCTGCTGCGGCATGGTGAATTTCAGCGTCATTGCGGACGCCTCCTGGATCTCCGTGCCCAAGCTCTTCCTGCCCAAGTTTGACCTGCGCGCCATCGGCCTGATCGCGCCCATCGCCATCGTCACCTTTGTTGAGCACATCGGCGATGTCAA
Organism: Christensenella sp. UBA7102; assembly: GCA_002492415.1. GTDB lineage: Bacteria > Bacillota > Clostridia > Christensenellales > UBA1750 > Spyradocola. The sequence continues at coordinate 23,938 of DKYK01000024.1, forward strand.
CGCTTCCTCCGCGGTCTGCGGCAAGGACTTCATCAAGGATCCCGGCCTGCATCGCACCCTGATGGGCGACGGCCTGGCCACCATGTTCGCCGGCCTGGTCGGCGGCCCCGCCAACACCACCTACTCCGAGAACACCGGCGTGCTGGCGGCCACCAAGAACTACAATCCTCTGACCCTTGAGATCGCCGCCTGCATCGCCATTGTGCTGGCGTTCTTCGGCAAGTTCTCCGCGCTGATCAGCGCCATGCCCGGCCCGGTGCTGGGCGGCGTGTCCGTGGTGCTCTACGGCATGATCGCGGCCGTAGGCCTGCGCACGCTGGTGGAAAACCAGGTGGACTTCACCAAGAGCCGCAACCTGCTCATCGCGGCGGTGATGCTGGTGCTGGGCCTGGGCGCGGACAAGGCGATTGTCATCGGCGGCGTGGCCATCTCCGGCGTCGCGCTGGCGGCCGTGCTGGGCATCATTCTCAACAAGGTGCTGCCCGAGTCCATCGAGAAGGACTGATCCCAACCGCAAAGCAAAAAGGCTGTTCCCGGCAAAACGGGGGCAGCCTCTGTTCTGGAGATTTGCGGTAGCCGCCAGGCCGCGCGCCCGGCGGCCTCCGCAAGTTCCCGCAATACCTGTGTGAAAAGGAGAATGAAGTCATGGCGTTCAAACACAAGGACCTGCTCTCGCTGCGCGACGTGGAGCGGGAGGAAATCGAGATGATCCTGTCCACGGCCGCCTCCATGCGCCCTCTGCTGGAGAGCCCCACAAAAAAGACGGCGCACCTGCAGGGAAAATCCATCGTGACGCTGTTCTACGAAAACTCCACCCGGACGCGCATGAGCTTTGAATTGGCCAGCAAGTACATGTCGGCTGCTGCGGCGAACATCTCCGCATCCGCCTCGTCCGTGGCAAAGGGCGAGACGCTCATCGACACCGGCAAGACGCTGGATCGCATGGGCACCGACGTCATCATCATCCGCCACCCGATGTCTGGCGCGCCGCACCTGCTGGCGCAGCATGTGAACGCCGCCGTCATCAACGCGGGCGACGGCGTCAACGAGCACCCCACCCAGGCGCTGCTGGACATGTTCACCATCAAGCGCCACAAGGGCCATCTGGACGGACTGAGGGTCGCCATCATCGGCGACGTCAACCACAGCCGCGTGGCCCGGTCCAACATCTTCGGCCTGCACACCATGGGCGCGGAGGTGGCGCTGTGCGCGCCGCCCACGCTGATGCCCGTGCAGATGGAGGAGCTGGGCGTCAAAACCTACACCCGCGTCGAGGAGGCCGTGGAGGGCGCCGACGTGGTGATGGGCCTGCGCATCCAGAAGGAGCGCCAGGAGGAGGGCAATTTCCCCTCGCTGCGCGAATACTCCGCGTTCTTCGGCATCAACGAGGAGAACCTTCGGTACGCCAAGCCCGACGCGCTGGTGATGCACCCCGGCCCCATGAACCGCGGCGTGGAAATCACCTCGGACGTTGCCGACAGCGAACAGTCCGTCATCAACGAGCAGGTGACCAGCGGCGTGGCCGTGCGCATGGCGCTGCTCTACCTGCTGACCAGAAAGGGCGTGTAACGATATGAAGCTGCTTGTAAAGGGTGGAACGCTGCCGGAGTACGGCAGAGCGGATATGCTTGTGGAAGACGGCGTGATTTCGCGCATCGAGGGAAACATCGAGTGCGAAGGCGCGCAGGTTGTGGACGCGGAGGGGCTGTATGTGATGCCCGGCATGGTGGATCTGCACTGCCACCTGCGCGACCCCGGCCAGGAATACAAGGAGGACATCGTAAGCGGCACGCGCGCGGCTGCTGCGGGCGGCTTTACCTCGGTGTGCTGCATGGCCAACACCACGCCCGTCAACGACAACGCGGTGGTCACTTCCTTTATCATCAACAAGGCCAAAGCCGAAGGCAGCGGCGTGCACGTCTACCCCGTGGGCGCTGTATCCAAGGGCCTCAAGGGCGAGAATATGGCCGAGATTGGCGACATGGCCAAGGCCGGCGCGGTGGCCATCTCCGACGATGGCAAGCCCGTGATGAACGCGCTGCTGATGCGCCTTGCGATGGAGTACGGCTCCGCCTTTGGCATGACGGTGTTCGACCACTGCGAGGACAGCAACCTGGTCAACAAGGGCGTGATGAACGAGGGCTACAACTCCACGCTGCTGGGCTTACGCGGCACCACCCGCGCCGCCGAGGAGGTGCAGATCGCCCGCGACATCGTGCTGTCCGAGACGCTGAACCTGCCCATCCACATCTGCCACGTCTCCACCAAGGGCGGCGTGGAGCTGATTCGCCAGGCCAAGAAGCGCGGCGTGAAGATCACCGCCGAGACCGCGCCCCATTACCTGGTCGGCACCGACGACCTGTGCGCCTCCTATGACGCCAACACCAAAGTCAACCCGCCCATGCGCCTGGCCTCCGACCAGGAGGCGTTGATCGCGGGCCTGTGCGACGGCACCATCGACGCCATCGCCACCGACCACGCGCCGCATCACCGCGACGAGAAGGAAGTGGAGTACAATATGGCGCTGTCGGGCATTTCGGGGTTTGAGACGGCCTTTGCGCTGTGCGTCGAGACGCTGGTGCACGGCCATCACATGACGATGGAGGACTTTGTCAAGGTCGCCTGCACCAATCCCGCCCGCATCATCAAAAAGAACTGCGGGCAGCTCAAGCCCGGCATGGACGCCGATTTCATACTCGCCGATCCCAATGAGGAATGGTGCATCGACGCGCGCAAGTTCCTCTCCAAGGGCAAGAACACGCCCTTCCACGGCCGGCTGGTACATGGCCGCGTCAAGGAAACCTACGTCGGCGGCGCGCGCATCTACAAGGACTAAAGCATACAGGAGGAAACCGTCATGAGGCTTATGATCGATCGGCTCATCGAGGGCATTCAAAACACCGGCAACCCCACCTGCGTCGGCCTGGATACGCAGCTGGGCCACCTGCCCGAGGGCTTTGCGGGCAAGGTGGACAGCTTTGCGGACGCCGCCGCGGCGATTGTCAAGTACAACAAGGCGCTGGTGGACGCGCTGTGCGGCGTCGTACCCTCCGTCAAGGTGCAGATCGCCTATTACGAAATGTACGGCGTGCCCGGCATGCAGGCCTTTGTGGACACCTGCGCCTATGCCAAGGAAAAGGGCCTGGTGGTCATCGCTGACGCCAAGCGCAACGACATCGGCGCGACCTCCGGCGCGTATGCCAGCGCCTTCTTGGGCGAAACGCCTCTGGGCGATAAGGCGCTCTCCGCCTTCCCCGCAGACTTTGTCACCGTCAACGCGTACCTTGGCAGCGACGGCATCCTGCCCTTCTTAAAGGCATCGCAGGTGCGCGGCGGCGGCATCTTCGCGCTGGTCAAGACCTCCAACCCCTCCGGCGTGGAGCTGCAGGACCTGATGATCGGCGACCGCCGCGTCTACGAGGTGATGGGCGACCTCGTCTCCAAGTGGGGCGAGGACTGCATCGGCGAGCACGGCTATTCCTCCGTGGGCGCGGTGGTGGGCGCGACCTACCCCGAGCAGGGCGCCGCGCTGCGCCTTCGCCTGCCGCACACCTTCTTCCTGGTGCCCGGCTACGGCGCGCAGGGCGCCACGGGCAAGGATCTGCGCGGCTGCTTTGATAAAAATGGCATGGGCGCGGTGGTCAACGCCTCCCGCTCCATACTCACCGCGTGGAAAAAGCAGCCCGGCGTGGACTTCGCGCAGGCCGCCTACAACGAAGCCATCCGCATGCGCGACGACATCATGGAGGGCATGTAAGTGAAGAGACTGCTTGCAACGGTGGTATCCGTGCAGCCCTTGGTGCAGGGCATGGGTCACCTGATCGTGAAGCTCCCCGAGGGCGCGGAAAGGGCGCAGGCGGGGCAGTTCGCGCACCTCTCCGTGCCGGGCGACCGGCGGAACCTGCTGCGCCGCCCCATTTCCATCTATTCCGCGCACGAGGATCTGCTGGAGCTGGCCATCGCGGGCAAGGGCGAGGGCACGCAGCGCATCCTCGCGGCCAAACCCGGCGACACGCTGGACGTGCTCTATCCGCTGGGCCACGGATTTGAAAAGAAACAGCATAAGCGCATCGCGTTCGTGGGCGGCGGCATCGGCGTCGCGCCGCTGCGCTATGCGATGGAGGAATATGCCGACGAAAATTGCACCGCAATCTTCGGCTACCGCAACAAGGAGCTGATCTACGCGGTGAACGAGTGCCGTGCCACGGGCGCCACCGTCATCGTTTGCACGGATGACGGCAGCTTCGGCGTCCATGGACTGGTGACGCTGCCGCTCAAGGAAATGCTGGAGGAGGGCGCGCTGGACTGCATCATGGCCTGCGGCCCCACCCCCATGCTGAAGGCCGTCCGCAGCTTGCCCCAGATTACCGGAGGACAGTTCAGCTTCGAGGCCCGGATG
>DKYK01000080.1:0-17663 GCA_002492415.1 Christensenella sp. UBA7102
GTCCTTTCATCCGGGTTCCCTCCCCTTTTTATTCCGTTGTTATAATTGTGTTAACTTACTCTCCTATCTTACCATCTCTTTCTGCGTTTGTAAAGGGTATATTATTGTATTTATATCCTGGCCCTTTATGAAAACTGCTTGGGAAGGTTGAGATCGCCCATGCCGTTGAGCGCGCGCAGGCGGTGTGCTGTCTCCTCAATTCCTCGCAAAAGAGCAGGGGTTTGCCTGACGCCGGGCTCAAGCCAGAGGTTATTGATGGTCAGCACACTGTTTTTGCGGTCGCAAATCGGCTCAACGCGGCCGACGATCTGCTTGCCGCGCAGCACGGGCAGTGTGTAATATCCATACTTGCGCTGGGCAGCTGGGGTGTAAATTTCCCATCGATACGCAAAGCCGAATAGCGCCTGAACGAGATTGCGGTCCCAGAGCAGGCCGTCCAGCGGAGCGAGAAATTCGGTGCGCGGGGCATACGCGCGGCCCGAGCGCACTTCGTCCAGCAAGGGGGCGTCAGCAGTCAGGCAATACAGCGGCTGCGCGATGCCCTCGACCTGCACAGGCAGTATGGCGCCGTCGCGCTCCAGGGCTGCGAAGGCTGCGCTGCGCGCCGCGGCCTTGAGCTCTAGTCCGAGGAAGGCATCCGACGGCCTATCCCACAGCAGTCCCACCGCGCCGATCCGGCGGGCGACGCGCCATTTACGGTGTTCCGCGTCGTCCGGAAGAGGATCCGGGGCGCAGAGCAGCTGCGGCGGAAGATAATCGCGGGCACGGGCGTAAAATTTGGTGGTGCCTTCCTTGTGGTGAACGATCAGCTCTCCGCGGAAGTAAAGGGTTTCGAGCACCGCGCGGGACAGGCTCGTCTCAGACCAGTACCAATCGGCGCGGCCCTCCAGTTCGATGTCGCGGCTGGACAGCGGACCGTGGGCGTCCAGCTCGGCCAGCACGCGCTGCGCGGCAGCGTCCACCTGCTCGTGCGCGCGGGAGGAACGCATCCATTCATCGCGCGTGCGGGCAAAATATGGCCAGGTTTCCGTAGGGAGGATGGATAATTGCTTATCAAAATAATCGATGAGCGTGCGGTCGTGGTAGAGCAGTTCGTTCAGGTATTGCTTTTGATACCCGCCGACGCGGGCGTTGAGCACGAGCTCGGCGTTGCGGCCGCAGACGTCAATGGGGTCGAACTGCACGCAGCCCGCCTGCCGGATATAGGCCAGCGCGCCCGCCTTGCCGCGAAAGATATGGCCGCCGAGCAGCCCGTTTTTGCGCAGCACAAAGCGCCGCGCCTGGCGATTGGTCAGCTGGATCATGCAAAAGCCTCCTTTTCTGCCCAGTATACCGCAGGAACTGTGACGGCGTATCGTCGTAATTTTCCAGACCATGAGCGTTAAAGGCCGTACTTTATCCGTTTCCGCGCCCTTTGCCACACTGGACTGTCGATTGTGCCGGCAGCCTGATGAAAAAAAGGAGGCAATGCAGCCTCCCTTTTTCTGCGATATTATGAGAACTTGACCTCCCGACGCTCGCGGTCGGCGACGTAGGCGTTTTCCATCAACGCGGTGAGCATGCGGGCTTCCCGCACGCCGTAGCGGACGGGGCCGCCGTAGAGGATGGCGTCCACCCATTGGCGGGTGGGGTGGGGCAGAGCTTCGGGCAGCTTGGGCACGACCCAGCCGTCGGCCAGGTGTTTCTGGGTGTCCACGGTCTTGATCTTGATTTCGTCATCGATGGCCAGGATCACGCCCTTGGTGCCATAGACCTCGAAGATCTGCGGGCACATGGGGGAGACGAGCGAGGTCTCGGACACGGCGATGGCGCCATTCTCAAACTCGATGGTGGAGATGGTGTTGTCCTCCACCGCGTGGCCGGTCTTGTTGTTGAACATGGACTGAATGCGCGTGGGGTTGCCCAGCATCCAGGCGGACAGGTACATAGGGTGGGCGCCCAGGTCCATCATCGCACCGCCGCCGGTGGTCTCGGGGTCATACCAGTAATCGGGCAGCCAGTCGGCCAGCGCGCCGTCGTGGCAGTTGCGGCAGCGCAGCACGGTCACGTCGCCCACCAGGCCGGACTCGATGGCCTGCTTGATGTAGAGGAACTTGGGCCATGCGCGCTGCGGCAGCGAGATGGTGAAGATGACATGGTTCTCTTCCACAGCCTTGATGACCTCGTCGCAGTCGGCGACGGTCAGGCACATTACCTTTTCGGTGTATATATGCTTGCCGGCCTTGGCGCACTTGATCATGACATTCTTGTGCATGTTGGTGGGCGTATCGATGCAGACGGCGTCCACGTCGCCGCGAGCGAGCAGGGTGTCGAGGTCAGCCTCGAAGTCCACGCCCAGCTCATCCGCCCAGGCCTTGCCGCGGATGGGATCCTCGTCCCAGACGCACGTGATCTTGACATCGTCCATCTTTCCCAAACGGCCCGCGTATTCCGACGCGTGCACATGCCATTTGCTGAGCATTGCCACATGAAGCATAGTGATGATCTCCTTTGTTATTTTATGGATATTGGGGGTCTTTACATGGATATTATCGGCGATTTTCGCCACATTGTCAACAATAAAGAGAGGAAGGAGGCACAAAAATGCGCTTCCTTTCTCGTGCAGTCTCACAGCGGCTTGGGCGCCTGCCCCGCAAAGGCTCGGAAGTTTTCCGCCGTGATCTTTAGGATGACTTCTTCCGGCAGATTCAGGCCGTTCTCCCAGAATTCGCCGAAATGATCCACCGGACCGGCTCCCAGCATGCTCAGTGCAAGGGTGAGCGCGTTGTGGCCGGTAAAGGCGTCGCCCATGTCGGTGTCAGTGCCCAGCTGAATGCGATCCTGATACTTCAGGAAGAACTCGCGCCAGCCGACAAGGTCCTGTTCAAAGTGTTCGTACATCTCCACACCGGGGGTGATGTCCAGGCGGACGTTCTCATAGGCATTCAATATGCGCTCGGCGTGCGCACGGTCATCGCCGCAGAAGTAGAGGTGCGCAAGGCAGGCGCGAAGCTTTGGATGGCGCTGCAGCACGCGCTCGGTGACGGCGTACAGTTCCTCCAGCGTGGGATAGCCTCCGTCGCCATAAAACCAGCCGCAGCGGAACGCAAACTCCGGCGCCTGGTCGCGGCGCCAGAAGGTGGCGGGGTCGCCCACGTGCCACAGCACGGGTGTACCGGTGTGCTCCAGGTAATCAAACATGGGGTCAAAGCGCTCGTCGGACAGATCGACACCCGTCTCCTTCCAGACCGTGGGTTTTGTCTCAATGAGCTTGATGCCATCCGCTCCCTTGTCCAGCCAAGTTCGGACGTGTGCAGTATAGTCGTCGCAGGGATGCACAAGGCCGGCAAAAAAATAGGCCCGGCCGGGATCGGCACGCTTGACCGCCAGGCACTGCTCGTTGTTGGCCGCCCCGCCGAAGGACTGCATGCAGGAAAGGCTGAGAATCGCATAGGCGCTGTAGCCACGCGCACGGGCGCAGTCCGTAAACCAGTTCTCGGGGAAATACTTGGTGTGCATGTGACCATCGATAATGTTCACGCGCCGCTCACCTCCTGAAAAATGATTTAGCCTATTATAGCGCTGACGCGGCGCGATTGCAAGAACAAGCGAATCAAAAGCGCACCATACCCGCTCCCAGGCCCGCGCTGCGCCGCGTGACAAAGCCAAAGCGCTCATAAAAGCTCTCGCGCCCCACCGATGAGCCCAGATAGGCGCGCAGACTGGGACTTCTCTGTTTGAGCGTGTCAATCTGTTCCACGATGCGCTCCATCAGCTGCGTGCCAACGCCCTTTCCCTGCCAATCCGGGTGGACCATTACATCCTGCACATAGACGAACAGCGCACCGTCTCCGATAAGCCGGGCATGTCCTACGAGCCGCCCGCTCTCAAATGCGCAAACGGCAAACAGCGTACCCCTCAGCGCCGCCCGCACGACGCCATCAGGCTCTGTTCCCCAGCCAACGGACTGGGAGAGCTCGTTGTAATCCTGCGGCTCCGGCAGCCGGTTCTCAAATACCACCATGTCTTTTCCTCCTGTTAGACTGAATGCACAGCCGCGTGCAAAGAGCGCACTGCTGTGCATTCAGATTAAAATAGCTGGAACGACTGCGCAAGGCCCGAGAACGCATTAAAATGAATTCCCGCAGGTTCAGAGCGCAAGGGTGCAGTGGAAATCCATCTTACCGGGGACATGGTACTGCGGCAACAGCTTGGGTCCGCAGGAATTGGACCCGACGCCCGCGTGCGCAAAGTCGATGCACAGCACGGTTTGTCTGACCTTCTCCAGCTCGTAGTTATGTTTCTTGCGCGTCAGCTCTTCCTGCGTGTAGTGGGAGGCGTTAAAGGAGAAGCCTTCGCCCGTCACGCGCAGCGCAGCGTGGACGTCAAACACGGTAAGGTCACGGGTGTTCCAGTGGCTGCCGTTCTCCTGAGGCTTGATATAATCCTCGTGCAGTTCGTCTACGGAGACGTCAAAGCGGCCCAGCCAGCAGGCCTGATGCTTGTCGATGTAGCTCTCGGTGGGGCCATAGCCCAAATAGCTGACCTTTTCCATGCCGGGGCGCAGGAAGAAGCGCAGGCCGAAGCGCGGCAGGTCCGGGAGCAGGTCGCTGCCCTTGCGCATGTGGCCGGAGATGTCCAGGCGGCCCTCTCCGTCGACGGTGTAGGTGACCTCCACTTCGGCAATGCGCCCACAGGCCACCGCAGAGAGCGACAGGCGAGCGCGCAGGCGGGCGACGCCATCCTCCACCGCTGCGGTCAGCTCATAGACCTTGACGGTCATGCGGTCATAGCCCATGCGATAGAGTTCCTCGGCGACGAACATGTCGTTGTCCAGCGGGGCGCGCCAGATGTTCCACTGGGCGGGGGCAGCCAGCACGCTCTCGTTATCACGGGAGAGCTGGGCGGGCACAGCGGTGCGCTTGTCGAAGCGGTAGGCAAAGTCCGCGCCGCGCACGGTGAGATCGGCGTCGGTCTGCTCGAGGGTTAGGCTGCCGGGGACGGGCGCAAAGGGCGCGACGCCCGCGTCGTGAATGGTGATCTGATCAAAGCCCAGTTCGTCGCCCTGCGTCAGGCAAGCGGTATCGCAGCTGGCAGTGTAGAGCAGACAGATCTGCACAAGATCGCCCTGCGGCAGCTCGCCTGGCAGCTTGACCCAGGCCTCGCCGCCGGCGGGGATGGCGGGCAGCTGCAACGGCTCGCTCCACTGATCCACGCCGTCCAGCATGGCGACGCACTCGACATTGGCAAACGCATCGGCGCTCTGGAATGCCTTGTGGTTGTGCAGCAGCACGGCGTTCTTTTCCGCATCATAACCGATGGCGCGCAGGGGACGGATGACGTTCTTGTATTCCTTCAGTCCAGTGTGGGGCGTGCGGTCGGGGTAGACCAGGCCGTCCATGCAAAAGTTGCCGTCGTGGGTCTTTTCGCCGAAATCGCCGCCGTAGTGGTAGACGTCCTTCCCCGCGATGGTCTTGCCCATGTAGACGGCGTGGTCGCACCACTCCCAAACAAAGCCGCCGCAGAAGTTGTCATATCGATCGATGAGCTGCTGGTAGTCCTCGGCGTCTCCGGGGCCGTTGCCCATCGCGTGGATGTATTCGCACAGGATAAGGGGCTTTTGATTATTCTCGTCCTCGCAGTATTCCTTGCACAGGCCGATGTCCAGATACATGCGGCTGTACAGGTCGATCATGGAGGTGTCCATGTCCCTGCCGCCGGTGTGGATGGAACTTTCGTAGTGCAGCAGACGGGTGGGGTCATAGGCCTTGACCCACTTGCCGGCCTCGATGAAGCACACGCCATAGCCCGACTCGTTGCCCATGGACCAGATGAGCACGCAGGGGCGGTTTTTGTCGCGGATGACGCAGCGCTGTACGCGGTCGAGCACGGTCTTTTGATACATGGGGTCGTCTGCCAGCAGCGTGAACTGATCCTCGCTGTAGGGACCATAGGCCGTGACCACGCCGTGCATCTCGATGTCCGCTTCGTCAATGACATAAAAGCCCAGCTCGTCACACAGCTCATAGAAGTAGGGCGCGTTGGGGTAGTGGCTGGTGCGTACGGCGTTGATGTTGTGCTGCTTCATCAGCGTCAGGTCGCGCAGCATCTCATCGTAAGTCACGGCAAAGCCGTTGATAGGCGAGGAATCGTGGCGGTTGGCGCCGCGGAACTTGATGGGCGCGCCGTTGAGCTTGACGACCTTGTTCTCGATGGCGACGGTGCGCAGGCCGACGCGGGTGGAGATCTTCTCCTGATCGGTCAGCAGCGTCAGCTCATAGAGGTTCGGGGTTTCGGCGTTCCACAGATACGCCTCGGGCACGCCGATTGTGATGGCGCCGTTTTCCGCCGCACCGGAGGCCACAGTTCGCCCTTCATGGGTCAGTACATAGCGCACATCCGCCGCACCCATCATCTCCAGCGAAACGCGGATGCAGGCGGCGCCGCCGGTTACATCGGTCACAACTGTGAAGTCGCGCACGCAGTTTTCGGGACGCTCGAGCAGGTATACGTCGCGGAAAATGCCGCTCATGCGCAGCTTATCCTGATCTTCGGCATAGGTGCCGCTGGACCACTTGAATACCAGTACGTCAATGCCGTTGTCGCCGTCGACGAGGTGCTCGGTGACGTCGAACTCGCTGGTGGAGTGCGGCACGCCGGAGAATCCCACATAGGCGCCGTTGATCCAGACGAAATAGGCGGAATCTACGCCCTCAAAGTTCAGATGATAGGTATACCCCTCGCGCTTGCGCAGCGTGAAATCTCGCTGGTACATAGCACAAGGGTTGTCATCGGGCACAAAGGGCGGGTCGTAGGGGATGGGGTAGCGCACGTTGGTGTACTGATGGGTATCGTGGCCATAGGTCTGCCAGACGGAGGGTACCATCACGCGCTCCATCTCCACCTCGCCCTGCCGATTCGCCTCAAACGCCGCCGCGTTTGCAAACCAGCAAAAGTCCCACTCGCCGGAGAGCACCGTGACGCGGTCGGAGTCCAGGCGATGGCGCACATCGGCGGGTTTGTGTGCAAAGTAGGGGATGTAGTAGGCGCGGTTGGCCTCCACACCCTCGTGCAACAGATCAGGATTCTCCAGATAGGCCTTGTAGTGCATATTCTTACCTCCATGATCGCTTGATGGAAGAAGGTTTTTCATTTCCTGCTCTCATTGTGCCATGCCGTGCCCGCGCCGTCAATGTGACTTTGTGCCGTGGGTATGGAATTTTGTTGGGTCAACAGCCGCGCTTCCACTGCGCGGCACGGCGCAGCCAGCACAGCAGCTCCTCGTCCACCTGCTCCGCCCCTTCCAGGCGCAGGTGATGAGTAAAGCGCCCGGGATAGGGTTCGGAGACAGCGTATACGCGCTGGGAATCGATACGCTCGTTCAAAAAGATGGCCAGCCCTGCTTTTTTACTGCTGACTGGATACAGCGCAGCATACGGATGCCCGCAGCAACGCAGCGCGGTCTGCGACTTCTGCTGCACGACCTCAGTCTCGGGTAAGGCGCGCAGTATCTTCATCAGGATGGGTAACGAGTCCATGATCAGTTTTGCCCCTCATAGGTGAAGTGATCAAAGCGGGCGGGGCTTACGCAGCGTCTGCCGTTGCCGGTAGCGTACAAGCCCAGCATCACACCGGTAAAGGAGCTGGGCGTGGCCTCGGTGGAGAGGAACTGCGTGGCGGCGGTGCACAGCGCCTGGCCGTTGCACCAGAAGGTGTACGTCAGCTTATCCGCAGTGATCTGCAGCGTGATCTCGCCTGCGGGCGCGGGGATGTCGGCGGCGAGCATTTCCATATCGCCCACAACGCGGCGCACCTGCACGCGGCGGCCCTGCGCGGTGCGGGTCAGGTAGATCTCATAATGCGTGCGCAGGTTGTAGAAGGTAGTCAGGCCCGCTTCCTCGTGCAGGCGCGGCTCAAAGTCCAAAACCGTTTCGCAGCGCATGGTAAAGTGCTGCTGACGGCGCAGCAGGATGGTGGGATTGTAGGCATTGAGGTTCTCGGGCATGCCGTGGAGCAGCAGACCTTTTTCGGTGAACTGCACACGGTCGCCGTTGGGCTCGCGCAGCGTCACCCATTCCAGTCCCTGGGCGGAGAAATCCGTGGTGGCGGGAACCTGCTGCACAGGCGCCTCGGGCAGGTTGACCTCGCCCTCCAGCGGACAGGTGCCGATGTAGGGGAAGCCGTCCTCCCAAGTCACGGGCGCGAGGTAGGTCTCGCGGCCCAGATGGTGGAAATAGCCCTGCGACATGCGGAAGGCGAGGAACACGGCGTACCAATCGCCGCTCGGCGTCTGCACGAGGTCGGCGTGGCCGGTGGCCTGGATGGGCATGTCCATGCCAGTATTGCGGTTGGTCAAAATGGGGTTGCGCGGGCTGGGCTCCCAGGGACCATAGGGAGAGGCAGAGCGGGCAATGGTCTCCATGTGACCGTACTCGGTGCCGCCCTCGGCGATCATCATGTAGTACATGCCATTGATTTTATACAGGTGGGGCGCTTCGGGGTAGCGGCCGCCCATGCCCGGCCAGGTCTTGACAGTGGGGGCGAGTTTTTCACCGGTCTTGGGGTCGATCTCGCACAGGGACATGCAGCCGTTGCCATTGGAGACAAAGTAGACCTTGCCGTCGTCGTCAAAGAGCAGCGACGGGTCGATGCCGCCCTGATCGACGTAGATGGGGTCGCTCCATTCGCCCGCAGGGTCGGAGGCGGTGACGTAGAAGTTTCCGCCGCAGGTGACGTTGGTGGTGACCATGTAAAACAGCCCGTCGTGGTAGCGGATGGTGGGCGCGTAGATGCCGCCGGAGGGCTCGGCGTCCTTGAGCGGCAGCTGAGAGGGGCGCGTCAGACAGTGGCCGATCTGCTCCCAGTGCACAAGGTCGCGGCTGTGAAACACCGGCACGCCAGGGAAAAATTCAAAGGTGGAAGTGACCAAGTAGTAATCCTCGCCCACGCGGCAGACGCTGGGGTCGGGGTAGAAGCCGGGGATGATGGGGTTACGAAAGTGCGTCATGGCATTTACCTCCTGTTTTGTATTGCGTCAGACAGATTAGCTCTCCGATGTCTGAATGTGGGCGCGGATGGCGGGCTCGTGGCGCTGCACAAAGGCCCAGGCGGCCTCCATGAAGTCCTCTGTATGCCCCGGGGTGAACAGGCGGTGCAGGTGGTCGAGCAGCGGCTCCCCGTCCAGCACCATGTCGTAAAAATAGGGGTAGATACAGCCGCCGTTTTCTGGCTCAAAGTAGGGGTTGAGCGCGCGGAGGGTGGGATGGCTGAGGAAGCACTCCGCCACCATCTCGCTCAGAATCCACTTGAGATGCGGCGATTCGTACTCATCAATGCTGTCCCCGAAGTGCTGCTGCCAGATGGAGAACCAGGCAAAGTGCGTCATCTCGTGCAGCGCGATGCCCATGGCGCCGCGCTCGCTGTTGCGCCAGAATACGTCGAAGGCGCGCTGGTCGAGGAACCGGGGGCAGACGCTGTTCAGTGCGATGCGGCCCTGCATATCGCCCAGCCGGTTGGACAGGTCGCGACCGAATTGCTCGGAGAAGGCCTCGTTTACGCGGCGCTCGTTTTCCTGCCAGTGGGCGTTGTAGGCGTCGAGTTTTTGGTTCAGCTGAGGCAGTATGGATTCGTAAGTGGGGCGCAGCGTGCGAGCGTAGTAGTCGCGGCGGGCGGGCAGGTCGAGCGCATCGGCGAGGCCCTTGTCCAGCTCCGGGTAGAAGTGGAACAACGCGCTGCGCCACCACTCGCTCTGTTCCCCCGTTTCAAAGAACATGATGCTGTCCACAGAGTACTCGAAACCGGGGTTGACGTAATGAAGTCGCATGAAAACTCCTTTGCTTGAAAGTCTGCGGTCAGTATTTCATCTCGCGGTTGACGGCGCCGGGGAGGGGCTGGCCGCTGAGGTAGGCGCGCAGGTTTTCGGCGAACCACTCGGCGTGCTTTTGCTTATCTGCGCCCAGGCCCGAGATGTGCGGGGTGATGAGCAGGTTGGGGCAATCCCACAGGGGATGATCGGCGGGCAGCGGCTCGGGATCGGTAACGTCCAGGCCGGCGGCGGCGATGTGGCCGGAGCGCAGACCCTCCATCAGCGCCTCGGTGTTGAGTATGGAGCCTCTGCCGATGTTGACGAGCACCACGCCGTCCTTCATCAGGGCCACGCGGCGGGCGTCGAGCAGGTCTTTGGTATAGGGCGAGCCAGGCAGGCAGATGAGCACGATGTCCGCCTTGGGCAACAGCGCGTCCAATCCGTCCTCGCCGGTGTAGATGGCATCATAGGGCGAAAAGGGGGCACAGGGATGCAGCTTATAGCCCATCACGTGCGCGCCCATTGCCTTGCAGATGCGCGCGGCGTTGCTGCCAATGTCTCCCGTGCCCAGGACCGCCACGGTCTTGCCGTTGACGTTGCCCAGCATGGGGAAGGCGCGCCACTGCTTTTGCTTCATGTTGTCCACAGAGGGGCAGATGCCGTGCAGCACGGCCATCATCAACGCGATGACGTGCTCGCCCACTGCGTCGGCATACACGCCCGCGCCGTTGGAAACGGGCAGCGTATTTCCGTGGCAGCGGTCCACCTCGTCAATGTAGCCGTCGATGCCGGCAGAGATGGTGTGGATATACTTGACGTTCCTCGCCTGGGAAATCTGCGACTTATCGCCGTAGTTCATCAGGATTTCGGCCTTTTCCATGAGTTCGGCGGGAACCTTTTCGCCGCGGGGATAGGAATAGATGGTCAGCTCGGGGAACTGCTCCCGGAGATAGGCCATAGGGCCGGGGCCCAGGTCGCAACCCACTACGCAAATTCTTTCACTCATTGTTCTGTCCTCCCATATGTGTTCCTATATTATTTTTGTTGATTTTTCTAATCATGATGCAGCGCGTGGGGCTCACCTGCCGCTCGACGCGGAATCCGCTGCGCTCATACCAGCGCATCACCCGTGCATTGCGAATAAACACAAACAGCATCACGTCGCACCGGCAGGAATCCAGAATTCTCTGCAGCACCTGTGTGCCGATACCCTGCCCCCGCGCGCCCTCCAGCAGGTAAAAGTCGTCCAGTTCCATACAGCCGTCGCGTGGAAAAAGGCGGTACCAGCCCACAAGCTGTTCATCGGAAAGGATGCGCGTATAGCCGCCGATCCCGCGCTCAATCTTGCGGCGCATCCAGGCCAGCACCGCTTCATAGTCGATGGACGCGGTATCCTCATAGTTATCGATAAGCTCCTTGCTCAGGCCCAAGATGCTTTCGGCATCCCGCGCTTCAGCCTGTACAAAGCGGATCCGGCTCATGGATTGCACAGCAAAAAGGCGTCGATGGAGTCGGTCAGCGCAGCCCAGGCGGCCTGGACCACGTTGGGGGAGACGCCCACGGTGCCGAAAGTATGCTCGCCGTCGGTGGAGCGGATGTAGACGCGGACGCGTGAGGCGGTGCCGCCGTCGTCCACCACGCGCACTTTGAAGTCCACCAGGCGCAGCTTTTCCACCTGGGGATAGAAAATGGTCAGCACGCGGCGCAGCGCAAAGTCCAGCGCGTTGACGGGGCCGTCGCCCTCGGCGGCGGTCAGCTCGACTTTATTTCCCACGCGCACCTTGAGGGTAGCCAGCGTGCAGGTCACGTCGTCCGGGCGCTGGCAGAATACCTGAAAATCCAAAACCTCGTAAAAGCTCCGGTATTTGCCCAGCTGCCTGCGCACCATCAGTTTGAAGCTGTCCTCCGCATCCTCGAACTGGTAGCCCTCGAATTCCATCTGCTTGAGTTTTCCGCAGATGTGGTCCACGATGGGGTCGTCGCGGCCAATGGAAGGATCCACCGCGTGAATGAGGGGAAGGATGCTGTTGCGCCCCGCCAGATCCGACACCACAAAGGCGCGCTCGTTGCCCACGGCGGCGGGCGAGATGTGCTCAAAGGTCCGTGCGTTCTTCATCACGCCGTCAATGTGCATGCCGCCCTTATGGGTAAAGGCGCTGCGGCCCACGTAGGGCATGCGGCTGTCCACCGAAAGGTTTGCCACAGAGCTAACAAAGTGGGACAGCGAGGTGAGCTCGGACAGGTGCGGGAAGCAATCCACCCCCATTTTGAGCACGAGGTTGGGGATGACGCAGCACAGATCGGCATTGCCGCAGCGCTCGCCCAGGCCGTTGACCGTGCCCTGCACCAGCACCGCGCCCATGCGCACGGCGGTCAGCGAACAGGCCACCGCCACGCCGCTGTCATTATGGCAATGGATGCCTACGCAGCCGGGAAACTCCATCTCTACGTTCTTTACCGTGTTGCGCACGTCCTCTGGGAGCCTGCCGCCATTGGTATCGCACAGCACCAAGTATGATGCACCAGCATCCCGCGCTGCGCGCAGCGTCTCCATGGCGTAGCGGGGATTGGCGGCGTATCCATCGAAAAAATGCTCCGCGTCAAAGAACACTGTCTTTCCTGCGGAGACCAGAAAGCGCACGGATTCGGAAATCATATTGAGATTTTCCTGCAGCGTAGTGCGCAGCACGCCGGTGACGTGAAAATCCCAGCTTTTTCCGAAGATCGCAACGTGAGTACAGCCCGCGTTGGCCAGCACGTTGAGCCCCGCGTCCTCGTGCGCGCGCGCACCCACCCGCCTTGTGGAGCCAAAGGCCACCAGCTGCGCGTTTTTGAGCCGTACGCCGCGCATGCGCTCGAACAGCTCGGCGTCGCGCGGGTTGCTCGCGGGGTTGCCCGCCTCGATAAAATGCATGCCCACCTCGTCCAGGCGGCGGATGAGCTGCTCCTTATCCTGCAGTGAAAAGGTGACGGACTGGCCCTGCGCGCCGTCGCGCAGCGTCGTATCGTAGATGTACATTGATGTGTTTCTCCTCATCATCCGTGCGGATTACTGCGCCTGATACTCCGGCACGGCCATGGTGCCGCGGATCTCATTGAAGGGGAAGGCGACGAACATCACGCGGCCGTAGATATAGTCCTTGGGGATGGGGCCCAGCTGACGGCAATCCTGTGAAACGGGGCGGTTATCGCCCATGACGAAGATCTCATCCTCGCCGATCTGATAGGGCCCGAAGTTGTAATCATCGTGGCGGGTCAGGTAATCCTCCTGGATGGGTTGGCCGTCGATGTAGACCGTGCCGTCCACGACTTTCAACGTCTCGCCGGGCAGGCCGATGATGCGCTTGATATAGAGCTTGCTCGTCTCGTCATAGTGGCAGGTGATGACCTCGCCGCGCTGCGGCTCGTTAAGACGGTAGTGCAGGCGGGAGACGCCGGTGATGTTGTTGTCGTGGAAGGTATCCAGCATACTGTCGCCATCCACACGGGCAAAGGTGAACAGATAATTGTGGATGAGCAGCGCTACGGCCACTGGGATCAGTATGGTCAGCGCCCACTCCACAATCTCCTTGAGAATTTTGTTCTTTGTCATGGTCAGCAAATATCCTTTCTCTATTTATGCATCTTTCAGCAAATGCGCCTGGCCCAGTGGAAAGCATACCGCCACCACGCGGCCGACGATCATACTTCGGTCCAGCGCGCCCTCATTGCGGGAATCGTGGGAGTTGGCGCGGTTGTCGCCCAGCACGAACACGCAGCCCTCTTCCACAGTATAAGGACCGAAGTCCTCCCGGCACGGATAGGATACATAGTCCTCCTCCAGCGCCTGGCCGTTGAGATAGGTCACGCCCTGAGAGATCTCGATGACGTCGCCTGCCAACGCAGCAACGCGCTTGACATAATACTCTCGGGATTCGGGATAGCGGCAGATCACTACCATACCGCGCTGTGGCTCATGGAAGTGGAAATAGGTCTTATCCACCGCGACCACCTGACCGGACTGCAGCGTATTCATCATGGAGGGCCCTTCAACCGCGGTCAGCGAGAACACGCAAGTGCGCACCAGCAGCGCAATCGCCAGCACCGCGGTCAGCTCCGCCAGCCAGCGCAGCGTCTCTCTGCGCTGCAAACGAATCCGTTCTACCCTGCGTTCCATGCGGGTGGGCATTATTCTTCCTCCGGAAGGTCTTTGCCCAGGTGCTTTTTCATTCGCTTTTCAAATTCCGGCCGTTCCAGCATCACGATGCGGCCGCAGCCTTTGCACTTAATCTTGATGTCCGCACCCACGCGGATGATGACCCAGCGGTCGCTGCCGCAGGGATGCTTTTTTCGGGTCTGGATCAGATCCCCCAGCGCGAGCTCAATCATTTTGCCGCCTCCTCTTTGCGTTATTCCCCATCATTATACCATGCTTTTGCGCGCCATGCACCACCAAATGCGCACAAAAGCCCTTGTCATGGCCCTGCATCATTTTTTTGTGATATTGCGGCAGTAGAATGCGCGCAGCAGCTGCTCCATATCGCCGCGTCGGGGCAGAAGCATCCGCCATGCGGCGGGAATTCCCCGTTCTCCCCAGGCAATGCCAGCCAAAGACCCGGCTACTGCCGCGACGGTATCGGTGTCCTCACCCAGGTTGACGGCAGCCAGCACGCAGTCTGAAAAGCTGCGGGCGTTGCCCAGACAATACAGCGCGGCCTGCAGCGTATCGACAACGTAGCCTGAGGAGGGAATGGCGGCCGTGGGCAGCGCGCAGAAAGCATCCGTGTCCGCGAGCAGCGCATAATGCTCCAGCTCAGGCTCCAATTCCGTATCCAGGCAGGCGCTCACGGCATCCAGCACGCCCTCCTGCATCGCCGAGCGGATGCCGCGGCCCGCCAGCAGCGCGCAGACCACGCCCACGTAGATCAGGCAGGCGACCTGTGCGCGGGGATGCGCATGCGTAAGGGCGGAGGCCTGTATCACAACCAGTGCGCTTCCGTTGCGAAACACCGGCGTACCTTGACGCAGATACAAATAACAGGCGATGGGCAGCATGCGCATCAGAGAGCCGTTGCCATTGTCCCGTTCACCCCGGCCGCCGCACAGCAGCGCGGGCACGCCGCTCGAAAACCGCGAAATAGCCTGATCCGTGGCGGCTCCCACGTCAAACGCCTCCCCATATGGCCAATACGCGCCCTTTCTCCATCGTGCAAAGCAGCGCATCATGTTTTCGGGATCAAAGCCGCCGGCCAGGCTGTCCAGCGAGGCGAGCGCCATTCCCGTATCGTCAGACCAGGTGCCGGGCGGCTGATCGTGCGTACCCCAGCCGCGCATATCGGTAACAGGATGCCGTTTCAATTCCATTCTGGGTAAAAATTCCACCGGCACACCCAGCGCGTCGCCTGCCG
This sequence comes from Christensenella sp. UBA7102, assembly GCA_002492415.1. Classification (GTDB taxonomy): domain Bacteria; phylum Bacillota; class Clostridia; order Christensenellales; family UBA1750; genus Spyradocola. Next base: position 15,172 of record DKYK01000080.1, read on the forward strand.
CAAGGCCCAGCAGTCCTCCCCACATTTTCTCCAGCAACATGCGTGCATCCCTCCGCCTTTGCGCAAAAATTGATTTTTTTCTAAAGTAAAAGTTCGCGTTCCGTGCTGCAATTCCTTTTTTACTTGACAGTGCGTGGGCGCACTTATATAGTAATGGGTAGAAAAACAGGCGGCCGAGACCCTCGACCGAACGGAAAGGAAAGGAAAAATGGATATAAAGCAGAGCATAATCTCCTGGGCGCAGGAACATGAGCGCGAGTATCTGGAAGACCTGAAAGAGTTGATCGCCATCGACTCGGCGCGTGGCGAGGCTAAGCCCGGCATGCCCTATGGCGAGGGCTGCGCTGCGGTGCTTGCCAAAGCGCAGGAGCTCCTCAAAAAGCGCGGCTTTGATACCATAAACCACGATAACTACGTCATCACTGCGGACCTGAACGGCGGGAAGACGGAGTTGGGCGTGCTGGCGCACCTGGACATTGTGCCCACGGGCGACGGCTGGAAGCTGCCTCCGCTGGAAATGCGCGAGGATGAGGAAAAGATCTACGGCCGTGGCACGGCGGATGACAAAGGTCCCGCGCTCGCCGCGTTCTACGCAATGCGCGCGGTGCGCGAGCTGGGCATTCCAGTCAGCAAAAACTGCAGGCTGATCCTCGGCTCGGATGAGGAGTGCGGCTCTTCAGACATCCATCACTACTTTGAGAGCAACCCCGTGCCGCCCAAGACGCTCTCTCCCGACGCGGATTATCCGGTGATCAACATCGAAAAGGGCGGCCTGCACGCGGATGCCGAGGCTGTATGGGAACCGGAGGATGTGCTGCCCCGCATTGCATGGATCGACGCGGGCATCAAATTCAACGTCGTTCCAGCACGCTGCAGCGCAAAAGTGCTGGGCATCAGCCCGGCGGCTCTTTCCGGGTACATGGCCTCCGCTGCGGACAAGACGGGCGCAAAGTTCACCGCCGAGGCGGATGGCGAGGGCGTCGTCATCACTGCCGAGGGTGTCAACGCGCATGCTTCCACGCCTTACGAGGGTATCAACGCGCTGACGGCGCTGTGTGCGCTGCTCTCCGCTCTGCCGCTCAAGGGCCGGGGCGTGGAGCTGGTGCGCGGTCTGAACCATATTTTCCCGCACGGCGATTTCTACGGCGTGGCCGCGGGCATCGCGCAGGAGGATGAGGTAAGCGGCAAGCTGACCATCTCGCTGGACATACTGAAGATGGACGATCACAGCGCGTCGGTGCAGGCCGACTGCCGCGCGGCGCTGTGTGCAAACGATCATAACCTGACCGACGTAATGCGCGAAAAATACGCGGAAATTGGGTTTACCATGGCGGATAACAGGATGTACGCGCCGCACTATGTGCCTGAGGATTCTCCACTGGTGCAGGAGCTGCTGCGCACCTACGAAGACTACACTGGCGACAGAGGCCGCTGCATCGCCATTGGCGGCGGCACCTATGTGCACACCCTTGAGGGCGGCGTCTCCTTTGGCGCGGCCTTCCCCGGCGTCAACAACAACATGCACGCTCCCGACGAGTTTGCGGTCAAGCAGCATCTGCTGCTGACCATTGAGATGTACGCGCAGATCATCGCAGATCTGTGCAAGTAAGGCTGCAGAAAAGAGCCGTCGCGCCCTTTCCGAATGGAAAAGGCGCGACGGCTTTGTTGCTTCCGCTCCCGTTTTTTATGATTTACAAGGTTTCGTTCTTGAGGATCTCCAGGTTCTTATCGATCATGGCGCAGCGCTGCTTGACGCAGTCAGGGCTGCGGAGGGGATCGGAGGGGGTATTGAAGGTATAATCGATGAGCTTATCCAGAGTGGTGGTGGCCACATGCATGCGGGTGTCGGAGGAGGCATAGTAGATGTAGACCTTTTCATCCTTGACTACAGCGCCGCAGGCGAATACGACGTTGGATACGTCACCCACGCGCTCGTCCTTGCGCGGCACGAGGAAAACGCCGGAGGGCTCGGCGATGACCTTGCTGGGGTCGTTCAGGTCAGTGGCAAACACGTAGAGCACGTATCTGAGGCCTGCTGCGGTATTGCGCACGCCATGGGCAATGTGGATCCAGCCCTTTTCGGTCTTGATGGGCACACAGCCCGCTCCGTTCTTGGCCTCAGTGATGGTATGATAGCGGCGAATGGAGGTCATCTTTTCCTCGTCGATGACGGGGTGCAGGATGTCATCGCACAGACCAAAGCCGATGCCGGAACCGGAGCCCGTCTCAATGAAGCCGTCCATGGGACGGGTGTAGAAGGCATACTTGCCGTCGACAAATTCAGGATGCAGCACCACGTTGCGCTGCTGGGGCGAGCGCTTGGTGATCAGGTTGGGCAGACGCTCCCAGTTCTTGAGGTCCTTGGTGCGCACGATGCCCGCCGCCGCGACCGCCGCAGACAGGTCGGGATCGTTGGGGTCCTTGCTCTCGGAGCAGAACACGCCGTAGATCCAGCCGTCCTCGTGCTGGGTCAGGCGCATGTCGTAGACGTT
>DKYK01000080.1:17959-37815 GCA_002492415.1 Christensenella sp. UBA7102
CGCATGTCGTAGACGTTGGTCTCCTCGGGGCAGGTGTCGGGCAGCTGCACGGGATAATCCCAGAAGTGGAAGCCGTCAATGCCAGTATCAGACTCAGCCACTGCGAAGAAGGACTTGCGGTCCGCGCCCTCGGTGCGCACGAGGAGGTAGAACTTTCCATTCAGATAGATGGCGCCGCTGTTCAGCACAGCATTGACACCCAGGCGCTCCATGAAGTAGGGGTTGGCGCCAATGTCCAGGTCATACCGCCAATGGACGGGTGCGAACTCGCGGGTGAGCACCGGGTACTCATAGCGCTCATAGATGCCGTTGTAGATATCCGAAACGACATTCTTGCGGGCGACGAGCTTGTCTACTTTGGCCTTTTCGATGTAATAATTGGGATGCAGCATTTGTTTTTCCTCCAAGCTGTATTTGTATGAAAATTGGAGTGACCTCTATTTGATGCCGATCTCGGTATCGGCAGAGGTGACCTTGCTGTGTTCCTTAATGTAGGAGACCACTTCATTGACTTCGGTAAACGCAAGGCCCACCACGGAATCCGCCGCGCCATAGTAGATGGCGATGCGACCGGTATCGGGATCCTGCAGCGTGGCGCAGGGGAAGCAGACATTGGGCACAAAGCCGCGTTCCTCATAGGGCGCTTCCGGCGTGAGCAGGAAGTTTTCGCAGCGATACTTGACGATAGACGGCTGATCGATGTCCAGAATCGCACCGCCAATGGAATAGACGTAACCATTGCAGGTGCCGGAGACGCCGTGGTAGAACAGCAGCCACCCCTCATCCGTTTCGATGGGAGCCGCGCCGCCGCCCACCTTGAGCGACTGCCACCACTCACTGCCGCGACTCATCACATGGCGATGTCTGCCCCAATAAACCATATCGGGGGACTCGGAGAGAAAGATGTCTCCAAAGGGCGTATGTCCCGAATCCGAGGGTCGGGAGAGCATCACGTAATTGCCGTTGATTTTGCGCGGAAAGAGCACCGCGTTGCGGTTAAAGGGGATGAAAGGGTTTTCGATGCGCACGAATTTTTTAAAATCCTTGGTCTTGGCCATGCCAATGGCCGCGCCATAAAAATCGGTGCACCACATGATGTAATAGGTGTCCTCCACCTTGACAAGGCGGGGATCGTAGGCATATCCGGGCATGAAGGGATCGCCATTTTCATTGACGAAGGGAATTTTTTCCTCATCGATCTTCCAATGGATGGCATCCTCGGAATAACCCATGTAGATGTGCGGTATTCCGTTGACCTGCTCGCCGCGCAGCACCGCAACAAAGCCGTCGCCATAGGGGGCCACGGCGCTGTTGAAGATCCGGGTCACGCCCTTGCAGGGATTGCGGTCGATGACGGGATTGCCGCTGTAGCGCCAGAGAGGAGAATTGATCACCGTTGCGGGCTTTTCTTCCCATGGAATGTTTGGGAGAGATGAACCGGTCAGTATCTTGGTCATGGGGATTCCTCCTTACTGTGGTTTTGATTGTGTCAACCGGCCACAGCCGAACGACATACCGTGCTTTTCTTCATTATACACCAGTTTATAGAAATGGAAAAGGGGGAACGCACAGTATTTTTCAGAAGAAAAGCACAGCATAATTCGAAAAAAAGACCTCTTCCTACAGAAAGCGTGCAATAAATTGCGAAATAAAATCAATTCGTCACAGTATGATCAAAATACCACAATCCAATAAGTCGGCGGCGTACAGAACTTGCACGAACTGGTGTATAAGTCTATTTCTTCATAAAGACGTGCCGCTTCCATTAAGTTATCCACAAGTATTGCACAAATTGGGGATAACTCAATCAGACGCTCGCCTTTCACACACCACATTGCAAAAAATGGCTCTAGATTCGCATCCTTTCCGCTTGTCCACCATTTGTGGATAAGTATTGTAGAACTTCATCCACAACCCGTGAATTCTGTGGAAAACAGTGGCTGTATATCTTTGTATAAGATGTATAATTATTCAAAGTAATGATAAAATCCATCTATTATTTAATTTATTGGAGCAGCTTCTGAAAACTTTCCACATTTCTATGCGTTCAGCCTGCGCTCTTTGCCAGCTAAGTGGATAAATTGGAATTTTTGTGGAAAGAAGATACACTCATACACATTCGTATCCACGATAGAAAATCCTTTGATTTCCGTGCAAACTCTAATTATCCACAACATCCCCAGCTCTACGTCTACTACTTCTATCGCTTATACTCTACAGCTCCCCTTCTCTCTGTTTCCTTGACACGACGAAATGTGCTTACTTTACACAAAAATAAGAAGGGTACGAAAAAACCCTCTGCCATGAAAAAGGCAAAGGGTATCTTTTCGTCGCAGATCAAACTATCTGCCAATTATAAGAGAGGGCTTATACAAAATGTCGCAGACGCTATGCCAGTTTGCGTAAGGAGGAGGAACGCTTGGCCCGGCTTTCATGCTCGCACAACCCGCTGAAGAAGTGCGATATGGCGCTGCCTGACAGAGAGGATTTCAAAGAATCTGGTCGGCAGCCTTCCGCTTCCGACAGCATTAGCATACACAATCCGTGTTTGTTTTACAATAAAGAAAGGCAAAGAGACGGTTAAAGAAAGAAAAACAAAAGATGAAGAAAAATGACCGGAACGCAAGCGGATCTCGTGTGGCAGTATATCCCAAACGGAAAATAGATCTTTCTATGTGCATGGACTTTGGAAGATAGATATACCCGCTCTTAAACCCTATGCCGATGGACAATCGCTTCTGATACAAAAACGTTCGCGTAAGGACTTGCCATACGCGAACGTTCGTATTTTGAGAGGCTGTCTTTGCAGCAATCAGTCCGTACAGTACGTTTTGTGGTTCAATCCATGGATTGAATCTGTCCGGAGAAAACTTCAAAACGGCGTGCGCGGGGCCAGTCCGTGCCGGTCGTGGTGGTGGTCACCAGCGTTTGCACGGGGAGGATGCGTTCAAGCAGATATTTTTGCCGGCGCTCATCCAATTCACTCATCACATCGTCCAGCATCAGAATGGGCCATTCGCCGGTCTCGGATCGAATCAGATCCAATTCGGACAGCTTAATGGCCAAGGCAGCCGTGCGCTGCTGCCCCTGAGAGCCGAAGGCGCGAATCTCGCGTCCGTCCAGATTGAGCGCCATTTCATCCCGGTGCGGGCCGTGGGTAGAAGTCAGACGCCGCAAGTCCTCCTGTTGCCCCTCCTCGATCAAATGAAGCAGTGAAGATTCATCCTGCGCCGGGCAGTCGGGATGATACTGCACGGTCAGCTGTTCACGTCCACCGCTGATGTCCGCGTGGTTCTGACTGGACAGACTGGACAGGCGCGCGCAGAAGACCTCGCGGTATCTCATCAGCTTCCAACCAAGACTGGCCAGCTGCTGGTTCCATACAGGCAGCGTGGCGCGCAATTCCGGCTGCTCGCGCAACGACTTGAGCAGCATGTTGCGCTGGCGCAGCGCACGCTGGTACTGCTGCAGTAAAAAAAAGTATGCAGGGTAGGTCTGGGAGAGCTCCATGTCCAGAAATCTCCTGCGCTCTGCAGGACCATCCTTTACGATGGACAGATGCTCGGGCGCAAACAGTACGCAGTTGAGCAGCCCCATCAGCTCGCCGATGCGCGCGAGCGGAAGTCCATCGGACTTGATTTTTCTTCCCTCTTCTCGGCTGAGACGCACGATCAGTTCATGGTCTGTGCCCGTGCGCTCGCTCTCCAGGCGAATCAAGGAAAAGGGCGCTTCGTAGGCGATCAGTTCCTTTTCGCGGCTGGTGCGGTGCGAACGCCCAAAGCAGCAGAAAAACAACGCCTCGAGTAAATTGGTCTTGCCCTGCGCGTTTTCCCCCACGATCAGGTTGATGCCCGGTTCCGGCGAGAAGGAGCAGGATTCGTAATTGCGAAAATTGGTCAATGTAAGATTTTTGATGAGCATGAATGTTGTGCCTCGAAAAGGTTGACCGCCAAAGCGAACTTGGGCGGTCAAGAGGAAAGCTGTTGCTCTCTGCTAGGCTGTGGTGCGCACGGGCAGCACCAGATAGAGGAAATCCTCGCCCTCGGTAGGCACCAGCACACAGGGAGAAATATTGGAATTGAGCTTGATGAGGAGCTGCTCCTCCTCAATGGAACGCACTGCTTCGGTGATGTAGCGCACGTTAAAGGCGATGTCGATGTTCTGACCGATGGTTTCCACATCCATCTCTTCGTAGACGTCGCCCATTTCGCTGTTTGAGGTGATGGCGAGCTTGTCCTGCGCGATGGAGAACTTGAGCAGATTGCTCTTGCCCTCGCGCGCCATCAGCGAAGCGCGGTCGATGCAGTCGGCCAACTCGCCGCGCGAGAGGCGGACGGAAATGGCGTAAGAAGGGGGAAGAAGCTGACGGTACTTGATGTAGTCACCCTCGAGCAGGCGAATGACGACGGTTGCGGCCTGCATGCGCAACTTCAAATGCGTGCTGGAAAGACTGAGGGTAACGGCGGTGTCGTCGTCGCCCAGTATTTTGCCAATTTCGATGAAATATTTGCCCGAAACGACGGCGCTGACGGCGCTGACAGGCTCGTTGAGACGTCCCTTGCGTCGCGCAAGGCGGAAACCATCCAGTGCGACGAGCGTAATTTCATCGTTTTCAATCTCCATCAGGATGCCCATGAGGATGGGACGGGCATCGTCAGCGGCGATGGCAAAGCCGGTCTGACGAATCATATCCCGCAGAAGATTCTGACGGATGGAGATGGGCTGATCATCCAGCACCTCGGGCAACTGAGGAAAGTCCTGCGCGGGCAGACCCTGCAGCGTGGTCTTGGAGCCGGCAGCACTGATGACGGCACGGTTTGTTGCGCTGACGCTGACGGTGACTTCCCCTTCAGGCAGCTTGCGTACGATTTCGCTGAGCAGTCTTGCGTTGAGCAGCACGCGTCCGCTCTCCGCAACCGTTGCGGGAACGTCGGCCACAATGCCCATCTGCAGGTCCGTACACATCAGATGCAGACCTGATGCGTCCGCAGAGATGGACACGCACTCGAGCACTTGCTGGGGAGAGCGCGTAGCGCTTGCCTTGGTCGATACGTTAAGCCCCTGGATCAAGTCCTCTTTCTGACAAATAAATTTCATATGTTTTCCCTCCGTTTCCGAAAAAAGATGCGGTTGAAATTACCGTATTATGCGCCTTGAATGCGCTTTTTGAGTGTATTGACGGTTTCTTTGAGATGGACATCGTGTTTCAAATCGTCGGCGACCTTGTCGCAGGCGTGAATGACGGTGGTGTGATCGCGTCCGCCAAACTCCATGCCGATAGTGGGCAGAGAAGTACCGTTCATTTCGCGCACCAGGTACATGGCGATCTGACGCGGTACGGTGATCTCACGATTGCGGCGCTTAGACTTTAAGTCGTCCACGGTGACGTGATAGTATTCCGAAACGATGGCCATGATCAGATCCGTGGTGATGCGGCGCGGATCCTTTACGGGCAGCATATCGCGCAGCGCTTCGGCGGCCAGCGCCTCGTTAATGGGTGTGTGCGTCAGATCCGCATAGGCCAGCACCCGCGTCAAACACCCTTCCAGCTCACGGATATTGCTTTCGACTTTTGTAGCGATGTAAGTATTGACCTCGTCGGGAACATCCAGGTGCTCCAGCTCCGCCTTTTTGCGCAGGATTGCGATGCGGGTCTCCAAATCGGGCTTGGAGATGTCTGCAATCAGTCCCCATTCAAAGCGGGAGCGCAGGCGTTCTTCCAGCGTGGGAATGTCCTTGGGCGGCTTATCAGAGGAGATGACGATCTGCTTGCGCGCCTCATAGAGCGCGTTGAAGGTATGGAAGAACTCCTCTTGTGTCTGCTCCTTGCCCGCGATGAACTGAATGTCGTCCACCATCAGCACGTCCACGTTGCGGTAGCGGTTGCGGAACTCAAAGTTGGTATTGGTGGAGATGGCCTTAATCAGGTCGTTGGTGAAGGTTTCGGAGGTGATGTAGAGAATGCGCGCGCTGGGATTTTTTTCCAATATACTGTGACCGATAGCGTGCATGAGGTGAGTTTTGCCAAGACCCACGCCCGAATAGAGGAACAGCGGATTGTACGCGTCGCCCGGGCGCTGGGAGACCGCGTAGGCCGCAGCATGGGCAAAGTTATTGGATTTGCCAATGACGTAGGTGGAGAAGGTGTATTTCGGGTTGAGCATATTGAGCGAGGAATTGCTCTGCGCGGCGGACTTTTCAGCCGACTCTTTCGGCGCAATTTCCTCTGAAGGCAGGCGCAGAACAAAGCCGACCTCGTGCCCGGCTGCAAGGTTGAGGGCGGCCTGCAGCTGACGGGTATAGTTTTCCATCAGTATGTTGCGGTTGAAGGCGTTGGCCGTGAGCAAGGTCAGCGTCTGTCCGTCGTAGTCTGCAGGCTTGAGGTCTCTGAACCAGTTTTCATAGGATACGCTGCTGATGTCTGAACGAATGAGTTGGGAGGCCTTCTCCCATAGCTCGACTGCGCCCTGTTTGTCCACAATGATTCCTCCTGTATATTTGCATCAAACGGCGAAAGCTGCCGCTCGGGCGGGAAATGTGGGGATAACCCGTACCGATGTGCACATCTTTTCAGAAATTTTCCACAAAGTTATCCACATCATGTGGATAACGTCGGTTTGTTCGCATCCTCAAAAGGGGGATACATGTCTCATCATAACAAAAAAAAACAAGCCTTGCAAGGTTTTTCACAAAGTTATCCACAGATTTTTGTGGATCCTACACTTTGAATGTTTTTCAACGTTTTACTATTTCATTTCATTCAAATTGACATGTTGATGCAATTTGAGCGGAAAGCGATGTAAAAAGTTCAGACTTTGCTTGACAGAAAAGCCGATAAAGCCTTATAATACAATCGCTGTTTTATAGGTAGAGCAGTGTCTCCATTTTAACGAACAAGGGGTGTGAAAAAGCAATGTGGATGACGTTTCAGCCCAAGAAGCGCCAGCGTGCCAAGGTGCATGGTTTCCGTGCGCGCATGAAGACCAAGAACGGTCGTAAGGTGCTCGCCCGCCGCCGCGCCAAAGGCCGCAAGGTACTCTCCGCGTAATTCTTCTATGAGAATGCGCTGCGCAGGCATAGCAGATACGGCGCGCGGAGAGATTTCCCGCGCGCCGTAGGCTTGCGGTGCATTGCCAAAGGGTTACTAAAAAATTTTCAACAGGCCCGCGCCTTGGAGGCAGCCTTGAAAAGAGTCTATTCTCTGAAGGAAAATCGCGCGTTTCAGTACGTCTATCGAAAGGGCAAGTCCCAGGCTAATAAGGAGCTGGTGCTGCTGTTTGTCCGCCAAGGTAAGCTGCGCATCGGTTTTTCCGTGAGTAAAAAGCTGGGCGGCGCGGTGACACGCAACCGCATCAAGCGCCTGCTGCGTGAGAGCATACGGCCAAGAATCCCACAGCTCAAGTGCGGCTATTACGTGTTTATCGCAAGAAGCGCTGCGGCCACGGCGGATTTTCACACCATCGAAAAGAGTGTGGACAATTTGCTCCGCCGTCAGCATCTGATAAAAGAAACTCCCGTTCAACCGGGCAAAAACAATGGCTAAAACAATTCTGCTGTTCCTCATCCGGTGTTACCGGCGCTTTATTTCGCCCCTGTTTCCGCCATGCTGCAGGTTTTATCCCACTTGCTCCGTTTATGCGATGCAGGCGATAGAAAAATACGGCGCCGCAAAGGGAGGATGGCTTGCACTTAAACGCATCGTCCGCTGCCATCCTTTCAACGATGGCGGCTTCGATCCTGTGCCGTAAGAGAAGCAGAGGATTTTTTCGATACCCGGGCGCGTCGCGCGCACCGGCATCTCATCTACACTGACGGAGGAATACAAAAAGGTGAGCATCATCATCACGCCGCTGCGCTGGATCCTCGATCTGCTCTATGGCTTTGTGGGCAACTATGGTGTGGCCATCATACTCTTTACGCTGGTCATCAAACTCATCATACTGCCGCTGGACATCAAGCAGCGTCACTCCATGCGCAAGATGCAGGACATCCAGCCAAAAATTGACGAGATCAACAAGAAATACGAAAAAGATCCCGAAAAGCGTTCCGCAAAGACCATGGAACTCTATAAAAAAGAAAAGGTCAATCCGATGGGCGGCTGTCTGCCCATGCTCATCCAGATGCCCATACTATTCGCTATGTTTGCCGTAATGCGCCACATTGCCGGTGAACAGACGGTGATGATGGTGCAGTCGGTGGCCGGCGGAGCAAAGTTTGTTCCAGAAAGCTTTTTGTGGATCACCAATATCTGGCAGCCGGACAATATACTGGCAACCGTCATTCCCTCTCTGACCTCCGCCGCGGGAAATTTGTCCGTTGTCAAGGGCAACGCGCTGCTGACCGAGGACATCATCAATACCATCCGTGTCAATTATGAGGTCATCATGAAGCCCGTGATGGAGATCTACAATGCGGGCAACGCAAACGGCTGGGCCATTCTGCCCATACTCGCCGGCGCATCTCAGTACCTGATGACCTTTCTGATGAACGGCCGCCAGACCGAGGCGCAGAAGAACAACCCTCAAAACCAGCAGCAGAAAATGATGAATATGCTCTTCCCGCTGATGAGCGTGTTTTTCTGCTGGCAGTACAATGCCGCGTTCTCCCTGTACTGGGTCACGAGCAACCTGTACTCCATCGTCACGTACCTTTGCTTCAATCTTTACGCCGACCGGCAGAGCAAAAAGAAAGCGCTGCAGGCCAAGTAACCACCGGGACACTTAGGAGGTTTTGACACCATGAAATCGATCGAGGCGACCGGAAAGACATACGATGAAGCCTTGATGGCTGGGCTGGCTCAGATGGGGCTTCCCTCCGATAAGGTGGATGTGGAGGTGCTGGAAGAGGGCACCAAGGGATTCCTGGGCATTGGCGCCAAGCCATATAAGCTGCGCCTTGTCAAGAAGGACACTCCGGCCATCCGCGCAGAGGAGTTTCTGAAGAACGTGACTTCCATGATGGGTCTTGAGGTCTCCTTAGATATTCAGGAGAACGAGGAGGCCATGCTCATCAACATGCAGGGCGATAATCAGGGTATCCTCATCGGACACAGGGGAGAGACGCTGGACGCGCTGCAGTACCTGACCTCGTTGCAGGTCAACAAGGGCGGCAAGGAGTATCGCAGGGTTACGCTGGATACCGAGGGATATCGCGCCAAGCGTGAGCAGACGCTCATCGCCTTGGCCGGACGCATGGCCAATAAGGTGCAAAAGAGCGGTCGCCGCATGATGCTCGAACCCATGAATCCCTATGAGCGCCGCATTTTGCACGCTACTTTGCAGGACAATCCCTATGTCACCACCCACTCCGAGGGCGAAGAGCCCAACCGCCGCGTCGTCATCACGCCCAAGCGCGGTTAAGGAATGGATTCTTAATGAATTGAATTCAAAACGGCGTCGAGTGCATCGGCGCCGTTTTTCGGTAAGAGAGGGGTAGTTATGGATACCATTGCGTCCATTGCCACAGCTGTGGGACAGGGAGGCATCGCGGTGATCCGAATTTCGGGGCCGGAAGCAAAGAACGTTTTGTCACATGTTTTCACCAGAAAAAATACAAAATGTGCGATGAAATCGCGCATGCTTACCTATGGCTGGGCGATGGATGGAAGAACCCGCATCGACGAGTGCATGGCGGTGTACATGGAAGCCCCGCATACCTACACCACGGAGGACGTTGCAGAGATCCAGTGCCATGGCGGCCGTGTGACGGCACAGAGAGTGCTGGACGCGGTGCTGCGCAGCGGCGCCAGGCTGGCGCAGCCAGGGGAGTTTACAAAGCGCGCCTTTCTGGGTGGAAGGATCGATCTGGCACAGGCGGAGAGCGTGATGGACTTGATCGGCGCGCGCACAGAGCGTGCGGCGCAGGCCAGTCTGCAGCAGATGGGAGGGTATCTCTCCGGGCGCATCCATGCGCTGCAGGACGCACTTCTGGATACCATTGCCTACATCGAAGCGTATCTGGACTACCCGGACGAGGACATCGAGCCGCTGACGGCAGAGCGTGCGGCGCAGCAGGCGGCACAGGTAAAAAAGGAGCTGGAGGAGGCGCTGCGCAACGCGCGGGCGGGACGCATGCTCACCGGCGGCGTTCGCATTGTGCTGGCTGGCAGCCCAAATACGGGAAAGTCCTCGCTGCTCAACTGCCTGCTGCGCGAGCAGCGTGCCATCGTGACGGCTATGGCGGGCACTACGCGCGACGTGCTGCGCGAGGAACTGAACTTGAACGGTTTGCCTGTGCAGCTCATTGACACCGCAGGGCTGCGCACAGCGGATGACGAGGTAGAGCGCATCGGCATCGACCGGGCTAGAGAGGAAGTGGATCGCGCGGATGTGGTGCTGATGGTCGTAGATAGCGCCCGCAGCCTGGATGAAGAAGAGCGCGCGCTGCTGCGCAGAGAGGGCATTCCGCTGGTTATCGCGCTCAACAAAAAGGATCTGGATGCTGTGACATCGCAGGAGGAGCTGCACCTGCTAGCGCCGGGAGCGGCGATTGTGCGCACCTGTGCGGTGACGGGAGACGGAGTGGACACGCTGCGGCAGGCGCTGTATGACACGGCGCTGCGCGGCACATCGCCGGAAGAGGCGTATTTGACGAGCGAGCGGCACATCGAGGCGGCACGGGAGTCTGTAAAAGCGCTGCAAAGCGCATTGGGAGCGCTGGAGAGCGCTACGATGGATTGTGCGGCCCTGGATCTTCGAGCGGCTTGGGAGGCGCTTGGAACTATCACAGGACAGAACGCCACAGAGGATGTCGTGGACCGTATTTTTCAAAAGTTTTGCCTGGGAAAGTGAGAGAGAGCATGTCTTTTTTATCGGAAAGCTACGAGGTTGTGGTCATTGGCGCGGGACACGCGGGATGCGAGGCGGCGCTGGCCTGCGCGCGCATGGGGCAAAAGACGCTGCTGCTGACGCTCAACATCGATGGCGTTGCGCTGATGCCCTGCAATCCCTCCATTGGCGGCACTGCAAAAGGGCACCTGGTGCGCGAAGTGGATGCGCTGGGTGGAGAGATGGGCCGCGCTATCGATGATACATTCATCCAATCCCGCATGCTCAATACGGGCAAAGGACCCGCGGTGCACTCGCTGCGCGCGCAGGCGGACAAGAAAAACTATCAGAAGCGCATGCTGCATGCCCTGCAGACGCAGCAGAACCTGACGCTGCGCCAAGGCGAGGTGTGTCGCATCCGCGAGGAAAACGGGCACGTCGTCAGCGTGGAGACTACGACAGGGGCAATGTATCCTTGTCGCGCCGTAGTGGTCGCAACGGGAGTGTACCTCAAATCCCGCTGCATTGTGGGGGAGACACACACCGATTCCGGTCCGTCGGGTCTGGGCAACGCAAAGCATCTGTCGGATGCATTGGAAGCGCTGGGCTTTGCTCTCCGACGCTTTAAGACGGGTACGCCCGCACGCGTGGATATGCGCACAGTAGATTTTTCAAAATTTGAGGAACAGCCAGGAGATCCGCGCATTGTTCCCTTTTCGTTTTTAAGCGGACCACTGCAAAAGGAGCAGATTAGCTGTTATCTGGGCTATACAACGCCGGAAACGCACCGCATCATCCGTGAGAACTTGCACAGAGCGCCGCTGTATTCCGGTGATATACACGGCGTAGGGCCGCGGTACTGCCCATCCATAGAGGACAAGGTGGTGCGCTTTGCCGACCGGGAGCGCCATCCGCTGTTTTTGGAACCAGAGGGGTTGGACACGTTGGAATGGTATGTGCAGGGCATGTCCTCCTCCATGCCGGAGGATGTCCAATGGGCCATCTACCGCTCCATTCCGGGCATGGAGCACGTGCAGCTGACGCGCCTTGCCTATGCCATTGAATACGATTGTATCGATCCTACGGTGCTTCGATCCACACTCGAGAGCAAGGCGGTGGAAGGGCTGTACTTCGCAGGACAGATCAATGGCTCCTCCGGATACGAAGAGGCGGCGGCACAAGGCATCTATGCGGGAATGAACGCCGCACTCAAGCTGCAGGGCAGGGAACCCATGATCCTGTCGCGCGCGGATGCGTATATCGGCGTACTGGTGGATGATCTTACAGGTAAGGGGACCAATGAGCCCTACCGCATGATGACCAGCCGTGCCGAGTACCGTTTGTTGCTTCGGCAAGACAATGCGGATCTTCGCCTTACAGAGATTGGATACCGCGCGGGGTTGGCGTCGTCCGAACGATACGAGAAAATGCTGTCAAAGAGCAGGGATTTGTCCGGCTTGCTGGGCCAGCTCAGCGCCACGCACTTGACTGCGGAGGAGACCCGTCGGGCGCTGCACGACGATTCCATTGTAAATGGGGCCAGGGCATCTGATTTGCTACGCCGCGCGGAGGTTCGCTATGCCGACCTTGCGGCGGCTTGTCCGCAGCTGCCCGCTATGCGGGAGGATGTGACGGAGCAGGCGGAGATCACGATCAAGTACGAGGGATACCTTGCACGTCAGCGCAGGCAGGTGGAGGAGTTTAAGAGAACGGAAAATGTGAGAATACCGGAAAATATAAATTATGAAAATATAACTGGTTTGCGCATTGAGGCGCGCCAGAAGCTGCAGAAAATACGACCGGAGACATTGGGCGCTGCACAGCGTATCTCTGGCGTGTCACCGGGGGATGTTGCGGTGTTGATGATTAAACTGGAACAGATCCGAAGGGAGGATAAGGCGTGATTGCGGAAAGAGTCAGGAACGGTGCGCAGCGCATGGGCATTGAATTGGATGCACAGGCCTGCGAACGCTTTGCGCGGTACTACGAACTGCTGGTAGAGGGAAACACCCGCATGAATCTAACTGCGGTGCTCGAGCCTGCGGATGCGGTGGATCGTCATTTTCTCGACTGCATAGCGCCGATTGCGCAAGACTTGCTGCCACAGGGAGCAAAAGTGGTGGATGTAGGCACAGGGGCGGGGTTCCCAGGCCTGCCCCTGCTCATTGCGCGGCCCGATCTGAAGATGACGCTGGTGGATGCGCTCAACAAACGACTTGGCTTCATCCAAGGTGTGCTGGACGAGCTGGGTCTGAGTGCAGAGATCGTGCACGCACGAGCAGAGGATTTTTCTCGTGATATAAAATATCGAGAACAGTTCGATATTGCAGCAGCGCGAGCAGTGGCAGCAGTTTCTCCTCTGATGGAATACCTGCTGCCTTGCGTCAAGCGTGGAGGATGCGCGTTATGCTGGAAGGGGCCGGATATTTCCCAGGAAGCAGAGGCAGCGCGCAAGGCCATCTTTTTGCTGGGAGGGAAAGCGCGCGTACCCATTGGTTACGAGATTCCGGATCGTGATTGGCGACACAACTTATTTATTGTGGACAAGGTGAACAATACGCCAAAGGCCTATCCGCGCAGGGCGGGAACCCCCTCCAAGAACCCTCTTTGATGTTAATTCGTATTGGATTTCCCGACAATCTGTGTCATTCTCCCGTTGAAAATCACATGAAATGACGGATTTGACAGATTTACACCACACATTGTGCGAATCTCTGTCGATTACTAGAACACGATTGTGATTTACAACGGGAGTCTTTTTTGTATAATGAAGGCATAAACCTTCCACTTATCGACTTGTTTCATGTGAAACATCAGAATGGAGTGAACAATATGCAGGCACAGAGCATCACCAACCGCCGAAACCTTAGAATGCGCGAGCGGGAGGTCGCGCGCATTCCCATCGATTCCATTCGCCCCAATCCATACCAACCTCGGCGTGTTTTTTCACAGGAGGCGCTCGAGGAGCTCTGCGCTTCCATCAAGCAATACGGATTGCTGCAGCCCATCAGTGTGCGTAAATCGGGAAACGATACATTCGAACTGATTGCGGGCGAACGCAGATTGCGCGCCAGCAAAATGGCGGGAATGAAGTTCATTGATGCCATCATATTCAGTACTTACGAGCAGGATAGCGCGGTTATTGCCATGATGGAAAATCTGCAAAGAGAAAACCTGCATTACATGGAGGAAGCAGAGGGGTATCAGAACCTGATTCGTGACCATGGGCTTTCACAGGATGAATTGGCAAAAAGGTTGGGAAAAAACCAGTCTACCATCGCCAACAAAATGCGCATACTCAAGTTGCCCATGCCCGTCAAACGTATGCTGCTGCAGTATGGCTTAACCGAACGACATGCACGTGCACTGCTCCGTCTGCACGACGAAGAAGCACAGATCAAGGTAATCCAAGTCATTGTGGCACAGAACCTGAATGTAAAGGCAACCGAAGACCTGGTGGAACGCACCATTTCACGCATGTACGGCATTGCCGAAGAGGAAGTGAGTGAAAGAAAGCCCAGTAGAATCAGCGGATTTGTGCGCGATACGCGACTATTTGTCAACTCTATACGCACTGTTGTCCAGCAGATGGCGGATGCAGGACTCGCACCGCGCTTTGATGCCGCTGAAAAGGAGAGTGGCGTTGATATTCACATTTGGGTTCCCAATGTACATGTGAAGTAATACTTCCCTTTTCAGCCGAACTGTGGTATAATAAGACAAAATGAATAGTATGCTGCTCTCTGCTGGTCCGGCAGTGTTTGCGAGGATTTGCGAAAAATCCTCATCCGGAATTGAGCCATCCCCCTTCTCTTTCCCGTCTAAATCCGCTATAATAGATCGTAACAAAGATTGACGATCCTTGTAACGGAAGTGAGGCGGGTCTTTTTTGTCTAAAGTAATCTCAATTGCAAATCAAAAGGGCGGTGTCGGCAAGACAACTACGGCAGTGAACCTCTCTGCCTGTGTTGCTGATCGTGGCAAGCGTGTGCTGCTCATCGATCTGGACCCGCAGGGCAATGCGACGAGCGGCGTGGGCATTGATCATAACCGTGTGGAAAAGTCTGTCTACAATGTGTTGATGGATGATATTTCCGTGCAGGATGCCGTACTGCCCACCTGCGTCAAGAACTTATACGTATTGCCCTCGCACATTCAGCTTGCGGGCGCTGAGATTGAATTGGTGTCAGCGCTCGCACGGGAGTATATCATCAGTCGTCAGCTCGAATTGGTCAAGCCGCTTTATGATTATGTCTTCATCGACTGTCCCCCTTCGCTCGGTCTATTGACTCTCAATGCGTTGACAGCGTCGGATTCCGTGCTTGTGCCTATTCAGTGCGAGTATTACGCATTGGAGGGTCTTACACAGCTGATGAATACCGTCCGCCTGGTAAAGAAGCGTCTGAATCCACAGTTGGATATCGAGGGCGTTGTGCTTACGATGCTGAATGGACGGACGAAACTGGGTGTCCAAGTCGTAGAGGAAGTCAAAAAGTTCTTTGGACAAAAGGTATACACCACCATAATTCCACGAAACGTGCGGCTGGGAGAGGCGCCCAGCTACGGTCAGCCCATCAATGTGTATGATGGTCGTTCGGCAGGATCATTGGCGTATTCCAGTCTGGCAAGTGAGTTTTTGAAGTGGAACGGAGGAGAATGAGATGGCAAAACAGAAGCAAAGTGGATTGGGTCGTGGCATTGACGCCTTATTCGGGGACATGGGTCTGGCAGAAGAAAACACGGAAAACTTGGTGCAAATGATTGATTTGGGTCTGATTGATCCCAATAAAGAACAGCCAAGAAAGCATTTTGATGCGGACTCTTTGGCTCAACTGGCAGATTCCATTCGTTCAGTCGGCGTGATCCAGCCCATTGTACTCTCTCCAAATGGTAGACGGTATACCATCATCGCGGGAGAACGCCGTTGGCGTGCGGCACGTTTGGCCGAGTTAAAAGAAGTCCCTGCTCTGGTTCGCGAGGTCGAGGATGTCCGCCGCATGGAAATGTCGTTGATTGAGAATATTCAGCGCACAGACCTCAATGCTATTGAAGAAGCGCGGGCCATCGAGGCTTTAATGCAGCAATGTGGCCTGACACAGGAACAGACAGCACAGAGGCTGGGAAAGAGCCGTTCGGCAGTTGCAAATCTGCTTCGTTTGCTCTCTCTTCCGGAAGAAATTATGCAAATGGTGGTCTCGGGTGAGTTAAGCGAGGGCCATGCACGCGCGTTGCTTGGCGCGCAAAGCGAGGCAGATATGATCGTGCTCGCACAAAGAATTCTTGCAAACGGACTCAATGTTCGTCAAACTGAAACTCTGGTCAAAACCTATCAACAACCGCAGCCCGAGCGTGAGGAAGTGATTCGGTGTGCGGAGCTATCCCTGGTGGAGGAAGCCGCTCGCATGCGGTTTGGCACTAAGGTTACGATTACTGGCAATGAAAAAAAAGGAAAACTCATCATGCACTACAATAGCCCGGAGGACCTGGAACGGATCTATGAATTACTGAAACAATAGGAGCTTAGAACATAGAGCACGGCATTCTTGTTTCACGTGAAACAAGAATGCCGTGCTTTTTTATGGACAAATTGCATATAGTTTAACAGGAATGGGTATTGACATTAAGTTAGTTATGACTTATCATGTAAGCATAGGCTAACATAAAGTTAGCCATATTCATTCCATATGAGTTAGTTTATACTAACATTGGAGGGGAGCGGGCATATGACGCTGGATCAAGTGAAGGTCGGAGAGCATGGCATCATCGCGTCGGTAGGTGGAGAGGGCGCATTGCGCCGCAGGCTGCTGGACATGGGGCTGACACCCCGCACGCGCGTGATGGTGCGCAAGGTCGCGCCGATGGGGGATCCCATTGAACTGAATCTTCGCGGATATGAACTCACCATTCGCCTGGAAGACGCGCAAAAAATTGAGGTCACGGAGGAAAGAGCATGATTATTGCATTGCTGGGCAATCCGAATTCGGGCAAAACGACACTGTTTAACCAGCTAACCGGAAGCAAGCAGCATGTGGGCAATTTTCCGGGCGTTACGGTGGAGAAAAAAGAGGGCGCCATTCGTGGTCAGAGAAATCTGACGCTGGTGGACCTTCCGGGCATTTATTCCCTGTCTCCCTATACCGCGGAGGAGGTGGTGACGCGTGACTTTTTGCTGGTTGAAAAGCCGGAAGCTGTCATCAACATCGTGGATGCAACCAATATCGAGCGCAATCTGTATCTGACGCTGCAGCTGATGGAAGTGGGGGTGCCGGTTGTGGTCGCGCTGAACATGATGGACGAGGTGCGCGCCAACGGCGATTCCATTGATGTGCAGAAGCTGAGCAGAAATCTGGGCATACCCATCGTACCCATCTCCGCAGCCAAGAACGAAGGTTGTGATGAACTGGTGCAGCGCACCATCGAGGTTGCCCATCAAAAGGAACGCCCACGCGGGCTGGATCTGTGTCAGGGAGAGGTGCACCGCGCGGTACACTCCATCGCGCACATTATTGAGGAGGAATTGAAGGCGACTGGCCTGCCTGCGCGCTATGCGGCCACGAAGGTGGTAGAGGGCGACCCCATCACGCTGAGCAAGCTTAACTTGAGCGAAAGCCAACAGGGCATCGTGCAGAAAATTGTCACCGAGATGGAGCATAACCTGGGGACGGATCGCGAGGCAGCGCTGGCGGATATGCGCTACGATTTCATCGCAAAGGCCTGCAAGGATGCAGTGAAGAAAAACGGAAATTCCCGAGAAATGCAGCGTTCCATTCGCATTGACAACGTGCTGACGAACAAATACCTGGGCATTCCTATTTTCCTGGCGGTGATGCTGCTGGTATTTTACCTCACCTTCAATGTGATTGGTCAACCGCTGTCCGATCTGCTGTCCACGGGCATTGATTGGGTGACAGGATTGCTGGATCGCGCACTGACGAATACGGGCATCAACGAGGCAGTCCATTCGCTGCTCGTTGACGGCGTTTGCATGGGCGTGGGCTCCGTACTCTCCTTTTTGCCCACGATCGTCACGCTGTTTTTCTTCCTGTCCATATTGGAGGACAGCGGCTATATGGCGCGCGTGGCCTTTGTCATGGATAAACTGCTGCGCAAAATTGGACTTTCAGGGCGCTCGTTCGTGCCCATGCTCATCGGATTTGGCTGCTCGGTGCCTGCCATCATGGCGACCCGCACACTGGCCAGTCAGCGTGACCGCAGGATGACCATACTGCTGACGCCATTCATGTCCTGCTCGGCAAAGCTCCCCATCTATGCAACCTTTACTGCAGCCTTTTTTCCGGACAAGGCTCCGCTCGTGCTGATCCTGCTGTACGCGGGCGGCATGGTGGTGGGCATACTCTATGGTCTGCTGCTGAAAAGCACGCTCTTCCGCGGCAATCCTGTGCCCTTTGTGATGGAGCTGCCCGCCTACCGCATGCCGAGCGCAAAATCCGTGCTCATCCACATGTGGGAGAAAGCCAAGGACTTCCTGGTCAAGGCTTTTACCATCATTTTTGTGGCGTCCATTGTCATCTGGGTACTGCAGAGCTTTGATTCGCGGCTGATGATGGTGGAAGACGGCAGCCGCAGCATGCTCGCTGGGATTGGCCGCTTTATCGCGCCGATCTTCAAGCCGCTGGGCTTTGGCGAATGGATTCCCGCGACGGCGCTGCTGACCGGACTTTCTGCAAAGGAGGCCGTCGTCTCTACGCTCGCGGTGCTGACCAACGTGTCGGATGTTTCGCTGCTGCCCTCCGTGCTTGCCGATACGTTTACTCCGCTTGCAGCGGCTTCCTTCCTTACCTTCACGCTGCTATACATGCCCTGTTTTGCGGCGGTGGCGGCGGTCAAACGCGAATTGGGCGGCGCGAAGTATGCCGTCGCCGCAATGGCCGCGCAGTGCGCCGTGGCTTGGATCGTTGCCTGTCTGGTCTATCAGATCGGACGGCTGTTCATAGGAGGCTGATGACATGGGATTCTGGGACTGGATCATCCTTTTGCTGCTTGGGGCAGCTGCCGCGGGCGCGGGTTACGCGCTGCACAGAAGAAGGGGAACGGGGTGTGACGGCAACTGCGCCTGCTGCTCGCACTGCCGGAACCAAAGATGAGATAACCGCCTTCGGAGCGCTATCGTTCCGAAGGCGGTTGTTCGCACGATGCCTGAGAGAGGAGCTGCGGATAGTCCGTGCGGAGGTTTTCCGGGAAGAGCAGCCAGAAGTCCTGCGACTCGCCCACGCCGTATTCGCCCAAATATTCCAGATAGACCAGATTCTTCATGATATAGAGGTATTCTCCGGTGTGGCGTTTCCGCAGCTTCTGCGCATCCTGTTCCTCCTGACCAGGGCAGAGAGGTGTGCAGAAGGCACATTCGGCGCACAGAGCGCGGATCTCCAGCGCGGAAAGCGGCGTGCCGTTCCCATCTACCCAGTACTGGTCGTTTGTGATGTCCAGCATTACCCATTTGCTCAGGGACTCGTCCCAAATCTCGTTGACTACATGGCAGTCGTCGTCATAGGGAGAGAGCGGCATCAACCACAGCTTGCGCGAAAATATGCCCTCCGCAAGACACATCTCATTGAGTATCTGCGCCTTTGCACGGCAGTTGATGCCGCGGCTGCGGTCGTCCAAGCTGTAGGAAAGCAGATCGGCGGCATTTTGCGGGATGTGGTTGTCATAATCGCTTCTGTGTGCCAGGCGCGGGGCGAATTCGTGCATCAGGCGCAGCGCGCGCTGAAGACCCGTGCCTTCGCCTGCGACGGCGTCCAGACCGTAGCTTTCTCTCAGCGCGGCATACTCCGGAGCATCCAGATCGTACTGCATTTCAACGCGCTGTCCCTGTGAAAAGTCGGAAAAGGCGCGCAGTACGCCAGCCTCCATTATGGTAAGCTGCGCAGGGCTTTGCAGGTAGCTCACGTCGCGGCAGAACAGGCAGTAGATGTTCAGCGCGGCGCTGGGCAGCAGCAGAACGGCAAGCGCTGCAATCGCAATGCGGCCGCCCCTCTTCATTCCGCCTCCTGTGTGCGGAAGGAAAACACTTTTTCCAGCGCGACGGCAGTGCCCGTCTCGGGGTCTATGTTCATACTGATTTTGATA
>DKYK01000056.1:0-178 GCA_002492415.1 Christensenella sp. UBA7102
GACGGTGGCCACGGGCTTGCCGTCCTCCAGCACCACGCAGGGCACCACGAACTCGTCGGTCTTATCGTTACCGTAGCTGTTCTTCATGGCGCACAGCGGGCAGGCGGCGGTGTCGCCCTCGCCCAGCGCGATGGCTTCATAGGCCTTCTGCACGCGATCCCAGCGCTTGTCGCGGTCC
>DKYK01000056.1:473-2077 GCA_002492415.1 Christensenella sp. UBA7102
TCCCAGCGCTTGTCGCGGTCCATTGCCCAGAAACGGCCGGAGATGGTGGCGATCTTGCCGAAGTTCACCTTCTCCATGTAGTCCATCAGCTGCTGGACGTATTCGATGCCGCTGGACGGAGGCGTGTCACGGCCATCCATGATGCAGTGGACGTAGACGTTGCTAAGGCCCTGGCGCTTGGCCATGTCGATGAGCGCGAACAGGTGGGTAATGTGGCTGTGAACGCCGCCGTCGGAGAGCAGGCCCATCAGGTGCAGCTTGCCGCCGTTTTCCTTGGCCTTGCGGCAGGCGTCCACAAATTCGGGCACCTCGAAGAAGTCGCCGTCCTGGATGGACTTGGTGATGCGGGTCAGCTCCTGATAGACGATGCGGCCCGCGCCGATGTTGAGGTGGCCCACCTCGGAGTTGCCCATCTGTCCCTCGGGCAGGCCCACATCCATGCCGGAGGCGCCGATGACGGTGTTGGGATATTCGGCCTTGAGCGCGTCGATGACGGGCGTGCCGGCCTGACGGATGGCGTTGCCCTGGCTTTCCGCGCGCTCGCCAAAGCCGTCCAGTATGATCAGTGCAGTCATTTTCTTGGTCATTTTATCTATCCTCTTACTTGACGGTCGCGGTTGCCGCGGCCACGATGATGGAGAAATCCTCCGCCTTGAGCGACGCGCCGCCGATCAGGCCGCCGTCGATCTCGGGCTGTGCCATCAGTCCCGCGCAGTTCTTGGCGTTCATGGAGCCGCCGTACTGGATGCGGGTGGAGTCGGCGACCTCCTTGCCGTACGCGCCCTCGATGGCCTTGCGGATGACGCCGATGGTCTCGTTGGCCTGCTCGTCGGTCGCGGTCTTGCCCGTGCCGATGGCCCAGATGGGCTCGTAGGCGATGACCACGTTCTTGACCTGCTCGCCGGTCAATCCCTGCAGGGCTTTGATGGTCTGCATGGACACCAGGCCGTCGGTCTCGCCGCTCTCGCGCTGGGCCAGGCTCTCGCCCACGCAGACGATGGGGGTCAGGCCCTTATCCACCGCCACGAGCACCTTCTTGTTGACGGTCTCGTCGGTCTCGGCGAAGTACTGGCGGCGCTCGGAGTGGCCCAGCACCACGTACTCGGCGCCCACGGCCTTGAGCATGTCGGCGGAGATCTCACCGGTGTACGCGCCGGACTTCTCCCAGTGCATGTTCTGCGCGCCCACCTTGATGTTGCTGCCCTGGGCGGCCTTGACTACCGCGCACAGATCCACAAAGGGAACGCACACGACCACGTCGCACTTGGCGTCCGCGACCTTCGCCTTGAGCGCCTCGACCAGCTCGGCGCCCTCGCAGGGGAGCTTGTTCATCTTCCAGTTGCCCGCAATGATAGGCTTTCTCATATTCTTTACCTCCGTAAACGGTTGATAAAACGAAGCACCTGACACGAAGCGCCCTGCGACAGGGACTGACGCAGAGCGCTCGCGCGATAAAATGCAGGGACTTACTTGTCGTTCAGCGCCGCAACGCCGGGCAGCTCCTTGCCCTCGAGGAACTCGAGAGACGCGCCGCCGCCGGTGGAGATGTGGCTCATCTTGTCGGCCAGACCCATCTGGGTCACGGCCGCCGCGGAGTCGCCGCC
>DKYK01000056.1:2385-19770 GCA_002492415.1 Christensenella sp. UBA7102
CGCCGATGATGGTGATGGCGTCGGATTCGGCCATGGCGGTTGCGACCGCCAGGGTGCCCACCGCGAAGCTGGGCATCTCAAAGACGCCCATCGGGCCGTTCCACACCACGGTCTTGGCCTCCTTGATGGCCTCGGAGAACAGCTTGATGGACTTGGGACCGATGTCCATGCCCTCGTAATCCGCGGGAATGCCTTCCTCGGCGTCCACGGTGATCTTGTCGCAGTCGTCCTTAAAGTCGCTGCCGCACACGTTGTCCACGGGCAGCAGGAGCTTGACGCCCTTCTCCTCGGCCTTCTTCATCATGTCCTTGGCCAGCTCGATGCGCTCCTCGTCCAGCAGGGACTTGCCGATCTCATAGCCCAGCGCCTTCTGGAAGGTGTAGGCCATGCCGCCGCCGATGATCAGGGTATCGACCTTCTCCAGCAGGTTGGTGATGACGCCGATCTTGTCCTTGACCTTGGCGCCGCCCAGGATGGCCACGAAGGGGCGCTTGGGGTTCTCAACGGCGTTGCCCAGGAAGTCCAGCTCCTTGCCGATCAGGTAGCCGGCAACGGCGGGCAGGTAGTGGGTCACGCCCTCGGTGGAGGCGTGCGCGCGGTGCGCGGTGCCGAACGCGTCGTTGACGTAGAGCTCCGCAAAGGAGGCCAGCGCCTTGGCGAACTCGGGATCGTTCTTTTCCTCTTCCTTGTGGAAGCGGACGTTCTCCAGCAGCACGACGTCGCCGGGCTTCATCTCCGAGACGCACTTCTTGGCATCCTCGCCGATGACGTCCTTGGCCAGCACGACCGGCTTGCCCAGCTTTTCGGACAGGCGGGCGGCGACGGGGGCCAGGGAGTACTTCATATTGAACTCGCCCTTGGGGCGGCCCAGGTGAGAGGTCAGGATGACGGCCGCATTGTGATCCAGCAGGTACTGGATGGTGGGCAGAGCCGCCACGATGCGGGTCTCGTCCGTGATCTTGTCGCCGTCCAGCGGGACGTTGAAGTCGCAGCGAACGAGCACTTTCTTGCCGGATACCTCAATATCCTCAATGGTCTTCTTGTTCATAGCACACACTCCTTATCCTTCATGGTTCAAAGCTTGCACAAACCGGAAACGTGCGGCGCGCATGCGCCCTGAATGAACGTACAACTAAAGTATACCCGAAATCTTCCATATTTGCAACCGCTTTTCGCCCTGATCGTCAACAATTTCACAAAAAAACGCCGCGGCGTTTTTACCGCAGCACGAGCTCCAGCACCGCCTGCGCCGCGTGCCACAGCCTGCCCGCCATGCGCCCCGCCAACGCCCACAAAGTCAAAATGGCGAGCGCCATGCCCGCAGCCAGCGCGCACCGCAGCACAAACCGCGCCCGCGCGCGCACCGCATCGTATGGAATGACCGACACGCCTGCCGCCTCCTCCGCCGTAAAATCTCTTCTCTCCTTATACTATGCGCCGCCCGCCCGCGTTCGATGCAATGTTTTCCAACTGCGTGCTTGCGCGCGCCCGCAGCTGTGCTATAATGAGTACAAGAAACCACATCCAAGGAGGAATCGCTTCATGGAACAGATTCGCATCGGCACCTGCGTGCCCGGTCAGCACGCGCTCACCTACCTTCCCCACATGGTGGATAAGGGCTATGAGACCTTTGAGCTGTGCTTTCACATGGAATTTTACGGCCAGGACATCGCGCAGCTCGCCCCGCGCGTCATGGATCTGATCGCGCCCACCGGCCAGAAGATCACGGCGCTGGGCCTTTACTGCAACCCGCTGCAGCACGAGGAGCACAAACAGAACTTAAAGAAGTGCATCGATAACGTGCACCTGCTGGGCACCGACCTGGTGTGCACCTTCGCCGGCGCGCTAATGGGCGCAAGCGTCGAAGAGGCCATGCCCGTCTACAAAAAAGTGTTCACCGAACTTGGGCAGTATGCCGCCGACCGCGGCGTGCGCCTGGCGTTTGAAAACTGCCCCATGGGCGGCGTCTGGCAGCGCGAAACCTGCAACATCGCCCACAGCCCCAGAGCCTGGGACATGATGTTCAGTGAGGTTCCGCTGGACAACATCGGCCTGGAGTGGGAGCCCGCGCACGCCCTCAAGCAGCTTATCGACCCGCTGCCCCAGCTGCGCAAGTACGCCCCGAAGGTGTTCTCCGTCCATGGAAAGGACACCACTGTGGACTGGGACGGCATTCATCATGAGGGCATGTTCTCCGGCAAGGATTTCGTGCCCGACCGCTTCCCCGGCTTTGGCGACACCAACTGGCGCGATGTGTTCTACATCCTGCACCGGGCGGGCTACGCCGGCGACGTCGTCATCGAGGGCTACCACGACAACTGCTACAACCACGATTGGGAGATGGTGGGCCAGATGCACGCCCTCAACTACCTCAAATGGGCGCGCGGCGGCGACTACGCCCCCTCGCCGTGGGTTAAGTAACCCGTAGGTCTCGCGCGCATCCAAACTCCCCCAAAACCACAAAAAAGACCGTTTTTCGCAACGGTCTTTTTTCATTCATACAACAACTGCTCAATCTTCCCGGCCAGCTCCTCCACCGACCCATCGCCCTGCGTCAATTCGTCCAGCGCGACGGCCAGCATCAGCAGCTCCTCGTGCGTGAACCTCGCCCGAATCACCGGGTCCTCCTGGCTCCCGCCCCTGTCCTTCCGGTAGCTGGCCAGGTCGAGCACCCGAGACGCCCTGTCTTCCCCATCCTTCCTTGACATCAATCCATCTCCTTTTTCATTTTCTTATCATATTATAATTCTGTATAACATATTTGTCAATACTGCGACAGATTAGGGTGTCTGCGAACTGCGCAGCCTATAGAATATCTATAAAATGCAGCAGAACGGAGGCAGCAACGCATGGGCAGCAGACCAGTGGACTTTGAATATCGGGATCGGCTGATTGAGATTGGCCTGACCATTGCCGCCTTGAGAAAACTCAACGGCTTATCGCAGGAAGCCCTCGCCGACAAATCCGGCGTCAGTCGCCAGACCATTGCGCTGATTGAATCGCCCAATTCCGTTCAGGCCTTCTCCGTCGAAACGCTGCTCAAAATCGCCGACGCGCTGAATGTACGCGCGGGCGACATACTCAACAACACCTTCCCCAGCGGCAAGTGATCCCCTCGGTTTTCAGGCCGAGGGGTGTTTTTTGCCCTTTACTCGATGTTCGTCCAGCTCTCGATGCCGCGGTAGGGCTCGCTCTGGCGGATGATGCCCGGCACCGTCACGTTTTCGCCCGTCACCTGCGTGCGCGTGCGCATGCACACGGTGTACACCGGCATGTCCTGCACGATCAGGTCGTACACCCGCTGCATCGCGGCGTAATAGGCCTCCGCAGTCTGCGCGCTGTCCAGCGCCGCAAGCGCCGCGTCCATCTCTCCGCTGGAGTAGCCCATGCGGTTGTTCGTCCCCTCCGTCTTCAGCAGAGAGGACAGGTCGCCCGTGTCCGGCAGCTGGTAGCCGCACAGCAGCAGATCCCAGTTCCCCGCCTGCACCGCCGCGTCCAGCTTGTCAAAGCTGACGGTCTCCACTGTTGTCAGGATGCCCACCGCGTTGAGCTGCGATGCAATGCGTCCCACCGCATCCTTGTGCCGGGAGGTTTCCTCTTCGTTGGTCAGCAGCGTCAAGGTCAGCCGTTCGGTGGTCTTTTCGGTGGGATTTTCCTCGGTTCCGCCCAGCAGGGCGCTCACCGCGTCGTCGTGCGTCGGGTCGGTCGTGGTCTTGGGCGCTTCCGACGCCTCTTTTGGCTCCAGCCCCGAGGCGTAGCGCTCCACATAGCTGTCCCCGTCCAGGTCCTTCCATCCCATCTCCTCCAGCAGGGCGCGCGCCGCGTCCGCGTCATGTTCCGTGCCGCCCGTCCGCTCAGCCAGCCAGCTGTCAGGCAGCACCGGCACGTCCACCGACACGCCGTGGTTCTGGTAAGTGTTCGCGATCACGTCCTTGCCGTCCAGCGCCAGCGCCACCACCCGCCGCAGCTGCGCATCGCCCAGCCGCCTGGAAAAGTTGGGCATCAGCAGCTCTGCCTGCCCCGTCAGGTACTCCTGCTTGTGCACATAGCTGCGCTGCGTCACCGAGGATACCGTCAGCATGTCCACCGCGCACACGTCCAGGCTGCCGGCTACGAACGTGTTGAGTTCCGACTCGGCGTCCTCGCGCGCCATCGCGTGGATGGCGGGGATGCGCGCCGGCGTGCGCCACCAGCTCTCCCAGCGGATCAGGTCCAGGCTTTCGCCCTTTACGTACCCTTCCACGCAGTAGGGCCCCGTTCCCGCGTAAAGATCGTCCTCGGTATCCTTGTTGACCACCGGGAAGGTCAGCGCGTACAGCGCCGCGTAGCCCGCGTCGGTCTTTACGTTGATCACGCGCTCGCCGTCGGCGCGCATCTCGTCAATGGGCGCGACGGTATCCTTCCACGGGCTGTCCTCCGCGCTGCGGATGGCGTTAAAGGAATACACCACGTCGGCCGCGGTCAGGCCCTTGCCGTCGTGGAACAGCACGCCGGCGCGCAGCGTGACGGTGTAGCCCTCCTCGGTGCTCGTCACGCTCTCGGCCAGCCAGTTTTCCGGCTGATAGCGATCGTTCAGGCGCATCAGGCCCTCGTAGCACAGCTTCATCAGCCCCTGCATGCCCTGCGAGGGGTTGGTGAACGGATTCAGCTCCCCCGAGGCCGCGGGCATGCTGACGCTCAGCGCCTGCGACTCGGTGGAGGGCGCGGGCGTGGGCGACGCGCTCACGCTCGACAGCTGCGACCAGTTGAAGGTCTCCTCACTTTTGCACGCCGTCAGCGCCGTCGTCAGCAAGAGTGCACACAAGCACATCGGGATAAGCCGTTTTGTAACTTTCATGGATTCTCATTACCTTTGCTGCGTATTCTTTGACGTCCTGGCCCGGGATCACGTCCAGCGTCTTGCCGTCCGCGGAAAGCTCGGGGTCCTCAAGCCACTTGTCCACCTGGCCCTGCCCGGCGATGTAGGCCGTCAACGCCTCCTGCCACCGGCCGTCATAGCGGCGGTGCAGATAGCTTAAATACCAGCAGCCCAGCCGCAGATTGACCTTTGGATCGTAGAGCGATTCGGTGGTGTATTCGCCGTCCAGCTCGATCTTGCCGCTGAGCCACTGGCCGGTTTCGGGCATGATCTGCATCAGCCCGATGGCGCCCACACTGCTGACCGCGTCGGCCTGGAAGCTGCTCTCGCAGTAGACCAGCGCCGCCAGCAGACAGGGGTCGATGTCAAACTCCTCCGCCGCCAGGAGCAGTTCCTCCTGATATTCCAGCGGATAGATCAGCTCCTGCTTCTGCGGCTCCCACCTGCGCGCCCAGAACACCGCCAGGCACACCAACAGCAGGATGCACACGCACGCGGCCGCGATGGTCATGGCTCTGCTCCTGCTTTTCTTTTTTGCCGTCACGCCAATTCCTCCCACAGCGCGCGCAGTTGCTCCCGCGTGCGCTCCATGCTGCCCGAGTTGTCCACCGCCCGGTCCGCCCGCGCCAGCTTCTCGGAAAGCGGCATCTGGCTGTCAATGCGCGCCTGCGCCTGCTGCTCGGTGAGCCCGTCGCGCGCCATCACGCGGCGCAGCTGCTCCTGCCGCGGCACATAGACCACCCACGTCTCGTCGCACAGGCGCTCCATGCCGCTTTCAAACAGCAGCGGCACGTCCAGCACGCACACCGCGCAGCCCTGCGCCCGCGCCAGCTCCATCTCCCGCTTCGTCTCCTCGATCACGATGGGATGCAGGATGCCCTCCAGTTCCCTGCGCTTGCCCTCGTCGGCAAACACGATGCCGCCCAGCTTCCTGCGGTCCAGCTCCCCGTCGGGCCGCAGCATGTCCTGGCCAAAGCGCGCCTTGACCGCGAGGTAGCCTTGCCCGCCCTTCTTCGTCGTTTCGCGGGAAATGGCGTCGGCGTCCACGATGTGCGCGCCCCACTGCCGCAGCCAGGCCGACACGGTGGATTTTCCGCTGGCGATGCCGCCCGTCAGGCCGATCACTCTCATACTGCTCGTTTCCTCTCTCTATTTGGTCTCGTACCAGCTGTTTCCCGTCTTGACCTCCACGGTCAGCGGCACGGCCATGTCCGCCGCGTGCTCCATCTCGCGGCGCAGCAGCGCGCCGACGCGCTCGGCCTCGTCCCGCGGCGCGTCCACAATCAGCTCGTCGTGCACCTGCAAAATCAGCCGGGCCTGCAGACCCTCCTGCCGCAGCGCCCGCGCCACGCGCACCATCGCCACCTTGATGATGTCCGCCGCCGTGCCCTGGATGGGGGTGTTCATCGCCGCGCGCTCGCCAAAGGAGCGGGTGTTGTAGTTGCCGCTCTTAAGCTCGGGCAGGTTGCGCCGCCGTCCCAGCAGCGTCGAGACATATCCCTGCTCGTGCCCGAGCTGCACGCAGCCGTCCATGTATTGCTTGATCCTGGGGTATTGGGCGAAGTATTTTTCGATAAATTCCGCCGCCTCCCTGCGCGTCACGCCGATGTTGCGCGCCAGGCCGAAGTCCGATATGCCGTAGACGATGCCGAAATTGACGGCCTTGGCCGACGAACGCATCTGCGGCGTCACATCGGAAAGCTCCACGCCGTACACCTGCGCGGCGGTGCTGGCATGGATGTCCTCGCCCTTTAAGAAGGCGTCGATCATATTGCTCTCGCCCGCCATGTGCGCCAGCACGCGCAGCTCGATCTGGGAGTAGTCGGCGTCCACCAGCACGTTGTCCGCACTCCGGGGCACGAACACCCTGCGCATCAGGCGTCCCAGCTCCGTGCGCACGGGGATGTTCTGTAAATTGGGCTCCGCGGAGGAGATGCGCCCCGTCACCGTCGCCATCTGGTTGAGGGTGGTGTGGATGAGTCCCTGGTCGTCGGAGAGCTTGAGCAGACCGTCGACGTAGGTGGACTTGAGCTTTGCGTAGGCGCGGTACTGCAGCACCAGCCCCACCGCCGGGTGCGCGTCCACCAGGCCCTCCAGCACCTCCGCGTCGGTGGAGTAGCCCGACTTGGTCTTGCGCCCGGCGGGCAGCCCCAGCTTTTCAAACAGCACCGCGCCCAGCTGCTTGGGCGAGAGGATATTGAAGGTCTCGCCCGTCACCTCGTAGACCGCCTGCTGCAATTCCGCCAATTTCTGCCCGAACTGCTCCTGCAGCTGCGTCAGCGCCGTTCGGTCCACGCGGAAGCCTTCGCGCTCCATGTCGTACAGCACGCCCGCCAGCGGCATCTCCACCTCGTCGAACAGCTTCTCCATGCCCTGCTGCCTGAGCTTTTCCCGCTGGATCTCCGCCAAACGGTACAGCCCCTGCGCCGTCGCCGGCTGCCCCAGCTGCCGGTCGCACAGCTTTTCCACGCTGGCGCTGTCCGACGGCTCCAGCAGGTACCCCGCCAGCCCTACGTCCATGTACGGCGGCTCCATCCGCAATCCCATGCCAAACAGATGCGTGCGCCAGGCCTTGACGTCGAAGACACGCTTGACCGCATCGCCCGTCAGCCACGGCAAAAGCGCCTGCAGCGCCGCCTGCTCGTCCAGCCCCGGGCTGAGCAGATCGCCCTGCAAGGCGATGCGCGCCCTGCGCCCGTCGCTGTCCGCAATCGCCAGCGCGTCAGGCTGCCGGTGCAGCGCAAAGGCGTCTACCCGTCGGTTTATAAACGAGGCGACCGCCTCCGCCGTGTCCAGATTCTCCTCCTCGCCCCAGTTTTCCTGCGCTTCGTGCGTCTCCTCCGGCGCCGCAGGCCCCACGTTCAGGCGTTCCAGCAGCGAGCGGAACCCCAGGCGCCGGAACGCCGGAACGAACTTCTCCGCCGCGGGCAGCACCGCCGTCTGCCGGTCAAAGGCCACCGGCGCGCCGCGATCGATGGTGGCCAGCCGCTTGCTCAGCAGCGCGGTCTGCGCGCCGCCGCGCACGCGCTCGCCCAGCTTGCCCTTGATCTGGTCGCCGTGCTCCAGCACCGCCTCCAGCTTGTCGTACTGCGCAAGCAGCTTGAGCGCCGTCTTTTCCCCCACGCCGGGGATGCCGGGGATGTTGTCCGAGCTGTCGCCCATCAGACCCTTTAAGTCGGGCACCTGGTCGGGACGAACGCCGTAGCCCTGCTCGAGCGCCTCCGGCGTCAGGTCCTCGATCTCAGAAAGCCCCTTGCGCGTGAACCACACCCGCGTGCGCTCGCCGATGAGCTGGAAGGAGTCGCGATCACCGGTGACGAGCACGGACTCTGCGCCCTGCTCCGCGGCGCTGCGCGACAGCGTGCCCATCAGGTCGTCGGCCTCCCAGCCCGCCAGCTCCACCTTCTCAATGCCGATCTCATCCAGCGTATCGCGCAGCATCTGCAGCTGCGGGCGCAGCTCTTCGGGCATGGGCTTGCGGCCCGCCTTGTACGCGGCGTACTGCCCGTGGCGGAAGGTGGGCGCGTGCGCGTCCAGCGTCACGATGAGATAATCGGGCTTCGCCTCGCCGATGACTTTGAGCAGCATATTGAAAAACCCGAACAGCGCGTTGGTATATACGCCGTCGTTGGACAGCGCCGGGATCGCATAAAACGCCCGGTGCATCAGAGAATAGCCGTCGATCAATACCAGTCTGTCCATCCCAAAGACCTCCGCATCACAGTTCTCTCTATTTTATAGTATACCACAATTTCCGGCGCACAAGGAGATGCAAATGCCCCCGTCGAATTCTTTTTTATCCACAAATTCTGTCAAAGGAGGAAGTTCCCCATGATTCTTGCCATCGGCTCCGACCACGCCGGCTATCCGCTCAAAATTCAGCTGCTGGACACGCTGCGCCGCAAGGGCCATACCCTGATCGACTGCGGCTCCTACGACCCCGCCCCCGTGGATTTTCCCGACGTGGCGCGCAAGGTCACGTCCGCCATCCTCTCGGGCGAAGCCGAGCGCGGCATCATGTTCTGCGGCACGGGCGTGGGCGCCGCCATCGCCTGCAACAAGGTGCGCGGCATCCGCGCCTCGGTCTGCCACGATCTGTACACCGCCCACCAGTGCGTCGAGCACGACGACGTGCAGATTATTGCGCTGGGCGCGCAGATCGTCGGCCCCACCGTCGCCGAGGAGTTGATCGACCTGTTCCTGTCCGCCCGCTTTTCCACCTCGGAGGAGTTCCGTCGCCGCGTGGCCAAGCTGGACGACATGGACGCCGCCCGCTGACCTTTGGCCCGCAAATTCCCACAAAAGAGCTGCCCGTGCCGGTTTCTCCCGCACGGGCAGCTCTTTTTCTCCAACGCGTTTAGCGCTTTCTGTTTTTCCTCCTGACGCCGCGCACGATGAGCGCAATGATCGCCGATACCGCGCCCAGCGCCAGCACCCACACCGCGATGTAGGGCAGCGCCGCGTAGGCGCCCACCAGCGCGTCCTTCGCGCCCTCGACAAACCCGTACCAGCTGTCGGCCAGCGCACTGCGCATCCGCTCGCCAAGCGTCGCGTTCTCCGTCACGGCCACCGCGCGCCGCACTTCGTCCAGGTAGATATTGACCGTGGAATACCCCACGCGGCTGTCCCAATAGTTGAGCTGGCCCTGGCAGTCCTCGATCTGCAGCTCCAGGCGCGACAGCTCGCTCTCGATCTGGATCAGCTCCTCCACGGTCCCGGCCTGATCCATCATCGCCAGCACGCGGTCGTACTGCTTCTGATAGGCCTTCAGCCTGCGGTCGGTGTCCACGTAGCTGGCGGTCACGTCGCTCTCGGTGACGCCGCTGTTGGTCACGATGCCCACCTGCCTGGCCTGCTCCAGAAAGCTGTCCAGCGAACCCGACGGCACGCGGACGCTCATGTACGAATACCGGCTGCTGCTTCCGTAGCGCTCGTTATAGGCGCTGCTCCCCTGTTCGTCGTTCGACGTGATGAATCCGCCGAACTCCTCCACCAGCGCGCGCAGGCGCTCCACATCCCCGTCATAGTTCTCGGTTTGAATCTCGATATGCGCGTCGCGGATGATCTTCAGGCCGTACTGCGCGCCATCCTCGGCGCTGTCTTTCGCGGCGCCCTGTACCATGGTTTCGGCGGCGCCCTCGGCGGGTGAAGGCGCCGGGGCCGCCTCGGGCTCTCCCTTCGGCGTCTCGATTGCGGCAGCGGCATCCCACGCCTTCTCTTCTTCTGCGGCGGTCGGCATGTCATAAGCCGCGCCTGCGTCCATCGTCGCATTGGTATAGTAGCCCCCGCTCGGCTCCGCCGCCATGGGCGTCTGCGCCATTTTGCTCGCGCCGCCCATCAGCATCGCGCCCAGGCCCGCCAGCCCCGCGGTGACGCACAGCGCCGCCGCCACGCCGCCCGCGATCCAGTAGGCCGCCCGGCGCTTGGGCTTCCTCTGCGCATGGATGCGCTGCATCGCGCCTTCCAGCAGCCCCTCGGGGGCCTTGACGTCCTCGTCCAGACGATTCAGCTGGTCCAGCAGCGCCCTGCGCCGCGCCAGCTCCTCCCGGCAAGCCGCGCACTGTTCGACGTGCGATTCCACCATCCCCATTTCCAGCGGCGTCAGACTGCCGTCCAAATATCCGTCCATCGCCTCTACGATGCGATTGCACTTCATTTTTCGTCCCTCCCTTCTGCTCCTTTAGACGCAGGTCGTGCCGGAAAGTTCCGCTCCCGGGACAAAATCGCCCGCAGCGACGCGCGCGCCCTGCTGATGCGGGATTTGACGGTGTTCAGGTTTACGTCCAGTATCTGCGCGATCTCTTCATACGGCAGGCCGTGCACGTCGCGCAGCACCAGCGCCGCGCGATGCTCCTGCGACAGCTGGCCGATGGCCTCGGTCAGCTCACGCCGGGTCTGCGCGCTCTCGGCGGCCATCTCGGGCGTCTGCCCGGGATCCACCAGCTCCACACCCGCCTCCTGCAATGCGCTCAGCGACTGCGTCTGTATGTTCTTGCGCCGGCGCAGCTCGTCCAGGCACACGTTGCACGTCACCCGGTACAGCCAGGTGGAAAACCGCGACTGTCCCTTGTAGCTTCCCAACGCCCGCCACGCGCGCACCAGCGCCTCCTGCGCCATGTCCGCCGCATCCTGCTCATCGCCCATCATGCGCAGACACAGCCGGTATGTCGTGTCCAGATACGGCCCGATCAGCGTCTCAAACGCGCGCTCGTCGCCGCGCACCGCACGCCGCAGGTTCAGCATATCGATGTCCATGTCCTTCCTCCCCTTATTGCTCCGCCTTACATAATTCTCCCGCGGATGGCCGCAGACCCCTTGCAATCTCCGCGAAGAAATGCTATACTATTTTGCGTGAATTCCAAGTTCGCCGGTGTGATGGAATTGGCAGACGTAGTGGACTCAAAATCCACCGCCCGCGAGGGCGTGCCGGTTCGAGTCCGGCCACCGGCACCACAGCCGCTCAAGCGTTGCTTGGGCGGTTTTTTCTACCCATTTTTTACCCGCCCGCCTGCGCTCATTTCATTAGACGGACTGTTTTGGCGTTTGGTTGCACACGGATGCAGAATTGGCAAAAATTTCTCTCCGATGCGCAAAAGAGGCCCGCCTTGCAGCGAGCCTCACAAATAATCCAACGACGCCCCGGGGATGGCTGCGCACGCCGTCTCCCCTGTTCTCAAAATCTCTGCCGGTGGAAAAGCGCTTCCGCTGCAGAAAAAGATGAGACTTCCTCTTTTGCGGCCGTCAGATCGTATACCGCAGCACGTTCCAGGAGCGGGCGGGCAGCGTGACCGTAGCCACGCCCTTTTCGCAGGCGGCGGTCGCGACGCTGCGCGGCAGCACGGCTTCGGGCGTGTCGAAGGTGTTGCAGGCAAACAGCTCGCCATCCAGCACGATGTGCTCGATGGGCGAAAGGTTCTCAAAGGAGCGGGCGTTTACGGTGAGCTGGGCGGCCTCGTCGGCCAGGTTGAGCGCAAACACGGTCAGCTCGCCCTTCTCTTCGTCAAAGGTGACGGCGCTGGCCACGGAATCCACCGCGCCGTGCCTGGTCTCCATCTTCGGCGCCTTGAGCATGGCGCGCAGCGCCTCGCCGCGGCCGTAGAGGGAGGCGTGCAGGAAGGGGTAGTAGGTGGTCTGCGCATAAGCGCCCTTGCCCGGTTCCGTCATCAGGATGGCCAGGCAGTTGACCAGCTGCGCGATGCAGCCCATGCGCACGCGGTCGGAGCGGTTGAGGATGGTGGTCAGCAGGCCGCCGACGCACAGCGCGTCCATGACGTTGTAGGTCTGCTCGTGGATGGGCGGCGCGACGGTCCACGCCTCCTCGGGCTTGGGGCCGTGGGTGCCGTACCAGGCGTTCCACTCGTCCAGGGAGATCTTCATCACCTTCTTGGAGCGCTTGTAGGCCTTGACATAGTCCGCCGCCGCGATGCCCGCCGCGAGGAAGGCGTCCAGGTCCGCGTAGCTGGCCAAATAGTCCTCCACGCTGCCGTTATAGCCGTAGTAGCGGTGCATGGAGATGAAATCCACGTTATCGTAGGTGTGCTGGAGCACCTTGCGGTCCCACTCGGGATAAGTGGGCAGATCCATGCCGGAAGAGCCGCAGGCGACCAGCTCGATGGTGGGGTCCACCCACTTCATCATCTTGGCGGCTTCGTTGGCGGCGCGGCCATACTCGTCAGCGGTTTTTGCGCCCGTCTGCCAGGGGCCGTCCATCTCATTGCCCAGGCACCAGACGCGGAAATTGTGCGGATCCTTGTGGCCGTTTTGGATGCGCAGGTCGGACCAGTAGGTGCCGCCCGCAAAGTTGCAGTACTCCACCATGTCGGCGGCCTGCTGGGGGGTACCGGTGCCCAGATTCACCGCCACCATCGCGGTCGTGCCCGCCTTCTTGCACCAGTCGGCGAATTCGTCAATGCCGAACTGGTTGGGCTCCAGCGAGGCCCAGGCGTAGTCCAAGCGCTTGGGGCGGCTTTCCCTGGGGCCGATGCCGTCGGTCCAGCGGTAGCCGGAGACGAAGTTGCCGCCCGGGTAGCGGATGATGGGAATGTTGAGCCTGCGGATCAGATCCATGATGTCCCGACGGAAGCCCTGCTCGTCGGCGGTATCGTGGCCGGGCTCAAAGATGCCGGTGTACACCGCGCGGCCCAGGTGCTCGATGAAGGAGCCATAGATGCGCTCGTCGATCTTGCCCAGCGTGAAGTCCTTGTCGATGGTCAGTCTTGCCTGCATGATTTCTTCCTCCTAATCCTTATATCCGATGTATTCGTAATCCGCGATTTCGCCGGCTTCGTCCTTTTTAGCCTGCACCAGATGCACGCCCTCCTCGGCGATGAGCTTATCGTCATAGAGGCGGTTGAGCAGGTTCCCGGCGCGCAAGCGGATGTCGCGCTCCTCAAAGCGCACCATGTCCACCAGCCGTTTGACCAGCACGGGGCGGGTATTTCCGTGGCGCGCCAGCATGTAGGCGGCGTCCTCGCTTGCCGCCTTGGTCTGCACAAACCACAGCAGCAGCGCGCTGCGGGCGTTGTCGCGATCCAGCCGCTCCAGCAGCTGCACGATGTATTTCCACAGCTCGGGCTGCATGCGGCCCAGGCAGGCCATCAGCGCCTGTCCAAAGTCGTCGGCGCTCTTGGGCGGCATCACTTCAAAGAGGATGTCGCACAGCTCGTCGTTGGGCATGCACTCCAGCAACAGCGCCACGCGGCCCACGTCGGACAGATCCTCGCCCACGTAGCCTGCCAGCGCCTGCTCGCCCGCCAATCCTTTGGCCGCCAGCGCGTGCGCCGCCAGGTTGCGCAACCGCGCAGGCGCGCACGGGCGCAGCCGCAGGAACTTGTGCAGCGCCTTGACGGCGCCGATGTCGTCCACCTCTCCCAGCAGCGACACCACGTCGCGGCACATCGCCTGCTGCCACAGGCGCGTCTTGGCGGCATCTGCCTCCTTCTCGGTCTGGCTCATCAGCAGATCCTCCAGGGGCTGAACCATCTCGGCGCGGTTCCTGCCGCGCAGCGCCACCAGCACGTCGGGCGCGAGACGCTCGTCCTCCAGAGCCTTGAGCAGGCCGCCCAGCGCGCGGTCGCCGTCCATATTGATCAGCGCGGCGAGCACGGGCTTGGTCACAGCGTAGTTGCCCGACACCAGCGCGTCGCACAGCGCGGGAATGGCGGCCTCATTGCGGATATCCATCAGCGCGCGCTGCGCGGGCTCCCACACCGCAATGTCGTCGCTTGCGGCCAGCTGCAGCAGCATGCGCGTGGCCTCGCCGTCGCCGATGTCGGCCAGCGCCTGCACCGCCTCCTGCCGCCGCGCGGCGCGGCCGCGACGCGCCGCCTTGCCCAGCGCCGCCACGTTGCGTTTCTTTTTCATATTTTCAACTCGAAACCAAGTCATCCTTTTCACTCCGTTTCGCAAGCATGTCCACTATTAGATTATATGGAAAATCCCTCCTTGTCAATCGTTCCCGCGCGCTTTATCTGATTGGAAACAACTTGTATGGCCTGCGCGCACATGGTATACTGAAAAAAACAGGAGGTGGCAAGGCATATGCTGTGGTTTACTGCGCCAGATTGGGTGGAATGCGCCCAAAACCCAGTCACAGGCCGTCCTTTTGGTGACAGCGACGTGATCCTGCGCCTGACGGACAGCTCGGGATACCGGCTGCTGTGCGGTGCGCGCAACGGCTCTCCCTACGCGCTGCTGGTCAGCCGCCTCGCCGCGCATTGGGAATACGCGGTGTCGGATTTTCTGCGCTACCAGCAAGAGTTGGGGCACAACGTGCTGTGCGCGATGGATGAGGCGGACCGCGCGCACGCGCTGGCAGCGACGGCGGGACACCCCCATGACGAGCGCGCACTGCGGCCCTGGGAGCCGTCCGTGCTGGTGCACAGCACCACGCCGCAAGGCTGGACAGGCATCCTGCGGGACGGCGCGGTGCGCTGCTGGAGGGCGCTGCATGCGCAGCACGCCGACTGGGAGCCTGCGCCCATCGGCGCGCGCCTGGGCGATCCGCCGGATTTTTCCGACTATGTGATGTTCTCCACGGGGCACGTCGCGGGCGAGATCGTGGTGCTCTCCAAGCAGACGGACCGCATCAACATGGACGAAAACGCCAGCTACACGCCCGGTGCGCGGCTCTACTTTGACGCCGCCGCACTCGCCCGGGACGGGCTGCTGATCCGTGACGGCGCACATCTCAAGGTGCGGCAGGAAGTCCCCCTGCTGCCCTATCTGCTGTGCGCCATCACGCCGCAGCAGCTGGGTTTGGAACGCTCCACGCCCAATGAATTCACGCGCCTTGCCAACGCAGAATTTGCAAAAGCCCATCCGGAACTGCCCCTTGCGGATGCGCAGTAAAACTCCGCCGGAATCCCCCAGGAGGAAGTTTGAACGGGGCACAGCCCCCTTCATGTCCAAATCCGAAACCGGGGGCGTGTATCCCGTCTTCTGTGCGATTTTCTGCAAGTCAGGCTGCCGAAATTTAGATGAGCAATTCACGCTATCCGTTTCCAAAGCATAAGTCGATGCAAAATCGCTACCTATAAAGAAAAATTCGTGTGCGGCAAAGCCGTGCGCGAATTTTCTCCCCCCATGCAAAAGATGAGCATCATCTTTTGCATGGCGCTTCTGCAACTAAAAACAGAGGACATCCGAACCGGATGTCCTCTGTTTTTAGTTTTTTAGATGAGCTCCAGGATCACCATTTCAGCGCCGTCGCCCTTGCGGGGGCCCATCTTCAGGATGCGGGTGTAGCCCCCGCCCTGGCCGAGCTCCGCCTTGCGCTTGTTGTACTTGGGCGCATATTCACGGAACATCTTCTCAATGATGGGATGCTTGTTGTCCTTGGTGCGGGCCTTGTAATCGGCCTTGGACTCATCGTCCTTCTTGGTCTCCTGGATGTCGTAGAGGTAGGACATCAGGATGCGGCGCGCGTGCAGCTTGGTGGGCGCGTCGTTGACGAAGGTTTCGGTGACTTCCTGCCCCTTGTCGTTCTTATAGGTCTTGGTGACCTCAACAGTGTTATCACACTCGCGCATAGCAAGAGTAATGAGCTTTTCCGCGATGGAGCGCACTTCCTTAGCGCGATCCAGGGTGGTGACGATCTTGCCGTTCCAGATCAGCTGAGAGACCTGGTTGCGCAGGAGTGCCTTACGCTGGTCGGCCGGGCGGCCGAGCTTGCGTTCAGTGGCCATGGTTGTTTCCCTCCTTGCGTTTCGCCCGGGCGCTTATTTTTCCCGCGGGCGTCTGACATCAGTACGTTTTTATGGTGCGGAGAGCTTATTCTTCGCTGCGGCGCAGGCCAAGGCCCAGCGCGGCGAGCTTCTGCTCCACTTCCTCGAGCGATTTCTTGCCCAGGTTGCGCACTTTCATCATATCCTCCTCGTTGCGCTGGATCAACTCGGCAACCGTGTTGATGTTGGCGCGCTTGAGGCAGTTGTAGGCGCGGACGGAAAGATCCAACTCTTCGATGGTCATCTCCTGCACCTTTTCCATCTTGTTGTCTTCCGGCTCGTTGAAGTCCACCGGCACAACGTTTTCGGTAAGATTGATAAACAGCATGAGATGCTCGGATAGAATCTTCGCCGCCATAGAGGTGGCTTCATCCGGCTTGATGCTTCCATCTGTCCACACCTCGAGGGTGAGCTTGTCGTAGTCCGTCATCTGGCCGACGCGCGTGTTCTCGATGGTGTAATTGACCTTGCGGATGGGGGTGAAGATGGAGTCCACGGGCAGCACGCCGATGGGCATGTTGGGCGTCTTGTTGCGGTCGGACGACACGTAACCGCGGCCCTTGCACAGGGTGATCTCCATGTTCAGGTGCGCATCCTCGTTCAAGGTCGCAATGACCAGGTCGGGATTGATGATCTCGACCTGCTCGTCGCAAACGATGTCCCCGGCCGTCACCACGCACTCGCCGGAGGCGTTGATGGTGACGACCTTGGGGCCGTCGCAATACAGCTTTGCGGACAACGCCTTGAGGTTGAGGATGATCTCGGTGA
Organism: Christensenella sp. UBA7102; assembly: GCA_002492415.1. Classification (GTDB taxonomy): domain Bacteria; phylum Bacillota; class Clostridia; order Christensenellales; family UBA1750; genus Spyradocola. Next base: position 19,237 of record DKYK01000056.1, read on the forward strand.
CATCCTCCTTGACCCCAGGGATCGTGGAAAACTCATGCAAGACGCCCTCGATGCGGACAGAGGAGACCGCCACGCCGGGCAACGAGGAAAGCAAAATCCTGCGCAGTGAATTGCCCAAGGTCGTGCCAAAACCGCGCTCCAGCGGCTCTACGACGAACTTTCCGTACAGGTTGCCTTCGCTGATCTCGACACACTCGATTCTGGGCTTTTCCATTTCTATCATAGGCTCTATCCCTCCTCATCAAGCACAAGTTGCATTGCGGTAAGATTGGTGCAAGCGCATGGGGCGCATCCTCACTTGCCGCAAGCTTACTTGGAGTACAGCTCGACGATGAGGTGCTCCTCGAACGCCATATCGACGTCCTCGCGGGTGGGCAGCGCATTGACAGTGCCCTGCAGCTGCTCCGCCTCAAAGGTCAGCCACTTGGGGACGACGTGGGTCGTGCCCTCGCGCAGCGCCTTGAAGTGCTCCATGTCACGGCTGCGCTCGCGCACGCCGATGACCTGGCCGGCCTCCACCTCGAAGGAGGGGAT
>DKYK01000056.1:20103-32781 GCA_002492415.1 Christensenella sp. UBA7102
ACCTTCTTGCCGTTGACGGTGATGTGACCGTGACGGACGAACTGACGGGCCTGCGCTCTGGAGGAGGCCAGACCCAGACGGTAGACGACATTGTCCAGACGGCGCTCCAGCAGGATCAGCAGGTTGTCACCGGTGATGCCCTTGATGCGGTCTGCGGTTTCAAAGGTGCGGCGGAACTGCGTCTCCAGCACGCCGTAGGTGCGGCGGACCTTCTGCTTCTCACGCAGCTGCATGCCGTATTCGCTCATCTTCTTGGCCCTCGCCTGACCATGCTGGCCGGGAGGGGTGGGGCGCTTGGAAATGGCGCACTTTGCGGAATAGCAGCGGTCGCCCTTGAGGAAGAGCTTAGTGCCCTCGCGTCTGCACAGGCGGCAAACAGAACCAGTATAACGTGCCATGGCTTATCTTTACCTCCTGTATTAAACTCTTCTGCGCTTGGGGGGACGGCATCCGTTGTGCGGAATGGGGGTGACGTCCTTGATCATGGAAACCTCCAGGCCGGCAGCCTGCAGCGAGCGGATCGCCGCCTCGCGTCCGGAACCGGGGCCCTTGACGTACACTTCGACGGTCTTGAGGCCATGCTCCATGGCAGCCTTGGCGGCCGTCTCGGCAGCCATCTGCGCCGCAAAGGGCGTGGACTTCTTGCTGCCGCGGAAGCCCAGGCCGCCCGCGCTGGCCCAGGACAGGGCGTTGCCGGCGGTATCGGTGATGGTAACGATGGTATTGTTGAAGGACGAAGCGATATGCGCGGCGCCGCGCTCGACGTTCTTGCGCTCCTTGCGTCTGCGAACCACACGCTTGGTCACTTTAGTGGTCTTCGCCATGATGTTCCCTCCTATCGTTCAGGCTCTTACTTGGCCTTTTTCTTGCCCGCGACCTGCTTCTTGGGGCCCTTGCGGGTACGCGCGTTCTGCTTGGTGGACTGTCCGCGCACGGGCAGGCCACGGCGATGACGAACGCCGCGGTAGCAGCCGATCTCGACAAGACGCTTGATATTGAGAGAAACCTCGCGGCGGAGATCGCCCTCCACCTTCAGGTTGTGTTCGATATAATCCCTAAGCTGCGCCACTTCGGTTTCGCTCAGATCCTTGATGCGGGTATCCGGGTTGATGCCGGTTTCCGCAAGGATCTTGTCGGCAGTGGTTCTGCCGATGCCAAAGATGTAGGTCAGTCCGATTTCGACGCGCTTTTCTCTGGGCAGGTCAACACCCGCTATACGTGCCATTGTGCCTCAACACCTCCGTGTTTTAGTAGGTCAATTGTTGTGATTTGGTATATCCTATCAAAATCACGCAGTTCACAGGAATTCTCCCGTGCAGCCGCACTACGCAATCAGATAAAGCGGTACTCTTAGCCCTGACGCTGCTTGTGCTTCGGATTCTCGCAAATGACCATGACGCGGCCCTTGCGCTTGATGATCTTGCACTTTTCGCACATCGGCTTTACAGACGGTCTAACTTTCATGTTTGTTTCCTCCGTTGCTTTGATTGTGTTACGCCTTGCCGCGCCAGGTGATCCTTCCCCTGGTCAGGTCATAGGGCGAGAGCTCTATGGTTACTTTATCACCCGGAAGGATCCGGATGAAGTTCATCCTAAGCTTGCCGGATATATGCGCGAGGATCTTATGGCCGTTGGGCAGCTCCACCTGGAACATGGCGTTCGGGTAGGCCTCCGTGACCGTGCCTTCGACTTCGATGACATCCTGCTTAGACACTGATGCTAAACCTCCTTGCAAGGCGCTTTACAATCCTTGATCCCTTAAGGACGCCAGAGCCTTGCGCAGCTCGGAATCATAGATTCTTTGCCCGCAGGTTAGCTTTTCCTTAAGACTGGAAAAATATTCCTGCTTTGGAATTAGGTGCTTGATTTTCTTCTTCTTCGGCCGGTCGATGCGCCGAAGGCCGCCGTCGGCGATGAGCACGTAGCTTTCATCCACAATGCCCACCACGACGAAATCCCGTCCGGCGTCGCGCCCCTGCGTCGACTGGACAACCTGCCCAAGCGTGTACTCGTTCAGGCTCATACGTCCTCCCCCTCAAAGCCGTCTGGCATGGTGAGGATCAGCGGAGCGCCCGACGCGGTAATGGCCAAAGTGTTCTCATAGTGCGCACTTAGGGAGTGATCGCGCGTGAGGAACGCCCAATCGTCCGCGGCGATATAGACCTTGTAGTCCCCCGCCGTGATCATGGGCTCCACCGCGATACACAGCCCTTGACGAAGCCGCAGGCCATGGCCCGCGCGCCCGAAGTTTGGCACCTCGGGGTCTTCGTGCATTTCCTTGCCGATTCCGTGGCCGCACAGGCTGCGCACAACTCCATACCCATGTCCCTCAACGCAAGTTTGAATGGCGTTTGATATGTCTCCTATGCGGTTTCCGGCCAGCGCCTGCTCCAGACCCTTGCCAAAGGCTTCCTTTGCCGCGTCGATCAGGCTTTGCGCTTCGGCGCTGATCCTCCCGACGGGGAAGGTCCTTGCCGCGTCCACCTGATAGCCGTCCAGCAGCACGGTGCAGTCGATGGAAATGATCTGTCCCTCTTTGAGCACGACCTTGTCCGAGGGGATGCCGTGAACCACCATGTCGTCGGGCGACGCGCAGATGGAGCCGGGGAAGCCCTCATAACCCTTCTCGGAGGGGATGGCGCCGTAGGATCGAATGACGCGCTCGGCTATGCCGTCCAGTTCCAGCGTGGTCACGCCGGGACGGACGGCGGCCTTTACGGCCTTGAGGGCTTCGTAGAGCACGACGCCCGCTGCGCGCATTTTTTCGATCTCGGCTGGTGTTTTATACGTAATCATTCGTTGCACCCAAGCGCGGCCAGTATGGCCTTGGTCACCTCTTGGAGAGGCTTGGCGCCGTCAACATTGGTCAGCAGGCCCTTGCGGGCGTAGTACTCGATCAGAGGCTTGGTCTGCTGCTCGTAGACCACCAGGCGGTTTTCGACGGATTCGGGCGCGTCGTCCTTCCTCTGGGTCAGCTCGCCGCCGCACTTGACGCACTTGTCCTCGCCGCGGTCGATGTGGGTGGTGTAGCCGCACGCGGCGCAGACCCTGCGCCCGCTCAGACGATGGATCAGCAGCTCGCGCGGCACCTCCAGGTTGATCACGGCGTCGATTGTCTCGAAGGAATCCAGCGCCTCTGCCTGGGGCACCGTGCGCGGAAAGCCGTCGAGCAGATAACCGCCCGCGCAGTCCGCCTCCGCAAGCCGCTCACGCACAATGCGCACCACGACATCGTCGGGCACCAGCGCGCCCTTTTCGATGTAACTCTGCGCCTCCAGACCCGTGGGGGTCTTTTCGCGGATGGCACGGCGGAGGATCTCCCCGGTGCTGATCTGCGGAATGGAGAGCTTGGCGATGATGTGCTCAGCCTGCGTACCTTTGCCGGCACCGGGAGGGCCTAAGAACACGATCTTCATATAAGCTTCCTCCTTATGTCATGGCAGGGACTCACTTCATGAAGCCCTTGTAGTGGCGCATCATCATCTGCGCTTCCAGCTGCTGGGTCGTCTCCAGGGCCACGGACACCACAATCAGGATACCGGAGGCGGTAAAGGGCGCTCTGACGCCCGCAATCGCCAGGATCGCAGAGGGGATGACCGCAATGACCGCAAGGAAGATGGCGCCAAAGAGCGTGATGCGGTTGGAGATGCGCGTCAGGTAATCAGCAGTGGGCTTGCCCGGACGGATGCCGGGGATGAAGCCGCCGTTCTGCTGCAGATTCTTGCTCATTTCAACGGGGTTGAAGGAGATCATGGTGTAGAAGTAGGTAAAGCCCAGGATCAGCAGCGCGTACACAACCATGTACAGCCAGCTGGAGGCGGAGAACCACTTCGCATACCACAGAGCAAAGCCGCTCGTCGGCCAGAACTGGGCGATCAGGCCCGGGAACTGGATGATGGAGATGGCGAAGATCAGCGGCATGACGCCGGAGGAGTTCACCTTGAGCGGGATGTACGTGGACTGACCGCCGTACATCTTGCGGCCCACCATGCGCTTGGCGTACTGCACAGGGATCCTGCGCTGGCCGCCATCGACGAACACAATGCCCACCACCAGCACCAGGATGCCGACGATGACCAGGGGAATGAGCCAGGCGGTCATGGGTTTGGCTATGACCGACTGGATACCAGTATAAACCTCTCCGGGGAAGCTGGCAATAATACCTACAAAGATTAACAGAGAAATACCATTGCCCACGCCGTTTTCCGTGATGTGCTCGCCGATCCACATGGTCAGCGCGGTGCCGGCCGCAAGGGACAGGAACACGAGCAGGTAGTCCAGGAAATTGGCGTCCGCGCCCCGATACATGGCTCCGGAGCCCAGGCCCACGATGATGCCGATGGCCATGATGCAGCCCAGCGCGATGGTGACCACGCGGGTGATCTGCGCGATCTTCTTACGGCCCTCCTCGCCCTCCTTCTGCAGGCGCTCCAGCGTGGGAATGGCCACGCACAGCAGCTGCATGATGATGGACGAGGTGATGTAGGGCGAGATGCCCATCGCAAAGATCGTGAAATTGGAGAAGTTCTGGCCATTGATGAAATCGAGCATGCCCAGCAGGGAGATGTTGTTCACCTGCTGGGAGATGTACTCGACGTTGACGCCGGGGATCGGGATGATCGAGCCGACGCGGTAAATCAGGAGCATGATCAACGTGTAGATGATCTTCTTGCGGAGATCCTCCACCTTCCAGGCATTGCGGAAAGTTTCAAGCACGTTAGATCACCTCTGCTTTCCCACCATTTGCCTCGATCTTTTCCTTCGCGGTCGCGGAGAACTTAGCCGCTTTGACCGTCAGGTTCTTGCTCAGCTCGCCATTGCCCAGGACCTTTACGCCGTCCTTGACGTTCTTGACGATGCCGGCGTTCTTCAGCGCGGTGGCGTCCACCACGGCGCCTGCCTCAAAGCCTTCCAGGTCCGCCAGGTTGATGATGGCGTACTGCTTGGCGTAGATGTTGGTAAAGCCGCGCTTGGGAATGCGGCGAACCAGCTTCATCTGGCCGCCCTCAAAGCCCTGCGCCTTGCCGCCGCCGGAACGGGCCTTGGAACCCTTGTGGCCCTTGCCGGAAGTCTTGCCCAGGCCGGAGCCCACGCCGCGGCCCAGTCTCTTGGGAGCGGTGGTGGCGCCGGCTGCGGGAGAAATCTCGTGGAGCTTCATAGCGTACCTCCTACTTATTCAGCGATTTCTTCAACAGAAACCATGTGCTTGACCGTGAAGATCATGCCGCGGATCGCGGGATTGTCGGGCTGAATGACGGAGGAACGGATCTTCTTGAGACCCAGGGCCTCAATGGTCGCGATCTGGTTCTTCTTGCAGGCGATGGTGCTCTTATTCAGCGTAATCTTAAGCTTCATTTTCAAACACCCTCCTTTAGCCCAACAGCTCTTCGACGGACTTGCCGCGCAGGCGCGCGACTTCCTCGATGGTCTTCAGCTGGCTCAGTCCATCCACAGTCGCCTTGACGACGTTGATGGGGTTGTTGGTGCCGTAAGACTTGGTGACGATATCCTTGATGCCGGCCTGCTCGATAACCGCGCGGGCGGGACCGCCGGCGATCACGCCGGAGCCCTCGGGCGCGGGCATCAGCACCACCTTGCCGGTGCCATACTTGCCGATGACCTCGTGAGGAATGCTGGTGCCGACGATCGGCACGGTGACCAGATGCTTCTTGGCATCCTCGACCGCCTTGCGGATGGCCTCGGGGATTTCAACCGCCTTGCCCATGCCGTAACCGACGCGGCCCTTCTCATCACCGATGACGACCAACGCGCTAAAGCGCATGTTGCGGCCGCCCTTGACGGTCTTGCTCACGCGGTTGACAGCTACGAGTTTTTCCTTAAATTCGCTCTCCTCGCGATGATTAAAGCGCTGCATCCTTTTCCCTCCTTACGTTTAGAAATCCAAGCCAGCCTCACGAGCGGCTGCGGCGACCTGCGCCACGCGACCGGTGTAGATGTAACCACCGCGGTCGAAAACCACTTCCTTGATGCCGGCAGCCAGGGCGCGCTCGGCGGCAAGCTTGCCCACCAGCGCGGCCGCACCCTTTTTGTCCACGGTCTCAAGCTGCGGCTGGAGATCCTTGTCCAGGGTGGAGGCCTGACAGAGCGTCATGCCCTTGGTATCGTCGATTACCTGAACGTAAATGTTCTTGTTGCTGCGGTACACGCAGAAGCGCGGACGCTCTGCAGTGCCGGAGATCTTCTTGCGGACGCGCTCGTGACGAATCCTGCGAATTTCGTTTTTGTCCCTCTTCTGGATCACTTGCGCTCACCCCTTTACTTCTTACCGGTCTTGCCTTCCTTGCGGCGGACGACTTCGGTTTCATACTTGATGCCCTTGCCATGATAGGGTTCGGGCTCGCGGACAGAACGGACGTTGGCAGCCACAGCGCCCACGCGCTGCTTGTCGATCCCCTTGACCACGATCTTGTTCGGGGTGGGGCACTCAAAGGCGATGCCCTCTTCGGGAACCATTTCAACGGGATGCGAGTAGCCGATGGTGAGCACCAGGTTCTTGCCCTGCATCTGGGCACGGTAGCCGACGCCGACCACGTCCAGCGCCTTCTGGTAGCCCTGGGTGACGCCGACGACCATGTTGTTGATCAGCGTGCGGCTCAGCCCGTGCAGGCTTCTGTGCATCTTATCGTCGGAGGGGCGGCTCACGGTAAGGGTCGCGCCCTCGATTTCGATCTTCATATCGGGATGAATGTGCTGGGTCAGCTCACCCTTGGGGCCCTTGACGGTGACGACGTTGTGTTCGTCCACCTTGACCGTCACGCCCGCAGGGATGGCAACCGGATGTCTGCCGATTCTCGACATAATTCAATTACCTCCAAATGTTCAAGCGCTTACCAAACGTAGCAGAGGACTTCGCCGCCGACTGCGTTCTTGCGGGCTTCTTTATCGGTCATGACGCCCTTGGACGTCGAGATGATGGCAATGCCCAGGCCGCCAAGCACCTTCGGCAGTTCCTCGCACTTCGCGTAAACGCGAAGGCCGGGCTTGGAAATCTTCTTAAGTCCCGTGATCACGCTCTTGCGGTTGGCGTCGTACTTCAGGCCGATCTTGATCGCGCCCTGCACGCCGTCTTCCACCAGATCCACAGACTTTACAAAGCCTTCGTCCAGGAGAATCTTGGCAACAGCCTTCTTCTCATTGGAAGCGGGGACCAGGATCGAGTCGTGCTTTGCAACCAGAGCGTTGCGGATACGGGTCAGCATATCTGCGATGGGATCATTTACGATCATTGTCTTACCTCCTTCCGTCTACTCCGGTTTACCAGCTCGCCTTGCGCACGCCGGGAATCTCGCCCTTGTACGCAAGCTCGCGGAAGCAAATGCGGCAGATGCCGTACTTTCTGAGAACCGAGTGCGGGCGGCCGCAGATGCGGCAGCGCGTGTAAGCGCGGGTGGAGAACTTGGGCTCCCTCTGCTGACGGATGACGATGGATTTCTTAGCCATATTGCTCCCCTCCTCTAATTACGCCTGCGCAAAGGGCATGCCCAGCAGTCTGAGCAGCTCCTTGGCCTCTTCGTCGGTCTGGGCGGTGGTGACAAAGATCATTTCCATGCCGCGGATCTTGTCGACCTTGTCGTACTCGATTTCCGGGAACAGCAGCTGCTCGCGGATGCCCAGGGCATAGTTGCCGCGGCCGTCAAAGGCCTTGGTGGAAACGCCGCGGAAGTCACGAACGCGGGGCAGCGCGATGTTCATCAGCTTGTCCGCGAACTCGTACATGCGCTCGTTGCGCAGCGTGACCTTGGCGCCGATCTTCATGCCCTCGCGGACCTTGAAGTTTGCGACGGATTTTTTCGCCAGCGTCGCCAGAGGCTTCTGGCCGGCGATGATGGTCAGATCCGCCAGCGCCGCGTCAAAGGACTTGGGGTTGTCTTTCGTCTCGCCCAGGCCCATGTTGATGACGATCTTCTCCAGGCGGGGAATCTGCATCACATTCTTGTAGCCGAACTTCGCCATCATAGCAGGGGCGACTTCGGACTTATACTTATCCTTCAATCTAGACATTTCATGTCCCTCCCTTGCTTGATTTAGAAGGTCTCGCCGCACTTCTTGCACAGACGAACCTTGTTGCCGTCCTCAAGCAGCTTGTGGGCGAGTCGGGTGGGCTTGCCGCAGCTGGGGCAAACCAGCATCACCTTGGAGGCGTAAATGGGGGCTTCCTGGTGGATAATGCCACCCTGCTGGCCCATGCCGCGCGGCTTCTTGTGCTTGGTAGCCATCGCGACACCCTCTACGATGATCTTGCCTGCAGCGGGCATGGCGACGAGCACCTTGCCCTTCTTGCCGGCATCCTTGCCGGAAATCACCACTACGGTGTCATTCTTCTTTACGTGAATCTTTTTAGGCGTAGCCATGTCGTCTACCTCCAATTAAAGCACTTCGGGCGCGAGCGAGACGATCTTCATGAAATCCTTCTCGCGCAGCTCGCGTGCCACCGGCCCGAAGATGCGGGTGCCGCGGGGCTGCTTCGCGTCGTTGATGACGACGGCGGCGTTATCGTCAAAGCGAATGTAGGTGCCATCCGGACGGCGCTTGGACTTGACGGTGCGGACGATCACGGCCTTTACCACGTCGCCCTTCTTGACCGTGCCGCCGGGCGTCGCGCTCTTGACAGAGGCGACGATGATGTCGCCGATGCTGCCGGAGCCACGGAAGGAACCGCCGAGAACTCGGATGCACATGATCTCTTTGGCGCCGGAATTATCGGCAACCTTTAATCTGGTCTGCGGTTGTACCATATTCTGTTTACCCTCCCTATCCTCGGCTTACTTCGCCTTTTCGACGATCTCAACCAGTCTCCAGCGCTTTTCCTTGCTCAAGGGACGGGTCTCCATCACCCTGACGACGTCGCCGACGCTGCAGGTATTGTTCTCATCGTGCGCTTTCAGCTTGGTGGTACGGTTCATGATCTTTCCGTACAGGCCGTGCTTGACACGGGTTCTGATCGCAACAACGATGGTCTTGTCCATTTTATCGCTGACCACGATTCCTACGCGGGTCTTACGGTTTCCTCTGACTTCAGACATTGAGGTTTCTCCTTTCCGTATCGTGATCAGGCCTGCGCCTTGATCTGACGATCACGCAGAATAGTCTTGACCCTGGCGATGTTGCGCTTCGTCTCGCGGATCATCATAGGATTCTGAAGCTGGCCGGTAGCCAATTGAAAGCGAAGGTTGAACAGCTCCGACTTCAGCTCCGTCAGCTGCTGATCCAGCTCAGTATCCGTCATATCAAAATACTTATTCGCCTTCATTATTCTTCACCACCCTTGTCCTTCGCGACGATCTTGGTCTTAAGAGGCAGCTTGTGGGAAGCCAGACGCAGCGCCTCGCGCGCGGTCTCCTCGGGGACGCCCGCGATCTCAAAGAGCACGCGGCCGGGCTTCACAACGGCTACCCAGTACTCGGGAGAGCCCTTACCGGAGCCCATGCGGGTCTCGGCAGGCTTCTGAGTAACGGGCTTGTCGGGGAAAATCTTGATCCAAACCTGACCGCCGCGGCGGATGAAGCGGGTCATCGCAATACGGGCGGCCTCGATCTGTCTGGAGGTAACCCAGCAAGGCTCGGTGGCCTGCAGGCCAAAATCACCGTAGGCAACAAAGTTGCCGCGGCTTGCCTTGCCCTTCATGCGACCGCGCATTACGCGACGGCGCTTGACTCTCTTAGGCATCAACATGACTTATTTTCCTCCCTCCGCGGACTTAGGAGCCTTCTTGGCGCGGGGCAGCACCTGGCCCTTGTAAATCCACACCTTTACGCCGATGCGGCCATAGGTGGTGCTGGCTTCTGCAAAGCCGTAATCGATGTTCGCACGCAGGGTCTGCAGAGGAATGGAACCCTCATGGTAGCCCTCGGAGCGCGCGATTTCCGCGCCGCCCAGACGGCCGGAGACCTGCATCTTGATTCCCTTGGCGCCCGCGCGCATCGCAAAACCGAGGTTCTGCTTCATCGCACGGCGGAAGGAAACGCGCTTTTCCAGCGACTGCGCAACCTTCTCGGCAACCAGCTGGGCGTCCGCCTCGGGCTGCTTGATCTCGAGAATGTTCAGAGAGACCGCCTTGCCGGTGAAGGCCTCGATCTCCTTTTTCAGCGCCTCGGCGCCCGCGCCGCCGCGGCCGATGACGATGCCGGGCTTGGCGGTAAAGATGTTAACCGTAACCTTGTTGGAAGCGCGCTCGATATCGATGTGAGAGATACCGGCGGTAAAGAGCTTTTCCTTGAGCATGGCGCGCAGGGCATGATCTTCAACAAGGTTGTTGGAAAAATCCTTCTTATTGGCGTACCAGCGTGCGGACCAGTCCTTGATCACGCCGACGCGGGCGCCATGGGGATTAACTTTCTGTCCCATGAAATTTCCTCCTTGTTACTTCTGGTCCAGGATCACAGTGATGTGGCTGGAGCGCTTCAGGATCGAGAACGCCTGTCCTCTGGAGCGGGGATGGAAACGCTTGAGCGTGGGGCCCTGGTTGGCGTAGCACTCGGCCACGTACAGGGTGCTGCGGTCCAGCTCCAGGTTGTTCTCGGCGTTGGCGATGGCGCTGTTGAGCACCTTGGCAACAATGGGGGCCGCCGCCTTAGGGGTGTTCATGAGAATCGCCAGAGCCTGATCGGCAGACTTACCGCGAATCAGATCCAGCACGATGTGGACCTTGCGGGAAGGAATGCGGATGTACTTGGCAGTGCAGCGGGCGCGCTTGTCGGCGTTGGCCTTGCGCGCGGCGCTCTTTTCACGGCTTCTGGTAGCCATTTATGTTCCTCCTTCCTTACCGTCCGCCGGTGGACTTTTCACCGGCATGGCCACGGAAAGTGCGCGTGGGCGCAAACTCGCCCAGCTTGTGGCCGACCATTTCCTCGGTAACATAGACCGGAACATGCTTGCGGCCATCATGGACGGCGATGGTGTGTCCGACAAAGTCGGGGAAGATCGTGGACGAACGCGACCACGTCTTGAGCACCTTCTTCTCGCCCTTGTTATTCATTTCTTCAACCCTTTTCAGAAGACGAGCTTCCACATAAGGGCCCTTCTTAACGGATCTGGACATGAAGTGTTGCCTCCTTCTGGCTTACTTGCCGTTGCGGCGCTTGACGATGAACTTGTCGCTGGGGTTGCGGTGCTTGCGGGTCTTGCGGCCCTGCGTGGGCTTGCCCCAGGGGGTTACAGGTCCGGGCATACCAACAGGAGACTTGCCTTCACCACCGCCGTGCGGGTGGTCGTTGGGGTTCATGACGACGCCGCGGTTGTGCGGGCGGAAGCCCATGTGACGGACGCGGCCGGCCTTGCCCAGGTTCACGTTCTCATGGTCGATGTTGCCCACCTGGCCGATGGTGGCCTTGCAGGTCATGGGGATCATGCGCACCTCGCCGGAGGGCAGGCGGACCTGCGCCCAGGCGCCTTCCTTGGCCATCAGCTGCGCGGCGTTGCCCGCGGAGCGGACCAGCTGCGCGCCCTTGCCGGGCAGCAGCTCGATGCAGTGGATCAGCGTGCCCAGCGGAATATTGGCGATGGGTAGGCTGTTGCCGGGCTTGATGTCGGCGCCCTCGCCGCTCATGACGGTGTCGCCCACCTTCAGGCCGTAGGGAGCGATGATGTAGCGCTTCTCGCCGTCGGCGTAGACGAGCAGGGCGATGTTGGCGCTGCGGTTGGGATCGTACTCGACAGAGGCGACCTTGGCGGGGATGCCGTCCTTGTTGCGCTTGAAATCGATGATGCGGTACTTCTTGCGCGCCGCGCCGCCGCGGAAGCGGACGGTGATCTTGCCGTGGACGTTGCGTCCGCCGGTGGAGCGCTTATCTTCAAGCAGAGACTTCTCAGGCGTCTTGCAGGTGATCTCCTCGTAAGCGGAAACCGACATGAAGCGGCGGCCCGGAGAGGTCGGCTTATAGAATCTGATTGCCATCCTATTTTCCCTCCTAAGAAAAGCTAAAACTTACTCGGCCATGCCCTCGAAGAACTCGATGGGCTTAGAGGACTCGGTCAGCTTGACGAAAGCCTTCTTGACCTCCGCGCGGCGGCCGGAGTGCAGGCCCATGCGCTTGACCTTGCCGATCTGGCGGGCGGTATTGACGCGCTCGACCTTGACGCCGAAAATGGCTTCCACAGCCTGCTTGATCTCGGTCTTGTTGGCCTTGATCGCCACCTCGAAGACGTAATCCTTGTTCGCGATGTTGTTATAGCCAGCCTCGGTCAGAACAGGACGCAGAATGATGTCATGAGGGTTCTTCATTATGCGTACACCTCCTCGATCTGAGAAACGGCGTCCTTGACTACGACGAGCTTATCGCAGTTCATGATGTCCAGCACGTTGATGGTGTTGACATACGCCAGCTTCAGGCCAGAAATGTTGTTGGAAACGCGGGCGATGATCTCGTCCTTGCCGGGCAGCACGACCAGCGCCTTGCCGGTTGCGCCGATATTGGCCAGGATCTTGGCCATCTCGCGGGTCTTGGGGGTTTCCACCTGCAGGGCGTCCAGCACGATCATCTCGTTGCCGGAGACCTTGGCGGACAGCGCGCACTTCATCGCCAGGCGCTTGACCTTGCGCGGCACGCTCTTGGAATAATCGCGGGGCTTGGGGGCGAATACCACGCCGCCATGCGTCCACTGGGGCGCGCGGGTGGAACCCTGACGGGCGCGGCCGGTGCCCTTCTGACGCCAGGGCTT
>DKYK01000056.1:33051-36458 GCA_002492415.1 Christensenella sp. UBA7102
TCTTGCCGCCGCCGGAAACCTCGGTGCGGCCCAGAGCGCTCTGGGTGCCCTGACGCTTGTTGGCAAGCTGTGCAACGATCACCTGGTGCACGACAGGCTCATTCATGGGAACTGCAAAGATGCCGTCGGAAAGCTCGATCTCACCGACATTGGCGCCCTGCATGTTCGTCAATGCAATCTTAGCCATAGTTTTGCGTATCCTCCTTTGCTTGCTCTTACGCCTTGACCGAGTCACGGATCATAAGCAAGCCGCCGTTCGGGCCGGGAAGCGCGCCCTTGACAAAGAGCAGGTTGCGCTCGCCGTCGACTCTGACCACTTCGAGGTTCTGCACGGTGACGCGCTCGTGACCCCACTGGCCGGACATATGCTTGTTCTTGAAAACGCGCGACGGATCGGAGTTAGCACTGAGGGAACCAACGCCGCGATGGTACTTGGAACCATGCGCCATGGGACCGGTGTGCTGGTTCCAGCGCAGGATGGCGCCGGTGTAGCCGTGGCCCTTGCTGGTACCGACGACATCGACGCTCTCGCCCTTGGCAAAGACGTCGACGCCAATGAGCTGTCCCACTTCATAGTTCTGCGCATCGTCCAGACGGAACTCGCGGAGATAACGGGTGGCGGCTACGCCAGCCTTTTTGAAGTGGCCTTGCTCGGGCTTGTTCTTAAGCTTCTTCGCGCGGCTCTCAGAGAGAGTCTTGAAGCCTACCTGGATGGCAGAGTAGCCATCACGCTCCACGGTCTTCTTCTGCACCACGGTGCAGGGACCCGCTTCGACGACGGTAACGGGAACGACGCGGCCGTCTTCCAGGAAGAGCTGCGTCATGCCGACCTTCGTGCCGAGAATCGCCTTTTTCATGTTACTTGGCACCTCCAACATTAGAGCTTGATCTCGATATCAACACCGGCGGGCAGATCCAGCCGCATCAGGGCGTCCACAGTCTTGGGCGTGGGCGAGAGGATGTCGATCAGGCGCTTGTGGGTGCGCATCTCGAACTGCTCGCGGGAGTCCTTGTACTTGTGGGGTGCGCGCAGGATGGTAACGACTTCCTTCTCGGTGGGAAGCGGAATGGGGCCGGAAACCCGGGCGCCCGTGCGCTTGGCCGTCTCCACGATGCGTTCTGCCGACTGATCGATGAGGGTGTGCTCGTACGCCTTGAGCTTGATACGGATCTTCTGATTGGCCATGTTTTTACCTCCTTGCAGGTTGGGAGCTCATATACACTGCGCCGTGCGTGCCGCAAAGATTAACTTTTCGGCGCAGCCTCCCCCACATCTTCTATGGAAGACGATGAGCTCGGCGTCCGTCTTGCGGACCGGTCCACGAGAATTACCTGGCGACCAAACCAGCAACTTCCCGCTTCATCCCATGCGGCAACTTCTATAGTATAGTACAAGCCCGGCAGGATTGCAAGGAGTATTTTGCGTTTTACACAACTTTCACACAATGAATTTCGGCTTGTTTCTCGAGTTATTTCACCCTCGTTCTTCACACGCCGCCGTGTGTGCCGTGATCACACTGTTTAGCCCGGAAACTAAGGCTTTTGGCGATATGTTTAACCATATTTTAACGCGAATTTCCATCAAAAACCCTCCGCGCCGCAAAAAAAGAGAAGGGACGCCGCTTCGCATCCCCTCTCCATGGTTTCTTTTGGCTTAGCTTTTCTTTTCCGGCAGCAGACACTTGACGCCGCCGAACAGGCAGAAGCCGGGCACCGACAGCGTCCAGACCGCGCCCGCCATCTAGATCATCAGCGAGAAGGGCAGCCGCGCTCCCTCCCCCAGTGTCTCCCCGCTGAACAGCGCGCACAGGCACAGCGCGAGCTCCGCCGCGCCCAGGATCAGCAGCGCAATCCCTGCTGCTTTGTGTCCCCGCTCCACCACAGCGAGCGCCGCAGCGCCGCTGAGCAGATAGATGGGCATCCAAAACCAGCCCGGCAGCACGGGCAGTGCAAAACGCACAGGTTCCAGCGATATGATGCCCGCCAGTGCGCCGGGCAAGTAGAGCAGCACGACGATTAGCGCCGCCTTGAGCGCCGCCCTGCTGTCAAAGGGCGTCTTTCTGCACGCCCCATCCGCCAGCGCGCAGAGGAAGCGCCACAGCAGCAGCGCATACGCAAACACCGCCGCAAACGGCACCATCCAATAGGAGAACTTGTAGCGCAGCCAGACCACCGGCGTGCGCGTGGCGATGCACAGCCCCACGGCCAGCACCGCGGCGGGCAGCAGCGTCCACGGGCTGACGCGCCTGCCGCGCACCGGCGCCGCGCCCAGCAGCATCAGCGCCGCCACCACCGCCGCGCCCAGCACGAAGAAGGGAATCCACGTCTCCGTAACCAGCCGCGTGACCAAGCCATCCTCCTCTAGGTAGTTGACGTAGGTGTAGCCCACGCCCACCGTCATCGCCAGCGCGAGCAGCAGTACGCCGCCTATGAATCGAGCAGTTCTTGCTTTCCTCACGTCATCCCTCTCCTTTCATCATACAGCAGCGTCTATTCCCTAACCCCTATACTGCAGCCAATCTCTCACTAAACATCTGAGCATTAGGACAATGCCGTATGCAGATTCACCTCGCACATAACGTACGGACTTGCACCGTTGCTCGCAGTCACAGTCGTTGTTCCTTGGAATTTCTTACTTAGGTTAAAATATTGAGACGTAGGAGACGAAAGTGTATACCAAGTATTATTCGAAGGAGAAGCAATATTTCTCGAATTTGAGTACAGAATTTCCAAGCCGTTGTCAACCTTATTTGTCAACTCCATGTTTGAAGTTGTCACCGCCGTAGGATATACCGTCCGATGCTGCGTCTTATCAAGTCTTGCTTGCACAATCGCTTCTTGTTGTCTGGTCGAATAATTGATCATTGCAGCAACTATAACGGAATTCTCCGTTTCAGAGTTCGTCGCGGTAAGTGCAGATCTCGTTATGGCAGCGGTTGCATAATGTTCAACGACGGAACCGTCATCAAGCACCTCTCTGCCAAGAAGCTGCGTCGTTACATAAGCATTCTGCACACTGTTGTCCATCGCAGTCAAGCCTGTCCTGCTGTTCACATTGGTCTTAGCTTGAATAGAGGTTGCCTGTCGTACAGCATCGCTCCGTTCATCAATACCCAGTTTAGCGCGCATCAGCAGTTGATTCGGGTCGGTAATCTGTTCAACCTGATAAACCAGCGTCGACTCCTTTACACCCACAGCTTCCGCTGCGAACACGGAAACGGGAAACAACAGGGTCAGACACAGTGCCAGAGCGAGCGCGATAATCGTACTCCTTTTCTTGTCGGCGGGTATTTCGGTTCCTCATTCACTCTTCATTGGCGATACACCCTCTCTCCCTTTTCTTACCAATATTTTACGCCATTGTATTTGTTTTGTCAATAAAAATTTATTATTTGTTATAATTAAAT
>DKYK01000056.1:36699-82701 GCA_002492415.1 Christensenella sp. UBA7102
TATTTGTTATAATTAAATTACTTTTTATATTCAAATCGACAATTGATCCACTACTTGTATTGAATTTACTCATTGAACATAAAAAGCCCGCACCGAATTGGGTGCGGGCATAAAAAGTGCATTGAGGAGCCTTGCTCAGTCGACAAACTCGTAGGTGACGAACGCGAACTTCTTGCTGTCCGGCGCCCAGGAGTTGACGTTCATGGTGCCCTGGCCGCCCAACTCGCCCTTGGCAGGGTCGGTGGCGATGAGGGTGGTCACGTCGCTGCCGTCGGCGTTCATCATGCGGATGCGGATGTTCTTGTTGGCGGGGTGATCTCCGGGGGCCACGTCGCCGACGTAATAGGAAACGAACACCACGCGCTTGCCGTCGGGCGAGATGTGCGGGAACCAGTTGTTGGCCTCGTCAAAGGTCATCTGGGTTTGGCAGGTGCCGTCGGCCTTCATGCGCCAGGCCTGCATCAGGCCGCTGCGCACGGAGTTGAACCAGATATAGTTGCCGCAGGGGCTGTACTCGGGGCCGTCGTCCAGGCCCTCGGCGGTGGTCAGGCGCGTCTCGGGCGCGGAGCCGTCGGCGGGCATGGTGTAGACGTCGAAGTTGCCGTTCCGGTCAGCGCAGTAGGCCAGCGTGCTGCCGTCGGGCGAGATGCCGTGCAGATAGCTGGGCTTGAGCGGCGTGATCTGTTTGGGCTCGCCCCCCTGCATGGGCACGGTCCACACCTTGGACCAGCCGTCCTCGTCGGTTCCGGCGGAGATGGCCATCCACTTGCCGTCCTTTGACAGCACGTGATCGTTGTTGCAGCGGGTGCACACGCCGGTGGGGATGAGGGTGCTCTCCCCCGTGCCCAGGTCATAGCGAAAGATGTGACCCTGGGAGTTGTAGACCAGGTACGCGCCGTCGGCCGACCAGTTTGGAGCCTCGATGTGCTCGTCAAACTTCTTGAGAACCTTGCGCTCGCCGGTCTGGACGTCGTAGGTCTGCAGCACGGAGAGCATCTTCTTGTTCGTGATGTCCATTTTGCCTGTTCCTTTCTGTATGCCGCGGCGCTCAGGCCTTGGGCTTGATGTTGAGGTTCACGCCAAGATCGTCCTCGGTGTCCACAATGGTCCAGGAGGAGCCGGGATAGTAGCCCACGGTGCGCAGCGCGTAGCCCTGCTGCTCCAGCTCGCCCACGATGGCGTCTCTGCGCTCGCCCACCTCAAAGCCGATGTGGTGCACGCCGTTGCCGTGCTTGTCCAGGAACTCGCGGAAGGTGGACGGGTGCTCGTCGGGCTCGTGTAGCTCGATGACAAAGCCGCGCTCACGGCAGTCGATGACGGCGAACTTGAGGCCGTAATAGGCTTCCTGCCCGCGGTAGGTCAGGTTGGGATTATGACTGGGCTTGTCGTCGCGAATGGGAGGAACGGGCACGCCGAACAGATCCGCCCAGGTCCTGGCCGCCTTCTCAATGTCCTCCACCACCAGCGCAATCTGGATAAAGCCGTTGAGTCCAATCTTATTTTCCATGGTGTCGAGCCTCCCTGATTGTGTTTTTACGCAAACCAAAGGCGTGGCTTTCGCCGTCCCTTATCAGTGTACGACGGCGCGGCCGGTTTGTCAATTCCTGCCTGCCGCACGGCGCGCCCATCCCGTGAACGAACTGTGAATAATGCCAAAAATTTAATGCGGCACTTGATTTTTGCGTGTGCAGAGGCTACACTAATAGACGACCCTTTTGGCCGTCAGCCCTCGGGAAAGGTCAGCAGCGCGCCCTCCATGGCGTAGCCCTGCGCAAGCCCGACGCGGCGGGCCAGGCGCACCGACGGCGCGTTGCCCTCCTCCACGCGATAGAGGGGGATGCAGCCCGCGCGTTGGATCTTGCGCAGCAGCGCGCACAGCACGCGGCTTCCCAGTCCCTGCCCGCGCCACAGCGGGTGCACGCACAGGGAAATATCCGCAAGCTTCCCTAAGCGCAGCGCGCCAGCCGCGGCGAGCATGCGCCCCTCCCGCAGGATACAGGCGGTAAAGTCGTCGGAAACGGCCACCTCGCCCCACGCGCGGTCGCGGTCATCGAGCGCGCCCAGCAGCGCGTTCAGAGCGGCGGCGTCCCCGATGGCGGGCAGGTCCTCTCCAAAGGCGGATTTGGGGGCATAAAAGCCCAGCACGCGCTCGGGGGTCGCGCGCACCTGCTCTAAGTCAAACAGCTCCGCCAGCGTCTCCATCAACCCGCAGCCCGGCGGCACGTCCTCCAAGGGTATGTCCGGGCACACGGCGGTGACGTCCGTGCCGTCGGAGAACCGGTAGCGGCACACGGGGTATTCCATCGGCAGCTCCGCATCGTGGATCACGGGCGTACGCCAGCCCATCGCGGCGCGGTATTCGCGGCCAAATTCCTCGTCTGTCATGAGCGTCTCTTCCTTTCATCGGTGATTCAGCAGCTTTTATGCTGGTATATCATATTTCATCATCATTTTTCAAGGGGGAACATCATCGTGAGAACCAAGATTTATTACGCCGGCGACAAGCCCTCCATCCAGGAAATCGCCACCGTCATCGCGCAGGAGTTCAAGCTGCCCTCCGAGCAGCTGCAGCCTGCCTACATGCCCGAGGGCCTGCCCATCGCCTTCATCGGCACCGAGGACAAGGGCGGCAAGCCCCACAAGGTCGCGCTGGAGTTCATCAACACCCTCGACCCCAAGCGCGTCGCGGCGGCTGCCATCTACTGCACCAGCCCCAAGAAGAGCGGCGAGTGCCTCAAGGCCATGCGCTCCGCGCTGGAGGCCCGCGGCATCAAGGTGCTGCCCGAAGAGCTTGTCTGCAACGGCAAGGGCGGTCTGTTCGGCGGCGGCAAGGCGCCCACCGATGAGGACTATGAGGCGGCCAAGAAGTTTGCCAACGCCTGCATGAACAAGGCTCTGGAGCATCAGATCTAAGCGCCCGGCGCGGCCGGGCTTTCACAAAAGATGATTCTCATCTTTTGCGAGTTGCAGAAAAATTCGTGCACGGCTGCGCCGCACACGAATTTTTTCTGTTTCGGATGGAAGTCAAGGGCGCAGCCTGGAGGTTGAGCGTTTTTCTGGAAAAAAGCCAACCGGAACACTGGACTTTCCTGAAAGGGAAGTTCGGTGCGCAGACAGGAGGCTGCGGTCCCCTTCCAACTTTCCCCAAAGAATCCTATCCTTTGATGTTGGAGGAAACACACGTGGAACCCACTTTGAACGTCGCGGCGCTGCACGACCTGGCCTGTTACGGCCGCTGCTCGCTGACCTGCGTCATCCCCATACTCTCTGCCATGGGCATCAAGGTCTGCCCCGTGCCCACGGCGGTGTACTCCAGCGACACGGGCGGCTTTGGCCCGGTGTACGCCCAGGAGCTGACGGAGGCCATGCGCCGCATACTGGACAAACTGTGCGCCATTCCCGCGCGCATTGACGGCATCTACTCGGGATACCTGGGCACGCCGGAGCAGCTGACCGTCGTGTCGGATTACTTTGACCGGTTCGACTGTCTCAAGGTGGTGGACCCCGTAATGGGCGACCAGGGCGCGCTCTACTCGGCCTTTGACGCGCGAATGGTGGACACGATGCGCGCGCTGTGCAAAAAGGCCTCCGTCATCACGCCCAACCTGACCGAAGCCAGCTTTCTGCTGGGGCGCGAGACGCCCGCGTCGCTGACGCGCGCGCAGGCGGTGGAGCTGCTCAGCGCGCTGCACGAGCTGACGCCGGGCGACGCGGTCATCACTTCGGCGGCGCTTGCGGACTTTCCGGACAGCGTGTGCACCCTGGCGCGGGACGATCAGGGCGCCTTTGCCGTGATCGCGCCGCGGCTGCCCGGGCACTTCCCCGGCACAGGGGACGTGTTCACCTCGGTGCTCACCGGCGCGCTGCTGTCGGGGCAGGGCCTGCCGCAGGCCGTGTGCCGCGCCGCCGCGTTCGTGTCGCGCTGCATGACGGACACGGTGCGCGTAGGCGCCCCCGTGCGCGAGGGCGTGCTGCTGGAGCGGGCGCTGCCCCACCTTGCCGACGCGCCGCGCGGCATTGAGACGGTGGCGCTGGAATAAATCCGATTCTCAGTTTAAAGGAGGCTTTGCCCATGATTTCCTTCCGCGCGATCACGGAGGATCATTTTGCCGGCGTCATCGCGATGAAGCGGCCCGAAGGCGTGCGCTTTGCGGTCTCCAACGCGGTGTCGCTGGCGCAGGCGTGGCTCTGCTCCGTGCCCACGGGCGCTGTCAACCACGGCGACGAGGAACTGCGGCGCGTGCTGACGAACGGGGACAAAGCATGATCCGCCGGGCGACGGACGCGGACACCGGGCGCATCGCGGAGATCCTGGTGTTCAACAACCGCATCTATTACTATCCCATCTTCCGCGATCTGGAGTTTTCCTTCGGGGAATACACGGTGCTGGCCGCCTGCCGCGAGGTGCGTTTTTCGCCGGAGTTCGCGGGCGATCTGTACGTCTGGGACGACGGCGTGATCCGCGGATTCGTCAGCGTGGTGGGCCGGGAGCTGGCCAAGCTGTACGTGGACCCGTTTTTCCAAAGGCAGGGCATCGGCGCGCGGCTGCTGGATTACGCGGTAGAGACCTGCGGCGCGCGCACGCTGTGGGCGCTGGAGAAAAACGAGGGCGCGCTGCGCTTCTACGCGCGGCACGGGTTCGCGCTGACGGGTGAATGGAAGTACGAGGAGGGCACGACCGAGCGCCTGGTGCGTCTGGAACTAAAATGATACAAGAGACAGTAAAAGAGCGTGGGCGCTGCGGCGCGTCCACGCTCTTTTTCTGTCCGTCAAAAAACATGCCCGCATCCTTTGCCAAAGATGAGGTTTCATCTGATGCGACGCATTCAGTTCATCTTGGTCTTGTGCGAAGGCCGGGTGACGTAGGTGCGGTCGAGGGTGACGACGGCAAAATAGCGCTCGTCCAGCTCCTTGACCCTGCGGATGATGGCGCGCGTCAGCTCCTTGTCGTTCAGGGAGCAGCTGTGGGGCACCACCACGTCGAAGATCAGGTTGGAATGCGTCTCTCCCTTGACCACGCGGAAGTCGTGCATGCTCAGCTCCGGATCGATGTCCTGCACCAGGCCGCGCACCTGCTCGCGCAGCGCGTTGACCTGCTCGTCGTCCGTGACTACGGGGTCCAGGTGGATCACCAGCTGGATGCCGTGGTCCAGCAGCACCTCGCGCTCAATGTTGTCGATCATGTCGTGGGACTTTAAGATGTCCTCCCGGGCGTCCACCTCCACGTGCACCGAGGCAAAGGTGCGGCCCGGGCCGTAGGAGTGCACCACCAGGTCGTGGATGGACAGCACGCCCTCGTGCCGCAGCAGGTGGCGGGCGAGCATCTCCTGCGTCTCCTGCGTAGGCGCCTCGCCCAGCAGCTTGTTCATGGTCTGGCGCAGGATGCCCACCGCGGACCACATGATGAAGCCCGCCACCACAACGCCCATATAGCCGTCCAGCGAAATGTGGATCAGGGGGCTTAGAATGGTGGAGAGCAGCACCGCGCCGGTGGCCAGCACGTCGGAGAGGCTGTCGGCGGCGGTGGCCTGCATCACCACCGAGTCGATGCGCCTGCCGATGGCGCGGTTGAAGGCGAACAGCCAGAGCTTGACCAGGATCGAGGCGGCCAGCACGCCCACCGACACCCAGGAAAAGGCCGCAAGCCCGGGATGCAGAATCTTGTCAAAGCTGCTTTTGATCAGTTCAAAGCCCAGCAGCAGGATGATAAAGGCCACCGCCAGCGATGCGATGTACTCGATGCGCGCATGGCCGAAGGGATGGTCCTCGTCCGCCGGCTTGCCCGCGAGCTTAAAGGACAGCAGCGAGATCACCGACGAGCCCGCGTCCGAGAGGTTGTTCACGGCGTCCGCCGCGATGGATACCGAGCCGGACACCGTGCCCACGATGAACTTTCCGGCAAACAGCAGCGCGTTCATCACGATGCCGACAATGCCCGTCAGCTGCCCGTAGGCCTGGCGCACCTTGCCGTTCGTCGTGTCGTCCGCGTTTCGGATAAACAGCTTTACAAGCAGGTTGGTCATGGGAAACGCCCCCTCATTTATTCCTGAAAATCGCCCGCGTCCTGCGGGATCTCGATGATTTGCCCCGTGTAGAACAGGTAGACCACGCAGGCGCGCACCGACAGCCCCGCTTGCTGCGCGGCCGCGCGGTAGAGCCGCACCTGCGCGCCGTGGCGTCTGCGCACGCTGTCCGCGTCAAGGCCCGTATGGTCGGTCTTGTAGTCCACCAGCACCGCGCCGTCTTCCGTTTCCACGATCAGGTCGATCACGCCCTGCACCAGGCGGGTCTGGCCGCCCTCGTCCATGCGCAGCTCAAAGGGTTTTTCGCGCATCGTCCGCGCGCCCGCGCGCATCGCCCGCCCCAGCGGGCACGCCCAGAAGCGCTCGATCTCCTCCATGCTATCCAGCACCGCGTCGGCCTGCTCGCGCGTCATGCGCTCCTGCGCCGCCGCGCGCTCCGCCTGCGCCGTCAGCTGCGCGCGCAGGTCGCCGGTCTTGAGCGCTTCGATGTCCAGTATCTCCATGAACCGGTGCAGCGCGGAGCCGCGCGCAGAGCCGGTGAGCCTGCGCTCCTGATTCAAAAACGCCGGCTTTTTACGGACGAAGAAGTCCTCCTGCTGACCGTGGGCCAGCTCGGAGACCGATTGCTTCTGCAGCACGGCGGGTTCCGGATACGGGTAGCGGTATCGCAGCTGGGCCAGCAGCTCTTCGTCGGGCTGCGGCGGCTGCAGCGCGGCGGAATCCGCCTCCTGCGGCGCTTCCTGCGGCGCCTCCTCGTCCAGCTGCACGCGGATGTCCCAGCGGGAGGCGTCGCCGCGCACGGGCAGCGCGATGCCGCAGCGACTGCGCAGGCTTTGCGCGTCGGGGTGGTCGAGCAGGGCGGGCATGATCCAGTCCAGCATGCAGCCGGGCTCCCCGCCGCCCTGCGCCCAGGCCTGCGCGCGCTTTTCCAGATTACCCACCTCGCCCACCAGCGCCAGGCGCTCCTTCGCGCGGGTCATCAATACGTAGAGTATGCGCATCTCCTCGGCGATGCTCTCGCGCCGCCTGCGCAGCGCGATGGCGCGGGTTTTGACGGTGGCGTCCACCGCGGCCTCGTCGGGATCGCAGTACTCCAGCGCGATGCCGCTGTCCCGGTCGCACCAGACGCGGCTGACGCGATACCCGTCCTCGCTCTTGTCGTTGCCCGTGCGAAAGCGCGCGCCCAGCCCCGCGCCGATGACGATGGGGAACTCCAGCCCCTTGGACTGGTGCACCGTCATGATGCGCACCACGTCGTCCTTTTCGGAAAAGGCGGGCACGTCCTCCTCGCGGTTGCGGCCCGAGGTCGCGGCGATGCGGCGCAGAAAATCGCCCAGGCGCAGCCCCGCCGCGTCGTATTCCGCCGCGCGCTCGGGCAGGGAGCGCAGGTTTGCGGCGCGCACGCGGCCCTTGGGCATCGCGGCGAACCGATCCAGCAGCCCCGTCTCCTCCAACACCGCGGCGCACAGCGTGGACAGGCTCTCCTGCTGCGCCAGGCGGCGCATGCGCTGCAGCTGGTCCATGAAGCCCTGCACCCGATCGCGCAGCGCCGCGTCCGCGCCCTCGGCGGCATACCCCGCCAGGCAGAACCAGACGCGCCGCCCCTCGTGCCGGCCGCCCTCGCCCCTGCCGTGCAGCCGGATCTGCGCCAGCTCCTGCGCGTCAAAGCCGCCCACGCCGTGCAGCGCGCCCAGCAGGCGCACATCCTCCAGCGGATTGTGCACCGCCCATAGGTAGTCCATCGCCTGACGGATCTCGGGCGTCTCATAAAAATTGCCGCCCCGGCCCGCGTAGACGGGGATGCCGTGCCGCGCAAAGACCTCCATGTACTGCGGCAGCGCCGAGAGCACCGCCCGGCGCAGCACCACGATGTCGCCATAGCGCGCGGGGCGCTCGGTTCCATCCGCGTCGTGCACGGGCGTGCCTACCAGGCGGCGCACCAGGCGAGCCACCGCCTCGATCTCGCCGCGCGCGCCCTCCTCGTCCGCCTCGCCCACATCCCCGCCGCTGCGGTCGATGAGCTGCAGTATGGTGGGCGGACCTTCGGGCGCATCGGGGCGGCCGGGGTGCAGCGCGGCGTCCTCGTCATAGTCCATGCCCGCGCTCTCCATCGTCATGCAGCGGGAAAAGACGCGGTTGACGCAGGCCAGCACGTTCTTTGCCGAGCGGAAATTGCGGTTGAGCGCGATGAGCCGCCCGCCCTTGCCCTCCTTAAAGCGCCGCTGCTCTAAGAGGAACAGCTTGGGATCGCTCTGGCGGAAGCCGTAGATGGACTGCTTGACGTCGCCGACGTGAAACACGTTGTCCCCCCGGCTGATGCGCGATAAGATGGTCTCCTGCACCAGCGAGGAGTCCTGGTATTCGTCCACGAGGACGTAGGCGTACCGGTCCTGCGCGTCGGCGCGCACGCCCGCGTCCTGCGTCAGCCGCAGCGCCGTCTGCTCCAGGTCATTGTAATCCACCACGCCCGCCTCGCGCTTGAGATCGGCGTATTTGCGCCAAAACGCGCGGGTGACGTCCGCCAGCGCCTCCACGGCGCCTGTCATGTCCGCGTATTTGCGCTGTTCCCAGGGATTGACGCGCAGCGCCTGCTCCCCCGCCTGGGTAAAGGCCTCCTTGTAGTCGCCGCGCATCGCCTGCAGGCGGGTCAACTCCAGGCTGTTGTCCTCCTTTTTGCGGTTGGGCGAGCGCCAGGTGGCAAAGGACGCTTCCTCGCCCGTGCGCAGGCTCTCCTCCATCGCGGATACGTCTCCCGCGATGAAGTCCGCCATCTTCCGGCAGTCCTGCGCGGGGCTGCTTTGCGCAAAGGAAAGCGCCGCGCGCGCCTGCGCCACGGCTTGCGCAAGCCCCGAGCGGCTGTCGCGCTGCGCCTGGGCGAACCAGTCCGCCCGCTCGGGATGCTCCGCCTCGTCGCGGTAGCGTTTTACCTGCCGCTCCAGCCAGTCCTCCGGGTCGGGCTGGCACATCAGAAAGCGATACAGGCCGGCGACGTTCATGCGCACCTGCTCGGGGCCGCCCATGCGCTCCAGGCGGCGCAGCGTCTCGTCGCTTCCGTAGGCCTCGTCCAGCGCCCCGTCCAGCGCGCGCTCCTGCAGGATGATGCGCTCGGCCTCGCTGCAGGGGCGCAGATTGGGCTCGGCGCCCGCCTTTTCAAAGTAGCGCGCGATCAGCTGCAGGCAGAAGGCGTGGATGGTGGAGATGGAAGCCAGCTCCACGCGGTCGGCCTGCGCCTGCATGCGCTCGTCCCGCTCGGCCTCAATTTCCAGGCGCGAAACCAACCGCTGGCGCAGCTCGTCGGCCGCGGCGCGCGTGAAGGTGACGATGAGGAAGGACGCGATGTCCGCGCCCTCGGAAATCAGGCTCAGGATGCGCTCGACCAGCACCGTGGTCTTGCCCGATCCCGCCGCCGCGCTGACCAGCAGGCTGCCCTCCCGGTGCGCAATGACGCGCCGCTGATCCTGCGAAAACTCAGGCATTCCCATCCTCCTCTCCCATGGCCTGCATCGCCCGGTCCGCGTCCATGCGCAGCACGCGGCGCGCGCAGCCCGGCAGGCTCTCGTCAAAGCCGCACACCGAGTGGAACCGGCAGTTTTTGCACGCGTCGATGTCGCCCGTCTGCGCGGGGGAGACCGACGCCTCGCCGTCCAGCATGCCCTGCGCAAGCTCTGTCAGCCTGCGCCGCGTATGCCTGCGCAGCGCCGTGAACTGCTCCTCGGTCAGCAGCTTTTCCATGCTCGCCTTGGTATACTGCCCGGGCAGCGCGCGGCCCTTCTGCGTGCGCGGCGCGATGGGCAGCAGCTCCTCGAGCCGGTCCGGATCGCCGCACATGGCGGAGATGACGTCCTCGTCCTGCAGCAGATACCCTGTCAGGCGCAGCTTTTTGTCGCGCTTTTTGGCGATGCGCTCGTCCGGCAGCTCGCCGCCCAGGTTGATCTGCGCCTGGCCCAGTTTTTGGTAGAACACCCCCGCCGGCTTTGCGTCCCGCAGTCTGAGCACCGCGTCCAGGTAGAGGAAGAGCTGCAGCCGCAGCCCGTAATAGATGTCCTCCGCCTCCAGCGCGTTGTTGCCCGTCTTGTAGTCGATGACGCGGGCGTACTCGTCGCCGTGCAGCTCCAGCAGGTCCACGCGGTCGATCTTGCCCTCCAGGTACAGCTTTTTGCCGCCGGCAAGGCGCAGCGGCGGCAGGTCGCCGGGGCGGAAGGCGATCTCCTGCGCGCTGGTGCGGAAGGCGGACAGCCGCCTTTGCAGCGCCAGCACGCGCCCCACGCGGCGCATCGTGCGGCGGATCTGGCTGTGCTCGGCGCGCGCCAGGCCGCTGCGCCCGCGCATGCGCTGCAAGTCCGCCTCCAGCAGCGGCCGCAGCGCCTCGTCCATCAGCCGGTCGGCCGCGCCGTCGTCCACATCGCCATTCTCCCGTCCCACCGCGCGCATGAAGGTCTCGACGGCCTTGTGCTCCAGCGTGCCGCGCTCGCGGGCGTCCATCTGCGGCTCTCGTCTTTCCCGGGGGCGCAGGCCATAGCCCACGTAGTGCGCAAAGGGGCACAGCGCGAAGGCCTCGATCTGCGAAATGCCCGCCACCAGCCCGTCCACGTCCTGCCCGGCCGCGCGCCGATAGAGCGCCAGGGCGGTGTCCGCGTCGATGCGCTGGTGCGCGACGTCGGCGTCCACCGCGCGGCGGACGGCGTCATAGTCCTCGGGAAAGGCCAGCGCATACGCGCCCTCCAGCCCCGCAAGGCCCTCCGTCTCCACATGGCTCCTGCGCGCGCGCAGCCCCGCCGCCAGCGCCTCGCGCATGGACGCGCGCGCCCCAGCGTAGACGAACCCATCGCCCGTGACGCCGCACTCGACGGCGATGCCGGGGAACACGCGCTGGCGGATGCGCGAAATCAGCGGGCTTTCACGGTTGGCCGCGCCGCGGGCGCTGACCGCCGGCCAGGACAGCACCAGCTCCTGCCGCGGGCTGATCAACGCGCCGAAGATGGCAAAGCGCTCCACCGCCGCGCGGTTGTGCAGCAGATTGATGCGGATGCCCGCGCCCGCCCGCTCCGCCGCGGAAAGCAGCAGCGCCTTTTCCTTCTCATCCAGCAGCCCGCCGTCCTGGTGGCGCGAGGGGATGCTGTCGGCGTTCATGCCCACCACGTAGAGCAGCGCCACCTCCCGGCCCTTAAAGCGCGTGATGTCCCCGACGTACACCGCGTCGGGCGACATGGGAATGGAGCCCAGCGTCACCGCGTGCAGCCCCGCGCGGAACAGCTTGATGAACTCCTGCGCGGCCATTTTTTCCTGCCCGCACAGCTCCACCGCCTGATCCAGCACGGAGTTGACGGCGTCCTGCACCTGGCGCGCGGCCTGCATGCCCGTCAGGTCCCCCTGCTCGCGGCAGCGCTCGTGCATGGCGTATAGCTGACCGGGCAGGTCCGCCGCCTCCATCAGGCGCACGACGCCTTCGGCAAAGGCGCGCGCCGTGCGCGCCTGCCCCCCCTGGCGGAAGGCGAAGATGGGCGCGGCAAACTGCGCGCGCAGCGCCTCCAGCGGGCGCTCCCCACCCGGCTCCTCCGTTTCCCGCTCGATGGGCAGCTCCCACAGCCGCCCCTCCAGCCCGCGCTCCATCGCGTACAGCTCCAGCCGGTCGCACTCGCGCTCGGAAAGGCCGCAGCAGCCGGATTTTAAGCACCGCAGCATGTCGTCCAGCCGGTAATACCGCGCCGCGCCCTCCATGGCCGAGAGCAGATATTGCGCGGCGGGATGGCGGTCGGCGGTGGGCGCGCGGTCGATGTAGACGCGCATGCCCCGCCGGGCAAAGGCCTGGCGCAGCCGCTCGCCGTAGGTCTCCATATCGCCGCACACCACCGCCATGTCGCGGTAGCGCAGGCCGCGCGTGCGGCAGGCCTCAAACAGATAGCCCGCCGCGCGCTCGGCCTCCATATAGGGGTCGCGCGCCTGCGCGACGTGCACGCTGCGGGACGACGCCATTTTCCTGGGGCGCCGCGCAAACAGATTGCGCGCCAGGTGTTCCATTTCAGGGTTTGCAAGGGGACGATCGGGCAGGCGCTCCACAGAAAAGGGAACGCCGCCCTCCGCGCACATGCCGCGCAGCGTCTCCAGCGACAGGCGGGACTGCTCGTAGAGCGCCGCGTCACCCGAGCCGGATTCGCCGCCCGCATCCAGCCCGCATACGGAAAAGGAGGCGTACACCGCGCGGCATCGGCCCGCCAGCGCCGCCAGCATGCGCAGCGTGGTGCGGGGCAGCACGTCAAAGCCGTCTGCCACCACGACGTGCTCCGACAGTTCGCCGCAGCCGGCAATCTGCGCGGCGCAGGCGCGCAGCGCGTCCTCGCCGTCGACGTACTTGCCCGCCATGCGGCCGTCGTAGGCCTCGTAGATGGCGGCAAGGTCGTACAGCTTCTGCGCCAGCGCGCCATCTGCGGGCAGGCGGTCGGCAGCCAGGCGCAGCGCGGTGGCGTCGGCCTCGCCGCGCTTTAATTCCACTAAAAAGTCGCCCATGCTGTCCGCCGCGCCCTGCGAGCCGGACTTGAAGTATTTGAGGCTGTCCCGCAGGCTGAGCATCGCGCCGCGCAGCGCCATCGCGCGCCCCGCGTCGGACAGCCACACCCGCGCGCTGCCCCCCGCCATGCCCTGCACGCGCCGCGCCAGGCGCGTTGGCGAGAGCACTTCGATGTTCCACAGCACGGACAGCCGCAGGCGCCTTGCCAGCATCAGCTCGGCCTGCACGGTGTCCTGCTCGGGCACGAGCACGATCACGGACGCGCCCGTCTCCAGCGCCTGCCGGATGATGGCAAGGCAGCGCTCGGTCTTGCCCGCGCCCGCGCGCCCGGCGATGCACGTCATGCCCAAATCGCGTTCCCTCCCGTTCTGCGTTTAAAAAAACCGTCCTACACGAACTGCGAGCCGCGGCAGCCCGAAAACACCGCCTTGACGATGCTCTCATCCGTGGCCTCCATCTCGATGTGCGGCACGTTGTGGTCCATGTACTCCTGACCATAGGGCGTAAAGCCGTACAGCGCGTAAAAGCCCTCCGCCTGCCGCTGCGCCGAGAGGCGGAAGCGCTTTGCGCCCACGCCCAGCGCCTTGTCCAGCAGCATGCGCATCACAAGATCCCCCAGCTGCGCGCCGCGCCTTTCCTTGAGCACCGCCACGCGCCCGACGCGCCAGTAGCCGTCGTCGTCGATGTAGAGCCGGCCGGTGGCGGCGGGATTGTGATCGTCGTCGTAGAGCAGCGCGTGCACGGCGCGCGCGTCGCAGGCGTCCATCTCTTCGTCGGCGGGAAAGCCCTGCTCCTCCACGAACACGCGCATGCGGATGGACTGAACCTGCGAAAGGTCCCCGTTGCCCGCGATCAGCTTGCCAGTAACCATAAAAAAATCTTTCCTTTCGTGCAGAAATACAGTCTTTATATTATACAATATCCGCGCCAAAATGCAAAGCAAAATGCCCTGCGGGCGCTTCGCAGTCCAAAAAAGGTTGCGGTTCTGTGAAATAATCTCCCAGTTGGAAACTTTTTCTTGCTTAACGCGCGCATTTGGGGTACAATATGGTTGGTAAAATATTTTTGCGAGGTGCGAAAACATGCAGGACGAACGCGATATCGTTGTCTTTACCGATGACGAGGGCAATGATTTTGAACTCGAAGTCATGGATTACTTCTTCTACAACGGCCAGGAGTACGCCGTTCTGAGCGACGCGGACGCCGAGGAGTGCGGCTGCGAGGAGTGCGAGCACGACGCCGACTGTGATGAGGAGGACTGCGAGGCCTGCGCCGACCAGGAGGTCTACATCATGAAGATCGTGCAGATGGACGACGACATGGAGGAGTTCGTGCCCGTCGAGGACGACAACCTGCTGGAAAAGCTGATCGCCATCGTGCAGCGCCGCTTTGACGGCGAGGAGATCGGCGACGATCCCGACGAGGAGATCTGATCGACCCGGAAAGCGTGCGGAAAGGGCGGGAATTACCCCCGTCCTTCCCGCTTTTTTGTGCAAAAAGGAGGGGGTTCGATGCGGCTGACGCTGCTCAACGGAAGGTACACGGTGTGCAAAATCCGGAACATCCAGCAGGTGGATTGGTCGGGAGAGCTGACCTGTCTGGGGCGCACGCCGGAGGAAAATTCGCTTGTCTGCGAAACGAATCGGACGCCCAAGGACGCCTCTGCGCGCGAGGACGGCTGGCGGGCGCTGCGGGTCGAAGGCCCGCTGGACTTTTCGCTGGTGGGCGTGCTCAGCGGCATCACGGCGGCGCTGGCGGGCGCGGGCGTGAGCGTGTTTTGCGTCTCCACGTTTGACACGGACTACGTGCTGGTCCGGGAAACGGCGCTTTCCACAGCGCTGCGGGCGCTGACGGACGCCGGTTATTCCGTGGGCTGACAGGGATTTCCTGCAACGCAGGGCGCCTCCTTTCTCGTCGGTATAGACGTAGATAGGAGGTTTTTTATGTTCAAAAAGACAATTCTGTTGGCCGCGCTGCTGCTGGCTGCGGTGCTGATGATGGGCGCCGCGCCGCCGCAGCTGATGCTGTACCAGCTGGGCGACGGGCTGTGCGACTATCTGGAGGCCGCCCACGGCGGAGCCGCCTACCCCGTGCTCATCGCGCTGGACCTGGCGCAGGGCCGCGACGTGGCAAACCCGGACGCGGCGGTCCTTGCGCAGAACGCCGCGCTGCTTGAGGGCTGCCGCACGCAGCAGGAGATGCTCGACCGCGTGCCCGACGCGCTGCGCGCAGACGTGCGGTCCGTGCTGGGCAGGCTGCGCTACCTGCAGGATGTGGTGGAAAACAAGCGCTTTCCCTTCGCGCGCAGCGTGTCCGCGCCCTACTGGAACGACTGGGGGCAGGACAGGCTCTTTGGCGGCGCGCGCAACCACGAGGGCATCGACCTGATGGCCGACTGGGGCGTGCCCGTGTACGCCGTGGGCGACGGCGTGATTGAGAAGGCGGGCTGGAACACGCTGGGCGGCTGGCGCATCGGCGTGCGCGGCGACAGCGACGGCGTCTACTACTACTACGCGCACCTGTCCAGCTTTGCAGACGGCGTGACCGTCGGCGCTCAGGCCAAAAAGGGCCAGCTGCTGGGCTTTGTTGGCGACACGGGCTACGGGCCCGAGGGTACGACCGGGGTCATGGCGCCGCACCTGCACTTTGGCATGTACGAGGGTGACTTCATGCGCGCGGTCAATCCCTATCCTCTGCTGCGCCACTGGCAGAAAAACTCTTGACAAGCGCGCGCCGCGGCGTTATGCTTTAGATGAAATCCACATACAGGAGGTACACCGCACGGCATGTTGATGATCTGATCCCGCTCTTGACCCTGCATTTTTGCGCAGCGCCCCAAACGGAGGTCTGTTCTGCGCGCGCAAGGGGACGGAGTGTGCGGAAAGGATCTGCGCTTGCCCGAGGGGGTGTCTCTGTGCGTGCAGCCGTGTTCTTTCCGTCCCCGCCCTTTGCGCGGAGACTTTTTTTGTGAAACGGAGGCATGTGTATGGCGCACATCACGGCGCAGCATCTG
Organism: Christensenella sp. UBA7102; assembly: GCA_002492415.1. Classification (GTDB taxonomy): domain Bacteria; phylum Bacillota; class Clostridia; order Christensenellales; family UBA1750; genus Spyradocola. The sequence continues at coordinate 52,241 of DKYK01000056.1, forward strand.
AATCTATCGCTCGGGGAGAGCGTGATTTTTGACGATGTATCCTTTTCGATCGAACGCGGCGAGCGCGTGGGGCTGGTGGGGCCCAACGGCGCGGGCAAGTCCACGCTGCTGGCGCTGCTTGCGGGCGGCGGGCCGGCCCTGGACGGCGGGCAGCTGCGCGTGGACGAGCGCGGCGGCGTGCACCGCATGGCGCAGGAGCAGGAGGCCGCGGGCACGCTGTCGGGCGGCGAGCGCACGCGGGCCGCGCTGAAGACCGCTCTGCGCTCCGGCGCGGGGCTGCTGCTGCTGGACGAGCCCACCAATCACCTGGACGCGGACGGCGTGCAGGCGCTGCTGGACGAACTTTCCGGCAATTTTGCCACGCTGATCGTGGTGTCGCACGACCGGTACTTCCTGGACCGCGCGGCGGACCGCATCCTGGAGCTGGAAAACGGCCGCGTCGCGGAATACGACGGCGGCTACACCGACTATCGCGAGGCCAAGGCGCGCGATTTTGACGAGCGCCTGCGCCGCTGGCAGGAGGGCGTAAAGAAGCAAAAGGCGCTGCAGGAGGACATCGCCGCGCTGCACGCCCGCGCAGAGCGCGCGCACCGCAAGTCCACCGAGCGGGACCCCAGCGGCCTGAAGATGGGCGTAAAAGAAAAAAAGCGCGCCAGCGCAAAGAAGATGGACCAAAAGGTCAACTCCGACGCAAAGCGCCTGGAGCGCATGCGGCAGGAGGTGGAGCCGCGCCCTCAGCGCGAAAAAACCGTCTACTTCCGCATCGAGGGCGACGCGCCGAGCACCCGGCGCGTCTGCGAGGCGCGGAACCTTGCCAAGCGCTTTGGGGAGCGCACGCTGTTCTCCGGCGGGCAGTTCGTGCTGTGCCGCGGCGAGCACGTCGCGCTGACGGGCCCCAATGGCAGCGGCAAGACCACGCTGATCAATATGCTGCTGGGCCGGGAGCCGTATGAGGGCGAGCTGTGGCTGTCCCCCACCGCGCACCCGTACCTGATCGAGCAGGACTTTGCGCAGTTCGACCCCGCCAGGACGGTGCTGGAAACCCTGTTGGACGCCCTGGGCGGCGTGGACGGCGCCATGCGCACGCAGCTGCACAACCTGGGGCTTACGCAGCGGCACATGGCGCAGCGCGTCGGCTCGCTCTCCTTCGGCGAAAAGATGCGTCTCAAGCTCGCCGTGCCCATGCTGCGCAACGAGGAGTTCCTGATTCTGGACGAGCCCACCAACCATCTGGACCTGCCCGCGCGCGAGCGGCTGGAGGATACGCTGTCCGCCTACAACGGCACGCTGCTCGTCGTCTCGCACGACGCCTATCTGCTGGAGCGCCTGTGCGCGCGCGTCATCGCCATTGAAAATGGCGGCCTGACGCTCTTCCCTGGCGGATACCTGGACTACCTCGCCCAGCGCGGCTGAGCCGCACGCAAAAAAGCCATGGGACGCGGTTCTGCCATGGCTTGGCTTTGTTTATTCTCAGAAAAACCGCGGCGGGCGCGTCACTCGGGCCGCAGGGGCATGACGGCGGCGGCGATGAGGTAGGCCGCCGCAGCGGGACCGCACAGCGCCAGCACGGCCCACAGCGCGCGCACCAGCGCGACGTTGAGGTTGAAATATTCGGCCACGCCGGCGCACACGCCCAGGATCAGGCGGTCTTTCCGGCTTCGATACAGCCTCGTCTCCGGCATGCGCTCATTCCTCCCATCCATCCCCCACCTGGGATTTGCGCGCGCGCTTGTAGGCGGGGTGTTTCTTCGTCACCTTGAGGATGCGCTCGCCCTGCGCCGCGCACACGGGCAGCTCGACATAGCCGCTGCGCACCAGCGGGCGGCGGCGGATGCGCGCGGCGGCAGGCGTCGCGGGTTCGCGCGTCACCGCCAGGAAAGAGAACTTCTCGTCCTCATAGGGCAGGGAGCCGTCCTTTAAATAGCGGTGCAGGCCGGTGCGCTCCACGCGCGCGGTGAAATGGCACCAGTCCTCCGCCTTTATGGGGCAGTCGGCAAAGGACGGGCAGGGGGCGGCCATGTGCGCGCCCAGCTCGCGCAGCAGCGCGGCATAGCTGCGGATGCGGGCATATCCTGCCGGCGTGCCCGGCTCCACGATGAGCAGCGCCCCGCGCGCGGCCTGCCACAGGCGGCGCACCATCTCCAGCGCGTCCTGCTGCGCCAGTTCGCCCAGGCAGAAGGAGGCGCTGACAAGGTCCGCCGGCGGAAGGTCGGCGGTTCGCATATCCTGCTGCGTCCAGCTTGCGGACACGTCCTCCACGCCCTCCAGCAGCCGCTTGGCCAGCGCGACCATGCCCGCTTCCCGCTCGATGAGCGCGGCGCAGGACACGCCGAAGACCTCCCGCGCGGCCCACAGCGCGCTGCCCGTGCCCGAACCCACGTCCGTCAGCGTCCGGATCTGCTGCACGCCGCTGCCGCGCGCCATCTCCATCGCCCGCACGAGCGCGGCGTAGGTTGCGGGCATGCGGAAGGCGCAGTAGGCGCGCATCTCGCCGTCGCTGCGCAGCAGGCGCTGGCCCGCGGGGTGCTTTTCGCCCTGGCGGTAGCGCTGGGAGAGCGCTTCTGCCGCGGCGCGCACCGCTCCCGGCGGCTCGTCCCGCAGCAGCGCGTCCACGGCGCTTTGAAGGGCAGGCGGCATCTGCATGTCGATCCGCACCTCCTCATTGGGATTCTTGTTCTTCTATTATAATTCATTGTGCGGCCCATGAAAAGGATATTTTTTGCGCCGCATAGTATAATCGCCCCATGCAGTGCGCATACTCTTTACTGAATACGAAATCCATTCGGATCAAGTCAGGAGGCAACCCCATGAGTCAGGTGATTCCCATGAACGCGCACGCCGGGTGGAGCCCGGAGGAGACCGCGCTGCTGTGGCAGGAGGTGCGCGCCTGCAACGCCGGCGGGCAGCCGCTGCGCGTGGCGTTCGACCGCATGGCGGAAAAGACGGGCCGCAAGTCCAACAGCGTGCGCAACTACTATTATGCCGCAGTCAAGTCGGGCGATGCGCCGCAAGACGTGCCCACGGGCCGCGCCGCGCCCTTTACGCCCTTTACCAGCAAGGAGATCGACGACCTGCTGCGCAGCGTGCTGACCGCGCAGGGCCAGGGTGTGTCGGTGCGCGCCTGCGTCGCCTCGCTCTCGGGCGGCGACCGGGCGTTGGCGCTGCGGCTGCAGAACAAGTACCGCGCGCTGCTCAAGTCCCACCCCGACCGCGTGCTGGCCATGGTGCAGGCGCTGCAGCAGGAGGGGCTGCCCTGCGTGGATCCCTACCGCAGGCTGCGCTCGCTGCCCCGGCAGAGCCCGCTGCGCGGCGCGCCCGCCGATCAGCTGATCCAGCGCCTGACCCGGCGCGCCGACGGCATGACCGAGGGACAGGCGCAGCAGTACCTCGCCCTGTGCCTGGAAATCGCGGACCTGGTCGCGCCGGAATGAGTCCCGGCCCATGACCCTAAAAAACATCCCGCAGAAAACGGCTCTGCGGGGTGCGCAGGCTGTCGGCTTGTCCGACAGCCTGCGTTGTTTAATCGCCTCCTATATCTTTTCTAAAACAAATCAGGCGATTGGCTTCTTCAAATCCCATGGATAAATGAAATTTCAGGCTTACTTCATTCTCGATTTGACAATCGCTCGCAAACTCCGTACAATGCTTTTCCTTTGCCCATGCTTCACAGCTTAAAAGGAGCTCCCTGGCATAGCCCTTGTGCCTGTATTCCTTCTCAACGAAAATCCCCTCCAAATACCCGACCGGAGAGGTATCCGTGCCCTCGACATAATCCTTCCTAAGCTGACATTGTGCAAATCCCACCGCTTGGCCGCCGGCACATTTTATGAAGCAGACGGAGCCGTCTTGACAAACCAGGTCAGCAAACTCCGATTGCAGCTCCGCCACCGTATGATTGGACCACATTTTGATTGCCAATTCCGCCAGGGTCAAAGCATCCGCCTGCGTCGCTTTCCGAATCACGCTGTCCCCTCCATACATTCCATAATACAAAAAACGGGACGCCCACCCTGACTGCGATCGCGTCAAAATGGAGGTCCCGCTGCAGAGAAAACCATCTTCAGGGCTTGCGGCGGACGCGGACGGCGGGCTGCTTCTTTGCGGAGCGCTTGAGCATGACGCTCCATACGCCCACCAGCAGCACGAACACCGCCGAGCAGACGCCCAGCACCCAGTAGGCGGCGACGCGCTCCACCCCGCCCAGCGCGATGCCATCCCCAACCGCGGCCAGCGCGCGCGGGGGATACAGCAGAATCAGCGCGGCTGCCAGCGCCGCGGTTCCCATCTTCTTCATGTGCGCTCCCCTCGCTTCCCTTCAATTTTAAGTTGATTGTACCACGCCGGGGCGCGCTTTGCAATGCCAGACGGCGCAAGAACCCGCAAAGCGCGCGCCAAATGACGTTTTCAGCCCTCTTTGGAGTCAAAGAGCAGCTCGGTCTTGTGCGGCAAATGAACGTCGGTCACGCGCACGCGCCAGGCGCCGCCCTCGGGGATGAGTTCAATGAGCACGTCGCGCAGCAGCTCCAGCATGTCCGCGCGCAGGCAGACCGTGCCGTCGCGCTTTACGCCGTAGCCCGCCAGCACGCGGGACTGGAACGCCACCTGGCCGTAGCCCAGCGGATTGGCGCAGCAGGCCGTCATCTGGTCGCGCAGGCCGCCGCGGGAAAGCAGCATTTCGCCCATGCCGTCGATTGCGGCGCGCAGCAGCCCGTCCTTCCCCATCTCAAAGCGGAAGGCCGTCTCCCCCGGCTCCTGCTCGCTGGTCATCACCTTGGGGCCGACGTTGACGCTCTTGCTGCCGCCGCCCGTCTGAACGCGCAGCACGCCGTCCAGCAGCGCCTGCGGAAAGGGCGCGCCCTCGTCGGGCAGCGGGGCGACATAGCAGGCTGCCGCGGCCAGCTTTTCGCACAGCTTCCCGTGCGCGGCGGGATCCTCGGGCAGCGGCTCATCCGCCATTTTGAGCAGAATCGTGTCAAAGTAGTCGTCCAGCTCGGCCTGGATGTCCTCGGTATAGGCCGTCACCGCCAGCACCGCGTCCTTCTTGGGCGAGATCACGCACAGCTGGCCGAACGCGCCGTCGCCGCGATAGGTGTCGTAGCGGCACATCCAGAACTTGTAGCCGTAGCCATAGCTCCACTCGCCGTTGTTGTCCCGGCTGTTGTCGATCTGCTTGGCGGTGGCAAGGTCGAGGTACGCCTTGGGCACCAGCCGCCTGCCCTCCCACACGCCGCCGTTTTTGACCAGGATGCCGAACTTGGCGATGACCTCGGGCAGCACGGACAGGCCGTAGCCGCCGGTGGGGATGCCCCTCTGGCAGCGCATCCAGCGCAGGCCGGAGATGCCCATGGGTTCAAAGAGCTTTTCCTCCAGATACTGTTCCAGATCCACGCCGCGCTTATGCAGCGCGGCCGAGAGCATGTAGGTGGCCATGGTGTTGTAGCGGAACACCTCGCCGGGCATGTCCGCAAAGGGCATGGTGAGAAAGGCGCGGATCATGTCCGGGCCGGGGATCTCCCTGGGCTGTCCGGTGGACATGCGCAGGCAGTGGCGCAGCGTCAGCGCCGAAAGCTGCTCGCAGGGTTCCTGCGTCAGCTCGTCGGCGAATAGGTCCACGATTTTCTCATCCAGGTCGAGGATGCCCTCCCCCGCCGCGATGCCCACCGCAATCGAGGTGAAGGACTTGGACAGGGAATACACCGTCTGCAGCTGGCCGGGGTCATAGGGCGCGTAGTAGCTCTCGGCGTAGACCTTGTCGCCGCGCAGCATCAGGAAGGAATGCAGGTTGATGTTGCGCGCGCGGGCCTCGTCCACAAATGCGGCGACGTCCGCGCTGCGCACGCCCACGGACTCGGGGGTCACGCGGGGCAGCGGGGATCCAAAGCTTGGCTTGGTTGCGGGAACAATCATCGGGAATACCTCCTTTTCTATCTTACGCGCATGCTTCCTTGCGGGTCAGCAGCATCGCGACCGCAACGCCTGCGGCGCCCGCGACGAGCTTGGAAATCACAAAGGGCGCCACCAGATCGGGCGCAAGGCTGGCCACCACGCCCAGCTGCCCGCCGATGACGTGCGCGGCGGTGGCGGCAAAGGCGCACAGGACCACCAGGCCCCGGCGATCCATTTTGTCGGCCTGGGTAAAGGCGAGCGTGGCCGACACCGACGCGGCCAGCATGCCCGTGATCGCCGCATCGTTTACGCCCAGCCTGCGCGCCGCCCAGCTCAGCGGCTTCTTCAGCGCGCGGCGCAGCGCCTCCAGCAGGCACATCGCGCCCGTCATCATGAACACGATGGAGCCCACCAGCGCAAGGCCCTCGCCCGCCTCCGCCATGCCGGGCAGGATCGTGACCTTCAGCAGCAGCTGCAGCGCCTGCAACGTCAGCCCCAGCACCGCAAAGGCGGTCAGGATCTGCCCCAGGACCACGAAGCCCCGGGTCATCCAATCGGGCTTTTTGAACAGGCCCCAGGCCAGCAGCGCGGCCAGCGCGCACAGCGGCAGCGCATTGATCAGCGCCGCGCGCAAGGGGACGCCGCACAGCAGCGCGCCCACAAGGCACCCCGCCGGCACCCCCACCATGCCCGAGAGCATGCCCCGGGCCAGCAGCGGATAGTGGCGCTTGTCCAGCAGGGTGACGGCCACGGTGATGGTGTAGCCCACCGTCGCGCCGCAGATGGAGGAGGTCAGCACCGCGTTGGCCTGACCTACCTGCGCATCGCGCGCGGCGGTCAGGGCCAGCTGGTAGCCGCCCATGTCGATGGGAAAGAGCATCGCGGGAAACACCGAAGGATCCACGCGCAGGGCGTCCGCCAGCGGCTCAACCGCGGCGCAGACATAGCGCGCGGCCACGGGCGCCAGCGAGTAGATGCCCAGCACCCCCAGCAGCACCGCCCCCATCTTGTGCAGCGTGCTCTCAAACACGCGGCCCAGACCCAGGCGCCCGCCCAGCGCGTAATCTGCCGCGCCCAGCGCAAAAAACGCCGCAATGGCCCAGACCAGCCCGCGATTGGCCATTCTTACCGTCCCCTCCGTACCACACAGATTTCACAACCGTCTCTTTCGTCATTTTACCACCGAAGAGGGCGAAGAACAACTCTTGACAACGGCATTTCTGGCATTATAATATCAGGTAAGCCAATAGACAAACACCTTCTGAATATGGGAGGCCGCATTACATGCCCAACGCTACGCGCATTCAACGCACACTTGCCAAGGTCAGGGACACACTGCTTGGCGGATGGTACTTTGGCGACGAAGAAAGCCGCAGCCGCGCCTGCCACCTGCAGTTCAACTGGACAAACAACATCATCGCCAACCTGGTGGGCGGCAACTTCTTTGCGGGCATCATGCTGCTGCTGGGCGCGGACGACGGCTTTATCGGCCTGATGTCCATGTTCATCTTCGCGTCCAACTGCCTGCAGATCTTCTCGCCCCTGATCCTGGAGCACTTCCCCCGGCGCAAGACGCTGCTGATCGTGATGCGCCTGATCATCCAGACCATCAACATCGCCTTCATCGGCGCCATCCCCTTCTTCCCCGCCAGCCAGCAGGTCAAGCTCTTCCTCTTCGGCGCGGCGGTGCTGATCTTAAACGTGATGAACGCGCTGATCACATCGGGCTACTCGGTGTGGCACATCCAGTTCATCCCCAACCGCATCCGCGTCAACTACTTTTCGCTGGTGACGATGACCAACGGCATCGTGGTGGCGGTGTTTAACCTGCTGGGCGGCTACGTGCTGGACCACTTCAAGGCGGCGGATCTGGAGGCGTGGGGCTTTGCGGTCATCCGCATCTTCTGCTACGCGCTGCTGATGTACGACCTGTTCCTGCTCTACCGCATGAAGGAGGAGCCATACGAGCAGGCTCCGCAGAAGATCAACCTGGTCAATCTCTTCGTCAAGCCCTTTCGCGAGAAACTCTATCTGCGCACCGTGGGCATCGCCTTCCTCTGGTCCATGATCGCCAACATCCCCGGCTCCTACTACTCGGTGTACCTGCTGCGCAACGTGGAAGTGAGCTATTCCTTCATCAACGTCGTCTCCATGCTCAACGTGCCGGTGCTGATACTGCTCACGCCGCTGTGGAAGCGCTTTTTGAGCCGCTACTCGTGGCTGAAGACCTGCAACATCTCCATCGCGCTCTACGCGGTGCACTACCTGCTGCTGGGCCTGGTCACCCGCGCCAACTACGTCTGGCTCTATCCCGCCACGCTCATCTACGCCTATGTGCTGGCCACCGGCATCAACCTCTCCTTTACCAATATTCCCTACATCAACATCCCCAAGCAGAACCAGACCGTCTACATCGGCTTCTACTCCACCATGTGCAACCTGGGCGCGCTGCTGGGCGTCACCTTCGGCCGCCAGTTTGTCACCATGACCGAGGATCTGCTGCTGTTTGGCGCGACCAACAAGCAGCTGCTGGTGATCCTGGTGTGCGTCCTGATGCTGATCGCCTCGCTGCTCATCTTCTTCCTAAGAAGGGGCGTCAGGGAGGAATGACGGTCTTTGTCGGGGAACTTCCGCGATAAAAGAGCATTTATCCCGGAAGAATGCGACAAAGGAAAGGAAACTAAAAGAAAAGAGAGAAGAGGAAAGGGAGAGGAAAGAAGGCTACGGGCGGCTGCGCCGCTCGCCCCCTCACCTTCCTCCGGATTCTCCGCGGGCAATCGGCAAAAAACAGCGCGCATCGCTTGCATTGCGGTGCGCGCTCTCTCTTTGTCCTTTGGGGAAATCACACGGGGTCGGCGAGCAGCTCCTTGTGGGTGACGCCGCTGCCGTCGCGCTGGAACTGCAGGCGGTAGAGGTCGGCGTACAGGCCGCCCTGCTGCATCAGCTCGGCGTGGCTGCCCTGCTCGACGACACAGCCGCCGGAGATGACGGCGATCTGGTCGGCGTTCTGGATGGTGGAGAGCCGGTGGGCGACCACCAGCGTGGTGCGGCCCTTGCACAGCTCGTCCAGCGCGCGCTGGATCATGATCTCGGTGGTGTTGTCAAGAGCCGAGGTGGCCTCGTCCAGAATGAGTATGGGCGGGTTCTTGAGGAAGACGCGGGCGATGGACAGGCGCTGCTTCTGGCCACCGGACAGCCGCACGCCGCGCTCGCCGATGACGGTGTCGTAGCCGTGCTCCATGGAGAGGATGTAGTCGTGGATATTGGCGCGCTTGGCGGCTTCGATCACCTCCTCCTCGGTGGCGTCGAGCCTGCCGTAGAGTATGTTGTCGCGGATGGAGGCGTTGAACAGGTAGATGTCCTGCTGCACGATGCCCACGTTGCGGCGCAGCGACTCGAGGGTGATGCTGTGGATCTCCCTGCCGTCGATGAGCAGCTGGCCCGAGGTGATGTCGTAGAAGTGGGGAATCAGGTGGCACAGCGTGGTTTTGCCGCCGCCCGACGGGCCCACCAGCGCGAAGGTCTTGCCCTTTTCGATGTCCAGATTGACGTGGTGCAGCACCTCGTGCTCGCAGTCGCCGGAGTAGCCGTAGGAGACGTCGCGCAGCTGGATGTGGCCCTGCACGCGCTCGATGTCCTGCGCGCCCTCGCTGTCGCGCTCGGGCTCCTCGTCGATGATCTGCAGGAAGCGCTCAAAGCCCGTCACGCCATTTTGGTACTGCTCCATGAAGTTGATCAGGGTGTTGACGGGGTTGAGGAACAGGTTGATGGACACGATGAAGGCGGAGTAATCGCCAAAGTTGATGCGTCCGTTGTAGAGGAACAGGCCGCCGGCGATGAGCACGATGACGTTGAACACGTCGGTGACAAAGGCGGTGGTGGAGTGGAACTGCGCCATGGCCTGATAGGAGTCCTTGCGGGCGGCGACAAACTGCTCGTTGCCCTGCTCGAACTTCTCGGCCTCCTTTTGGGCGTTGGTGAAAGCCTTGGTCACGCGGATGCCGGAGATGGAGCTCTCCAGCGCGGCGTTGATCTGCGCGATGGACAGGCGGCTGCGCATGAAGGCGTCGCGCATTTTATTCCGCAGGCGCAGCGCCACAAAGAGCAGCAGCGGCGCGCACAGGAAGATGATGAGCGTCAGCCACAGGTTGATGGTGGACAGGTAGACAAAGGCCGTGACGATGGTGATGGTGCAGATGATGACGTTCTCCGGCCCGTGGTGCGCAAGCTCGGAGATGTCCATCAGATCGTTGGTCATGCGGGACATGATCTTGCCCGTCTCGTGGTTGTCATAGAAGGAATAGGGCAGCTTTTCCAGGTGGTTGAACATGTCGCGCCGCATCTGCGCCTGGATGTGCACGCCCATCATGTGGCCCTGATACTGGATGAAGTAGTTCAGCCCCATCTTGACGGCGTACAGCGCCAGCACCAGCAGGCCCGCAAGGATGATGGACTGGTACATGCGGTTGGGAATCAAGTCGTTGAGCATGGTGCGGGTGACGATGGGATAGATGATGCCGATGACCGACACCAGCAGCGAGGCCAGCATGTCCAGCGCAAAGATGAGCTTGTGCGGCTTGTAGTAGGCCATAAAGCGCCTGAGTAGTTTCATGGGGTCACTCCTTTTCGTTCTGTGTCTTTTCTATTTGTTTTACCGCGTCCTTGGGCGGTCCTTCCGGCTCCCAGTGGGCGATGAGCGTCTCCAGCAGCGAAAACAGCTGCAGCTTCTGCGCGTCGCCCAGCGGCTCGAGCAGCCAGACCGCCTGCTGCGCCTGCTCCTTTTCAAACCGGTCGGCCTGGGCGAGGCCCTCGTCGGTGAGGCGGAGCTGGTAAATGCGCCGGTCGCCCTCGGAGCGGCGCTTCTCCACCAGGCCCGCGCGCTCCACCTTGGCCAGCATCTCGCTCATGGACCCGGGCTGGACGCCCAGCTGCTCGGTCAGCTCCTTTTGCGACATGGGATTGCCGCGCAGCCGCAGCAGCAGCCGCATCTGCGAGCCGTTGGACAGATTGTATTTGTGGTACAGCAAATGCCCGCAGCGGCGCATCCGCCGCACGAGCTGCAGATCCTGCTCCAGTTCGCGTTTGTCCTTCTCCATCCTGTATCCTCCCCTTCGCCGGAAGCGGCTTTCCCCTGCCTTACACAGTATAGCGCCGTCCCGGGTCTTTGTCAAGGTACCTAATCAACTATTTACAGCCAGGCGTCGCGGTAGATCAGGCCACCAGCGCGCGGCCCACGCCGCATCCGCGCGCAGACTGCGCCACCGCCGTGTGGTAGATGTGCCCGCGGCGACCGTCCACAGCGCGTACAGCTCGCCATAGTCCTCCATGATCATCGGACGCACGTAAAATTCCCAAAAAACACCGTCTCGATTTCAGAAAAACTGTAAACAGCACCAGTATAGCAGAGCCTGTGCCCCTTGACAAGCGGAAGGGCATCTGCTATGCTCTAGTTGTACTACTCATATTAGTACAGTTAGGAGGTCTGTCCGGATGATTCAAACGCTGTGGGCAAGCGCGGCGTCGCTGCCCCTCTCGGCGCTGCTGACGCTGGCGCTGAAGCGCCGCTACCGCTGCGGCAGGTCAGCCTGCGCGGCCTATTTTGCACTGACGCTCTACCTGACCGCGATGTTTGCGGCGGTGTGGACGCTGCCGCCCGCGGGCAGGCTGCCGGGGCTGGCGGGTTTTCGGCTGGCGGACGTCTGTCGGCCGCCGGACACCGCGCGCATGCTGGGCAACCTCGTTCTGCTGGCGCCCTTTTCGCTGCTGACGACGCTGCTGATGCCGCAGCACCGGCGGCTGCTGATCCAGGCGCTGCTGGCGCTGAGCCTGAGCCTGCTCATCGAGTGCGTGCAGGTGCTGCTGCTGCGGCCGACGAGCCTGTACGACCCGCTGCTCAACCTCTCGGGCGCGGTGCTGGGCAGCGGCGTCGCGCGGGCGCTGCGCCGGCAGTTCCCGGCGGGGTGCGCGGCCCTGGAGGTGCGGGGCTCGGAATGCCTGCTCATCAGCTGCGTGCTCAGCGCGCTGGTGCTGTGCTGCGCGGTTTCCGCCGCGGCGCTGACCCTTTAAGGGAAAGGAGTGAACTTCGTGTTCAGCATCGACAAATACTCCCGCGTTCCCATTTACGAGCAGATCATATCGCAGTTTGAGATGCACATCGCGCTGGGGGACCTTGCGCCCGGGCAGCAGCTGCCCTCGGTGCGCAGCCTGTCGGTGGAGCTGTCCGTCAACCCCAACACGCTGCAGAAGGCCTACGCGGAGCTGGAGCGGCGGGGGCTGTGCTACGCGGCGCCGGGCAACGGCCGGTTCATCTCGCCCGACGCGCCGGAAAAGCTGCGGCGCAGCCGCCAGGCGCTGCTGGTGGAGATCGCCAAGACCACAACGGAGCTGGCACAGGCGGGCATCCCGCTGGGGGATGTGCTCACGGCGGTATCCAGCGCCTATGAAAGCGCGGCAACAGGAGGAGGAAGAGCATGATACAGATCAATGCCCTGACAAAAAAATTCGGAGACTTTACGGCGCTGCGCGCGCTGGACTGCACCATCCCCTCGGGCTGCGTCTACGGGCTGGTGGGCTCCAACGGCGCGGGAAAGTCCACGCTGCTGCGGCTCATCTGCGGCGTGTACAAGCCAGATGGCGGCAACGTGACGCTGGAAGGCAAAAACATATACGAAAACCCGGCGCTCAAGAGCCGCATGGTGTTCGTGCCGGACGAGCTGTACTTTCTGCCGCAGGCCAGCATGCGGCGCATGGCGCAGGCCTACGCGGCGGTCTACCCCGCGTTTGACTTTTCGCGCTTTGACGAATTGACCGCCCAGTTCAAGCTGGACCCCAGGGCCAACCTTGCCACCTTCTCCAAGGGCATGCGCCGCCAGGCCGCGACGATCCTTGCGCTGTCCTGCCGCACGGATTTCCTGTTTCTGGACGAGACCTTTGACGGCCTGGACCCCATCATGCGCAATCTGGTCAAAAAGACGCTCTACGCAGACGTTGCCGAGCGCGGCGCCACCGCCGTGCTCACCTCGCACAGCCTGCGCGAACTGGAGGACACCTGCGACCAGCTGGCGCTGCTGCACAAGGGCGGCATCGTGTTCGAGAGCGACGTGCAGAACCTCAAGACCACGCTCTTTAAGGTGCAGATCGCCTTTGCCCACGACTATGACCACACCTACTTCCGCGGCTTTGACGTGCTCAACTTCGCAAAGCAGGGCTCGGTGTCCAACCTGATCGTGCGCGGCGACCGCGACAAGGTGATCGAGACGCTGCGGCAGAAGAGCCCCATCCTGATGGAGGTGCTGCCGCTGACGCTGGAAGAGGTGTTCCTCTATGAAATGGAGTCCCTCGGCTATACCTTTGACGACATCAAATAGGAGGCGCGACATGAAAAACAGATCGTGCAAGCTCTTCAGCTTGGGGCTCTACCTCGAGTCGCTGCGTCAGCTGCGGCTGATGGGGCTGACCTACCTGCTGCTGTGCCTGGTCTTTTCCGCGCTGCAGCCCATTCTTTCCGGCACGTCGTGGTACGGCACGCGCGCCTTTGCGCACGCCGCGGTGCTGTTCGGCTACGACTTCATCGCGCCAGTGACGCTGGCCTTTCTCTCCTTTGGCTACCTGTCGCGGCGCAATGCGTCGGATTTCTACCATTCCCTGCCCGTGACGCGCGAGGCGGCGTTTTTCGCGCGCACGCTGGCCATGCTGACCTACGGGGCGGCGACCATCGCGCTGTCGCTGCTGCTCTCCTTCCTGCTCTACGACCTGGCGGGCGCGGTCAACTGGCTGCAGCTGCCCGGCCTGATCTCCTACCACCTGCTGTGCTTCCTGCTGGTGCTTGCCTGCACGCTGATCGGGCTGTCGCTGACGGGCACGCGGTTTGCGGCGCTGGTGGTCACGGGCGTCGTGCTGTTCCTGCCGCGCATGATCCTGGTGGTCGTCGCGATGATGGCCGAGCGCGCGGGGATCATCCTCTCCCCCGACTCCATGGGTCTGCTGCTCAACGTCAACTTCAACCTGCCCGTCTCGCTGATTGCGGCGCTGTTCACCGGCGGCATGTACCAGCTCGACCCGTCCGGCTACCTGTTCTACCTGCCCTCGCACCTGTACACGCTGGCGCTGTCGCTCGTCTACCTGGTCGCGGGCTGCGCGCTGCACCACTTCCGCCGCTCGGAGCTGGCGGGCACGGCGGCGCCCAACCGGGTGCTGCAGCATGTGACCCGCTGCCTGATCTCGCTGCCGCTGTTCCTGATCATCGGCGCTGCCATCCGCTGCGACGCGGACGGCGATACGCTGACCATGCTGACGGTCTGCGCGCTGCTGGTGTACTTCCTCTATGAGCTGATCACCACGCGCAAGGTGCGCAACCTGCTGCCGGCGCTGGCGGTGCTGCCCATCGTGGTGGCGCTGGGTCTGGGCATCCCGTGGGTCGGCTCCCTCATCGGCCAGCGCGAGCTGAACCGCTGCCCCGACGTGCAGGACATCGAATCCGTCAGCTTTGACCCCTACCTCGCCTTTGAGGACGACGGCGACTACACCCTCTGCCGACTGAGCCGCCTGCGGCACGACGACCCGGAGCTGATCGAGCTGGCGCACGAGGCGCTGGAGCGCACCGTCGCCTACTACACCCGCTCGGACTCCGCCTCAACCCCCGTCAGCGCCCGGATGCAGGTGTGCTTCCGCCTCAAGAGCGGCCGCACGCTGACGCGCAGCCTGCGCCTGACGCCCGAGCAGCTTTCGCGCCTGAACCGGCTGCGCGCGCAGGACCCCGCGTTCCTCGAAGTCATCGAGACGCTGCCCGAGTCGCGGCAGGTGGCGGGGCTTTCCCTGATGAACCACTGGTTTACAGAGGGTCCGCTGCCCCAGATGCAGGATCTATGGGACACCTTCCGCGAGGAATACGCGGCGCTCCCTGTGGAACAGCGGCTGACCTTCCATTCCACGCTGGGGGCGCAGGATTTGGCGATGCCGACGCAGGCCGCTCCCATCGCCGAATCCCGCTCGCAAGCCGCCTTTGACGCGGCGCTGGGCCAGGAGACCTTCAGCACGGGGTACAGCCTGCACGCCTCCTTTACCGAGGGCGTGCACAGCTACTCCGGCGACTACGAACTGACCTCGCTCACGCCCCGGGCCCTGCTCAAGGCCATGCGCATCACAAACGCCGTGGACACAAGCCCGGATGCCGACGCGTCGGATGCGATGGCCGAGGGCCTGGCCGAGCTGCGCGACTTCCTTGCGCAGGAGCGCGAGCAGGGCGGTGAGCTGTACCTGTACGGCTCGCTGTGTCTGTACGACCCCTCGGGCGCGGACAACGGCTCCGTGGAGCTGCACCGCGGCATACTGGGCGCGGGCGCTGATCCCGACACCCGGGACGATTACTACGTGCCGCGCTCCTTCCTCTCCACCTACGACGCGCTGCTCTCCATACTGCAGCGCGGCAGCACGGACATTCAGGACCTGAACAGTCCCATCGTCTACGTGGGCAACCTGGGCTTTGACAATTACGAGCAGGGACGGGGCTACAGCGTGGGCTGCGCCTTCCTGCGCCTGACGGAGGAGGACTTTAGCCAGCTGCTCGATCTGGTGCGTTCCACAGAAGAGACGCAAATCCCGTAACCAGGCAGGACGAGAGCCGCGCCCGGAGAGAAACTTTCTCCCGGGCGCGGTTTTTCTGTATCCGAAATTGATTTTTGCTCTGATTTCCGCTATACTGAGTGCAAAAAAGGGGGGGGACCACGATGGTGAAGAAGCTGCTGCCGTCCGCTCTGCTGCTGGCGGCGTTCGAGGCCGTGGCGGTTGGGCTGTGGCTCGTCAAGGGCAACCTGTTTTACCTGTTCAACTTCAGCTACATCGGCATCGCGCTGGCGGTGGGCTCCGCGCTGTTCGCGCTGGGGCGCCCGCACGCCCGGCGCGTCACGCAGCTGCTGGTGGGGCTGTACATGCTGGTGTACTTAGGGCTGGTGTGCGGGGAGAACATGCAGATCGAGGGCTTTTGGTACTACCTGTTTCTGGGCACGTTTGAGGCGGCGACCATCCACTACGCGGTGGCCAAGATATTTGGGCCGCTGCTGTTCGGCCGCGGCTGGTGCGGCTACGCCTGCTGGACGGCGATGGTGCTGGACTTTCTGCCCTACAAGACGCCGCAGCGTCCGCGCAAAGCCGGCCTTTCCTGGATCCGCTACGCGGTCTTTGCCGCGTCGCTGCTGTTTGTGGCGGCGCTGTTCCTGCTGCGCGTGCCCAACCTTGCGCGCGTGATGTTCATCGCCTTTCTCGTGGGCAACGCGCTGTACTACGGCGCGGGTGTCGCGCTGGCCTTCGCCTTTCGGGACAACCGCGCCTTCTGCAAATACGTCTGCCCCATTACGGTGTTCTTAAAGCCCATGAGCAAATACGCGCTGCTGCGCGTCACCTGCGACAAGAGCAAGTGCGTCTCCTGCGGCAAGTGCGAGCGCGTCTGCCCGATGGACGTCGAAGTCACCAACAACGCCCGCTCCCGCAAAAACGGCACCGAGTGCATCCTGTGCATGGAGTGCGTCAAGGCCTGTCCGAAAAAGGCGCTGTAGCCCCCTCCTCTACGCCAGAGAGCGCATCCGCAAACAACGGATGCGCTCTCTGTTTCTTTACCGGGCCTACTGTTTCAGGAATTCCTCCACGATCCTGACCGACCGCGCGGCGGCGATTTTGACGAACTGGGGATAGTCCATCTGCGCCTTGTCGTCGCCGCCGTCGGAGATGGCGCGGATCACGGCAAAGGGCACGCCGTTGATCGCGCACACCTGGCCGATGGCGGCGCCCTCCATCTCGGCGGCGCGCGCGTCAAAGTGCGCGCGGATGCGGTCGATCTGCTGCTGCGAGGAGATGAACTGGTCGCCGGAGACGATCAGGCCGCGCACAGGCTCCACGCCCACGCTGCGCGCCGCGGCGCAGGCGCGGTCGCACAGCGCCGCATCGCAGCGCATCTCCACCGCGTCCAGCCCGGGAATCAGGCCCACCGGGTCGCCCAGGGCGGAAGTATCCATGTCGTGCTGCGCCACGGCGGTGGCCACCACCACATCCAGGATCTTCACCCCGCTGCCGATGCCGCCGGCAACGCCGGTGTTCAGAATCGCATCCGGCTTAAAGAGCAGGATCATGGTCTGCGCGCACATGGCGGCGTTGACCTTGCCGATGCCCGCCACCGCCAGCACCACGTCCCGCCCGCACAGCGTGCCCTCCCAGAACTCCATACCCGATACTTCCGTGCGCCGCGCGCCCTCCATCCTGTCGCGCAGCGCCTCTACCTCCACCGTCATCGCGCCGATCAGCCCGATTTTCATACCGCTGCATCCTCCCGTTTTTCATGTTTTTGTCGATTATAGCAGATGCGCGGCGCGCTGTCAAAAATTTTCCTTGCATTGCGGGCGCTTTCTGCTATAATAGTCCTGGATCATATTCTGATTGTTTTAGTCGGATTTGCAAAGGAGCGAAGCATCATGCAGAAAAAGATCATCGCCAGCTTCGCGGTGGACCACCGCGGCATGCAGCCCGGCGTGTACTTTCGGGAGGACGAGCGCGCGGGCGTGCCCGTGCTGACGGCGGACGTGCGCTTTTACACCCCCAACGCGGGCCGCTACCTGACCACCACCGAGGCCCACACCATCGAGCACCTGCTGGCCACCTACCTGCGTTCGTCGGCCTGGGCGGACCATATCGTCTACTTCGGGCCCATGGGCTGCCGCACGGGGTTCTACCTGCTGACCATCGGCATGACGGAAGAGGCGGTGTGCGCGCTGCTGCGCGAGGTGATCGCGCTGTCCTTTTCCGAGACGGCGGTGCCGGGCGCGGCCGAGGAGCAGTGCGGCAACTACCGCGACCTGTCGCTGCGCGAGGGCGTGGAGGCGCTGCGGGAATTCCTGCCCAAGTGCACCCGCAGGGAATATAAACCGCTCTAATGCAGGAAAGCGAATATTTAACTTGCAATTTCACCATGATGACGCATACTATACATAAAAATACATGCTTGATTTCGGAGGTGCGCGCCGGCTATGCCGCAGTCCATTTTGACATTACAGAACATACACAAGTCCTTTGACGGCGCAACGGTGCTGGACGGCATCTCGCTGTCGGTCGAGGCGGGGCAGTTCGTCACGCTGCTGGGGCCTTCCGGCTGCGGCAAGACCACCACGCTGCGCATCATCGCGGGGCTGGAGCAGCCGGATGAGGGCGCGGTGATCCTGGGCGGCGCGGACGTGACCCGGCTGCCGCCCGAAAAGCGCGCCGTCAACACGGTGTTTCAAAACTACGCGCTGTTCCCGCACATGAACGTGCACCGCAACATCGCTTACAGCCTGCGCCTGCGCAGGGAAAAAAAGGACGTGATCGACAAGCGCGTGGAGGAGCTGCTGTCCATCGTGCAGCTGGAGGGCTACGGCAGGCGCATGCCCGCGCAGCTGTCCGGCGGGCAGAGGCAGCGCGTGGCCATCGCGCGCGCGCTGGCCTGCGATCCGCAGCTGCTGCTGCTGGACGAGCCGCTGGGCGCGCTGGACCTGCAGCTGCGCCGCCAGATGCAGGTGGAGCTCAAGGCCCTGCAGCAAAAGCTGGGCATCACCTTCATCTACATCACGCACGACCAGGAAGAGGCGCTGAACATGTCCGATCTGATCGCGGTGATGAACGGCGGGCGCTTTGAACAGATCGGCAGCCCCGAGGACATCTATGAGCGGCCCGCCACGCGCTTTGCCGCGCAGTTCATCGGGCAGAGCAACATACTGGAGGGCACGGTTAAGCAGGCCATGGAGGGCCGCGCGCAGGTGGAGCTGTGCCCCGGCAACTTCGTCACGGTAAACGGCGACTTTGCCCCCGGCGAGCGCATCGCGCTGTCGGTGCGGGCCGAGCGCATCGATTACGGCAACGCCGCGCAGTACGGCTTCCACCTGACGGGCGCAATCAAGCTGCACAGCTACATCGGCGGCGTGCTGCGCACCACCATCACGCTGCCCACCGGCCAGGAGCTGCTCATCACGGGCGCAAACCCCGTGTCCACCTACCCTGCCGGCTGCACGGTGCAGGTGTTCTGGGACCCGGCTGTGGCCGCGGTCGTGGAAAGGGGGCGCGCGCAGGGTGCTCGGTAAACCCAACGCCGCAAAGGGCGGCAAAAAGCGCGTCATCTCCCCCACGGTCTGGCCGCTGTACATCTGGACGGCGCTGTTCGTTGCGCTGCCGCTGGTGTACGTGGTGACCATCTCCTTCCTTAAAAAGGACGAGATCTGGGGCGTGACCAACCAGTTCACGCTGGGCAACTATCT
The DNA here is from genome assembly GCA_002492415.1 of Christensenella sp. UBA7102. GTDB lineage: Bacteria > Bacillota > Clostridia > Christensenellales > UBA1750 > Spyradocola. The sequence continues at coordinate 71,398 of DKYK01000056.1, forward strand.
CTCGCTGTTTGACCCGGTGTACTTAAAGGTATTCGGCCAGTCCTTCCTGGTGGCCGTCAGTACCACGGCCTTGACGCTGCTGATCGGCTATCCGTTTGCCTACTTTACCGCCAAGTTCTCCCCCGCGGTGCGCTCCTTCATTATTTTGCTGCTGATGGCGCCCTTCTGGGTGAACTCGCTGCTGCGGCTCAACGGCTGGATCATACTGCTCAAGGCCAACGGCCCGGTCAACGAGCTGCTGATGCGGCTGGGGCTGGCGCAGGAGCCGCTAAAGCTGCTGTACAACGGCGGGGCGATGATGCTGGGCATGGTCTATGCGCTGCTGCCCTTTATGATCACCTCCATCTACAACTCGGTGGAGAAGCTGGACTGGTCGGTGATCGAGGCGGCGCGCGACCTGGGCGCCTCGCCCGCAAAGGCGTTTTTCACGGTGACGGTGCCGCTGACGGTGCCGGGCATCGTGGCGGGCTGCGTGCTGGTCTTCGTGCCGTCGATGGGTCTGTTCTTCATCAGCGACCTGCTGGGCGGCGCAAAGTCGCTGCTGCTGGGCAACCTGATCAAAAACGAGCTGATGCAGGCGCGCAACTGGCCCATGGGCGCGACGCTGTCCATCGCCATGCTGCTCTTCACATTCGCCTTCATCGGCATCTATAAGAGGGTAACAGGGGAAAAGACCCTGGGTGGCATCAAATGATGAAGAAGAATTCCTGGCGCTCCAGGCTGTTTGTGGCGCTGGTGCTGCTGTTCAACTACCTGCCCATCTTCATCGTGGTGCTCTACTCCTTCAACGCCTCCAAGTACGGCAACTGGGCGGGGCTGTCGCTTCAGTGGTACGAAAAGCTGATGGGCAACGCGCAGATCCTGCGCTCGCTGAAGAACTCGCTGCTGCTGGCCTTCTCCTCGTGCGCGCTGTCGATTCTGATCGGCACGGCGGGCGCGGTGGGCATGGCGCGGTCTCACTTTCGCACGCAGAATCTGCTGGAAAACGTGTCCATGATCCCCATGATGCTGCCCGAGATCATACTGGGCATGGCCTATCTTTCCTTCTTCTCCATATTGAAGGTGTCCTTTGGCATGGTGACGCTCATCATCGCGCACGTCACCTTCTGCATCCCCTACATCTTCATCAACGTGCAGAGCCGCCTTGCGGGGCTGGACCCCGCCTATGTCGAGGCGGCGCGCGACCTGGGCGCCAGCCCCACGCGCGCCTTCTGGGACGTGACGCTGCCGCTGATCTCCCCCGCCATCACCTCGGGCGCGCTGCTGGCCTTTGCCATGTCCATGGACGATGTGGTCATCTCCTTCTTTGTGACGGGCACTACGTCCAACACGCTGCCGCTGCAGGTGTATTCCATGCTCAAAATGGGCGTGACCCCCGAGGTCAACGCGCTGTGCACGCTGATGCTGCTGGCGGTATTCGCCGCGCTGGGGCTGTACGCGCTGCTGCGCCGCGTTTTGCGCAAACGGGCCTGATCGCTCCGCCGGTCTCCCCGGCGTTGGGATAAAAAATCATTTTCTTGGAGGATCTAACGCAAAATGAAAAAGACTGTCGTCCGCCTTCTGGCTCTGGTGATGGTGCTCTCGCTCGCGCTGCTGGGCGCGGGCTGCTCCTCTTCCAACAAAAAGGGCGAGCTGGTCATCTTCTCCTGGGCCGACTACATCGACCCCGACCTGCTCAAGGAATTCACCGCGAGCACCGGCATCGAGATCAACTACAACTACTTCAACTCCGAGGAGGAGATGCTCTCCAAGCTGGAGGCCGTGGACGGCGGCGAGTACGATATCGTGATCGCTTCCGACTACATCATCAACATCGCCCGCAAGGAGAACCTGCTCAAGGAAATCGACAAGAGCAAGGTGCCCAACTACGAAAACCTCAACGAGGACTACCTCAACCAGTACTACGACCCCGAGGGCAAGTACACCATCCCCTACGTTGCGGGCACGCCGCTGATCGTGTACGACCCCTCCCGCGTCACCTGCCAGATCACCGGCTATGGCAGCCTGTGGGACGAGAGCCTGAAGGACCAGATCGTCGTGATGGACCACATGCGCAACGTCATCGGCTTTACGCTCAAGTCCATGGGCTACTCGCTCAACGAGCAGGACCCCGAGGTCATCGCCAAGGCCGGCGAGAAGCTGCTCGCCCTCAAGCCCAACATCCGCGCGCTGGACGGCGACACCCCGCACGAGAAGCTGATCTCCGGCGAGTGCACTGTGGGCTACATCTTCACCTCCCAGGTCTCCGCCGTGCTGTCCGAGCGGCCGGATTTCAAGGTCGTCTACCCCGAGGAGGGCATGGGCTTTGGCATCGACTCGCTGTTCATGCCCGCCAACGCGCCGCACGAGGACGCCGCGCTGCAGTTCATGAATTTCCTGTGCGATCCCGAGATCAGCGCGCGCGCGTCGGTGTTCACGCAGTACATCAACTGCAACAAGGCCGCCACGCAGTACCTGCCCGAGGAGTTCCTGAACAACCAGGCCGTCAACATCCCCGCCGATATCCTGGGCGACATCGAGTTCATGCAGGATATCTCCTCTGAGGCGACCGAGCAGATGAACGAGATCTGGAACACCTTCAAGCAGTCTTAACCCGCAGCTCCGCTGCGTCGCAAAAGATGAGTGCTCATCTTTTGCGAGGAAGCGATTTTCCATCGGCAGATGGTTTGAGAACGGATTGGGCTGCGTGCTCGTCCATTTTCGGATGCCTGACTTACAGAAAATCGCGCCGAAGCCGGGGTACACGCCCCCGGCTTCGGATTGAAGATGAAGGGGGGTACCCCTTCAAGCTTCCCCCAGGGTATCCCATCACAGTTTCTGGCAGGCAGAGGGGACGTGTTCCGGCGCGTCCCCTTTCCCATTGATTTGCAGGAGATAAACAGAAATGGAATATACGCTTTGCATCAACAACGGGCTGGTCGTGGATCCCGAGGCGGGAGAGGCCCGTTTGGCCTCGGTGGGCGTAAGGGATGGCCGCATCGCGGCGGTATCCAACCTTCCGCTGCATGCGGATACCGAGCTTGACGCCGCAGGGCACGTGGTGTGCCCCGGGTTTATTGATGTGCACGGTCACGTGGACGGCGTGACCACCTACCCCGACCACAGGGCCTGCGCGCGCCTGTCGCTGCTCCAGGGCGTGACCACCATGGTCAGCGGCAACTGCGGCATCTCCGTGCAGGACGTGACGGCCTTCTTCGACCGCACGGACGCGGGCTACCCCCTTCACCACGCAGAGCTTGTGGGCGGCTCGACGCTGCGCAAAATGGTGGGCGCGTGCAACATCTACGCGCCGGTGACGCCCGAGCAGCTGCGGCACATGCGCTGTATCGCGCGCCAGCAGCTGTGCAAGGGCGCGGCGGGGCTGTCCTTTGGCATGGGCTACACGCCGGGCACCACGGTGGACGAGGCCGTGGAGCTGTCCAGGGTAGCCGCGGAGTACGGCCGCGTGGTCTCCATCGACACGCGCATGCGCGACGATTGGGATCTGGACTCCCTGCGCGACGCGATTGCCATCGCCCGGCGCTCGGGGGCCCGCGTGCTGGTCAGCCACCTGGTCTACCAGTACGGCGAGCATCTGATGGGCGAGGCGCTGGCGCTGCTGGACGAAGCGCGGGCGCAGGGCGTGGACATCTGGGCGGACAGCGGGCTGTACGTGGACTGGGCCTCCTCCGTGGGCTCGGAGTGCTTCCGCGAGAGCTACATCTGCGCGCACGAGAACCGGCTGCCCAGCCTGGTGGTGGCCACCGGCGAATACACCGGCCGCTCGCTGGATGAGGAGCTCTACCACATCATGCGCACGCTGCACCCCAACGAAACCGTCATTTGCAAAACCGGCGCGGAGGCCTCCATTCCCATGGCCTTTACGCGGGATTACATCATGCCCTCCTCGGACACCGCGCCCTACGAGCCCCGGCAGGGGCATCCGCAGATCGCGGGCAGCTTTGCCGGCTTCTTCCGCCTGGCGCGTCAGACGGGCGCGCCGCAGCTGGTGGAGGCGGTGCGCCGCGCCACGCTGCTGCCCGCGCAGGTGATGGGCTTTGCGCGCAAGGGCCGCATCGCCTTGGGCGCGGACGCGGACCTGGTGGTGTTCGACCCGCAGGCCATCCGCGACAACGCCGCCTATGTAGACAAGGGCGTGCCCGACGCGCCGCCCGACGGCGTGGATTATGTGCTGGTCGCAGGCAAGCTCGCCGTGCGCGGGCGCGAGGTGACGGACGACGGCTGCGGCCGCTCGCTGCGCCTGTGCCGCCCCTGCGACGGCTGCCCGCTGCCCTGCCGTCAAAGATGAATCCTCATCTTTAGCGTTTTCCCGTTCCATAATAGCTTGGCGCTGCATCCCGCTTCTTTGGGGATGCAGCGTTTTTTACTCCCAGCGACGCACCCAACGGGTCAATCCGCCACCTCATTGCCCCACTGGATGCTGACCAGGCGGCAGATATTTTCATAGCGCGCCTCGCTGCCCACCTCCACGATCACCGCCTTGCCGCGGTAGGGGCGGTAGCGCACGGTCAGGCCCTCCTCCGCGCCGCCCTCGCCCGGCCAGATCGTCATCGTATCGCCGTTGCCAAAGTCCAGCTCCACGCACTCGCCCTCGGGCGCTTCGCTCGCATAACCGTGGTGCGCGCCGCCGGTGATCTCGCGGAAGATATGGTCGGCATTGTCCCGCGTGATGCTCGTGACGGCGCCGTCGCACACCGCCGTCATGCGCCCGCTGCCCTGCGCGCTGGCCACCGAGGCGGCAAAATCGTCGCAAAACCTGCGGTAGCGGTAAGAATAGCCGTAGACCCACACTGCCGCCGCCGCAAATACCACAATGGGCAGCATCCCCACCGCGATCCATAACCCGATGGTCTCCCGCCTGCTCTTCATGGTCCCTCTCCCCCTTTTGCTCCAGTTTACCGGCCGGGGCGGGGTTTGGCAAGGGGCGGCGTTCCAAAACCGCACATTCCAGTCCGAAACGACGATCCGCGCGGGCGGCGGTTGCATTTTTGCCGCGCATCCACTATAATATGAATCAACCGCATCCCCAATTTCATTTAAAGAGCCGCTGCGTCATGACATTCCGTGAAAACACGCTTGCCGTACTGAACTACCAGCCATATGAAAAAATGCCCGTCGTCTCCTTCGGCTATTGGGCTGAAACCGTGGAAAAATGGGCGGAGGAAGGCCACATCACCCGTGAGGAAGCGCTGGGCTACCAGCAGCAGGGCGACAATTCCGCGGCCGATCGCGCCATCATGCGCAAGCTGGGCTTTGACTTCAACTGGAACTCCTGCATCGGGTCCGCGAACACGCTCTTTCCGCCCTTTGAAACCGAGGTGCTGGAGCAGCTGCCCGACGGCAGCCGCGTCATCCGCGACGGCGGCGGGCTGATCTGCAAGGTCAAGCCCGGCGTGACGTCATCCCCGCCGAGATTGGCACGTCGCTGACCGACCGCGAGGCATGGGAGACTCTCTATCTGCCCAAGCTGCGCATGACATCCGCGCGCGTGCCGCTGGAGAGCATCCGCGCGCTGCCCGCCCCTGAGGAGCGCGATATCCCCCTCGGCCTGCACCTGGGGTCGCTGATGGGCGAGATGCGCAACATGCTGGGCGTGACGCAGCTAAGCTATCTCTACGCAGACGACGAGGATCTCTACCGCGAGATCGTGGACACGCTCTGCGGCCTGTGCTACGAGTGCGCCAAGCTGGCGCTGGAGACGGGCGTGTCCTTCGACTACGGTCACTTCTGGGAGGACATCTGCTTCAAGAACGGCCCGCTGGTGATTCCCGCGGTGTTTGACGAGCTGATCGGCCCGTGGTACAAAAAGATCACGGATCTGGCGCGCGCCCATGGCATCGGCATCATCTCGCTGGACTGCGACGGCCTCATCGACCGCCTCCTCCCCACCTGGCTGCACAACGGCGTCAACACCATGTTTCCCATCGAGGTGGGCACGTGGAACGCCAGCATCGCCCCTTGGCGCGCGCAGTACGGCCGCCAGCTGCGCGGCGTGGGCGGCATGAACAAGACGGTGTTCTCCCGCGACCGCGCCGCCGTCGAGCAGGAGGTCGAGCGCCTGCGCCGCCTCATCGATCTGGGCGGCTACATCCCCTGCCCCGACCATCGCATCGCCCCCGACGCCAGGTTTGAGCTGGTGCAGTACTACTGCGAGCTGATGCAGAAGCTGTAACGCGCGTCCCCGGGGAGCCTGCCGCGCAAGAGCCCCTCTGCCGCGTGGCAGGGGGGCTCTTGCTGTCAAAAAAACCTTAGTGTTCCATGGGCTTGAAGGTCCCGCGGGGCTGGCCGCAGACGGGGCAGAATTCCGGGGGCTCCGTGCCCTCGTGCACGCGTCCGCACACGGTGCACAGCCACTTGATCGGCCGATTCTTCTTCAGCAGCGTGTCCGCTTCCATCTGGGCGATGAGCGCGCCATAGCGCTCGTCGTGCATGCGTTCAATCTGCCCCACCAGACGGAAGAGCGCGGCGATGCGCTCAAAGCCCTCGTCCAGCGCCTCGCGCTCGAAGCGGGCGTACATGTCCGTCCACTCAAAGTGCTCGCCCGCCTGCGCGTCCTTGAGGTTCTCCAGCACGCCGTCCAGATGGCCCAGCGCGCGGTACCACAGCTTGGCATGCGCCTGCTCGTTGCGCGCCGTCTCCTCAAATACCTCCGCCACCTGAACCAGCCCCTCGCCACGCGCGGCCTGTGCGTAAAAATCATATTTGTTGCGCGCCATCGACTCGCCGGAAAAGGCCGCCATCAGGTTGGCCTCCGTGCGCGATCCTCGAAAATCCATGCTCTACCAGCCTCCTTGCTTGGTTTGCGTTTGCCCTAGCGTTTCCCGCCGCATCCATTTTTATGCAGGGATTGCATTGCGCGCAGCGGGCAACTATGCTATAATGCCAATGGGTAATCGTTTACCATACGCAACCTGCGCAGCCATACAGAAAAACGACCGCGAAGGAGGAGAGATTTTGGGGGTACTCAAAGGCTTTTTTAAGAAGGACGGCTGGCGCTACATTCCCGGCATGTTCTTCCTGGTCGTCAACACCGCGCTGGACGTGATTCCGGCGATGCTGCTGGGCCAGGCGGTGGACCTGATGTATGAGAACGTGATCGACACAAGGGCGGTCTTCCTCAAGATGGCGCAGATGGTGCTGGTGGCCATCGGCATTTTCGCCGCGCGCACCATCTGGCGCGCCTTCATCAACGGCAATGCGCGCCGCATGGAGATGTGGCTGCGCAACACGCTGTTCACGCACCTGCAAAGCCTGGGGCCGGACTTCTTCAACCGGCAAAAGACGGGCGACCTGATGGCCTACGCCATCAACGACGTCAACGCCATCCGCATGACTTTCGGACCCGCCATCGCGCTGGCCAGCACCAGCCTGTTCACCAGTCTGTTCTCCATCGGCCGCATGACCACGGGGGTGGACTGGCATTTGGCGCTGGCCTGTCTTGCGCCCATCCCGCTGCTGCTGGCGCTCATCCTGCTGCTGGGCCGGGTCACGCGCGTGCGCTTCCGCAGGGTGCAGGAGGCCTTTGCCGCCATCTCCGACCGCGTGCAGGAGAACATCTCCGGCATCCGCGTCATCAAGGCCTACGCGCAGGAGACGCCCGAGGTAGAGCGCTTTGAATCGCTCAACGCCAATATGCGCGATACCAATGTCTCCATGGTCAAGGTCAGCGCCGTGATGGGGCCCATGGTGGCCCTGGTATTTGGCCTGAGCTTTACCGTCAGCCTGATCTACGGCAGCCACCTGGTGCGCACGGGCGTCATCTCGCTGGGCGACTTCGTGGCCTTCAACGGGTATCTGACGCTCATCATCCACCCCGTGCAGGCCGTGGCGCGCGTGACCAACATCCTTCAGCGCGGCCTGGCCTCCTTAAAGCGCTATTCCGCGGTCATCGAGACGCAGCCCACGGTCGTGGACGCGCGGCGCAACCTGCACAAGGGCCCTCTCTCGGGCTGCATACGCATCGACGGGCTGACCTTCACCTATCCGGACGGCGAAAGCCCGGCGCTGCAGCGCATCCATGTGACGCTGGACTCCGGCAAGACGCTTGGCATCCTCGGGCACACGGGCAGCGGCAAGACCACGCTGTGCAACCTGCTGCTCAAGCTCTATAACTCGCCGCGGGGCGCCGTCTCCTTTGACGGCGTGGACATCAACGACATTTCGCTGGACATCCTGCGCGACGGCATCGGCTATGTGCCGCAGGACAATTTCCTGTTTTCGGCCACCATCGCGGAAAACATACGCTTTTACGCGCCGGAGGCCACGATGGAGGACATCGTGGAGGCGGCGAAGAAGGCGGACATCTACGACTCCATCATGGAATTCCCCAATGGGTTCGACACAGAGGTGGGCGAGCGCGGCGTTACGCTGTCCGGCGGACAGAAGCAGCGCATCTCCATCGCCCGCGCGCTGGTCAAAAAGCCCAAAGTGCTGATCCTGGACGACGCACTGTCCGCGGTGGACGCCAAAACCGAGCAGAACATCTGGCAGGAACTATCCGGCGTGTTTGATGGCGGCGCCTCGGGCGTCATCGTGGCGCACCGCGTCAGCGCGCTGATGCACTGCGACGAGATCATCGTGCTGGAGGGCGGCCGCATCATCGAGCGCGGCACGCATGAGCAGCTGATGGCGCTGGGCGGGCATTATGCCCAGACTGCGCGCAAACAGGAGAGCGGGGAGGTGGCGGACGATGAGTGAGCGCAGAGCGGACAGGCGCGGGCTGACCCGCCTGATGCCCTTCCTCCGGCCGCAGCTCAAAACGCTGCTGCTGTGTCTTGTGATGGTGCTGCTCGTCAACGCGGCGGAGCTGGCCAAGCCCTATATACTGGAAATCGTGATCGACCGCTACCTGACCACGGGGCGGCCCGACCAGGGGCTGGACGCCGTATGGGCGCTGGCGCTGTCCTACCTGGCGTGCGCGGCGATGTCCTCGACGCTCAACGTCACCGAGGCGGTGATGGTCAACCGCATGGGGCAGACCATCCTGATGGACATCCGCAAAAAGGTGTTCGATCACATCCAGCATATGTCCATGAAGACGCTGGACCACTTCTCCTCCGGCCGACTGGTCACGCGCGCCACCAACGACGTCGAGACGCTCAACGAGCTGTTCTCCGACGTGCTGGTCAATCTGTTCAAGGACGTGTTCATGCTGCTGGGCATCGTGGTGATGATGCTCATCATCAACTGGCGGCTGGCGCTGGTGGCCTTTGCCGTGGTGCCGCTCATCGCGCTGATCACGGTGCTGGTGCGCAAGAAGCTGCGGCGAAACTTCGTCCGGCTCAAGGCGCTCACGGGCCGCATCAACGGCTTTTTCGCGGAGAACATGTCCGGCATGCGCATTGTGCAGATCTTCCGCAAGGAAAAAGAAAAGCATGCCGAGTTTGACGAGCTGAACGTGGGCTATTACCAGGCCGCGCGCACGCAGGTGCGCATGAACAGCCTGATGCGCCCTTTGGTCGAGGTGGTCAACCAGCTGGGCATCGCGATTCTGGTGTGCTACGGCTGCCGCCACGTGGGCCTGGGCACGCTGGAGATCGGCATGCTCTACGCCTTTACCAACTACATCAAACAGTTCTTCGAGCCCATCAACGATCTGGCGGAAAAATACACCACCATCTCCTCCGCAGTGGTGTCCACCGACCGCATCTTCGAGCTGCTGGACGATCGCAGCCAGCTGGAGGACACCGTCAGCGGCAAACCCGTGCAGGACGTGCGCGGCCGCGTGGAGTTCCAGCACGTCTGGTTCGCCTACGACGAGGAGAACTGGGTGCTCAAGGACGTGACCTTTACCATTGAGCCCGGGCAGTCCGTGGCCTTTGTGGGCACCACGGGCGCGGGCAAGTCCACCATCATCTCGCTGATCTCGCGCTTTTACACCATCCAGAAGGGGCGCATCCTGCTGGACGGGCAGGACATCAACGAGCTGTCGCTGGAGCAGCTGCGGCGGCACGTGGCGGTGGTGCTGCAGGACGTGTTCCTGTTCTCGGGCTCCATCGCGGAAAACATCCGCCTGGGCGACCACGAAATCACCGACGAGCAGGTCGCCCGCGCGCTGCGCATGGCCTGCGCCGACACCTTCATCGCGCAGCTGCCCGGCGGCATGGACTACCCGGTGACGGAGCGCGGCTCCACCTTCTCGGCCGGTCAGCGCCAGCTGCTTTCCTTCGCCCGCGCCATCGCGCACGACCCGGCAGTGTTCGTGCTGGACGAGGCCACCGCTTCCATCGACACCGACACCGAGCAGCTCATCCAGCAATCGGTGCGCAACGTGTCCTCAAGCTGCACCACCATCATCATCGCGCACAGGCTGTCCACCATCCGCCATTGTGACCGCATCTACGTTCTCCGATCCGGCCGCATCCGCGAACAGGGCACGCACGAGCAGCTGATGGCGCAAAACGGCATCTACGCCCGCCTGCACCGCATGCAGATGAAGGACGACTGACGCCGCGAGCGACTCCAGAGTACTGAGAGATTTCTCGGCTTCGCTCGAAATCCCCGCCCGCGCTCTCCGCCTCACTCAAAAAAAGAGGATGTCTGGACACCCTCTTTTTGTTTACAGTCTGCAATCAGAACAGGCCGACGACCTCGCCCCTCTCGTCGATGTCAATGGCCTCCGCTGCGGGAACCTTGGGCAAGCCGGGCATCGCGATGATTTCACCGGTAAAGGCCACCACAAAGCCCGCGCCGGCGGACAGGCGCACCTGGCGCACCGTGATGGTGAAGTCCTCCGGCCGTCCCACCTTCTTGGCGTCGTCGGAGAGCGAATACTGGGTCTTGGCCATGCACACGGGCAGGCTGCCCAGCGCGTCGTACTTCCGAAGCTGCGTCTTGACGCCCGCGGCAAAGGATACGTTCTTTGCGCCGTAGACGCGCGTTGCGATGGCGCGGATCTTGTTCTCCAGCGTGTCCTCCAGCGGATAGGAGTAGGTCAGCTGGCTGGGCTGCTCCACCAGGCGCAGCACCTCCTCGGCCAGCGCCACGCCGCCTTCGCCGCCCTTGGCCCACACGTCGCAGAGTTTGACGTTGACGCCGAGCGTCTTGAGCTTTTCCTCCACCAGATCCAGCTCGGCCTGCGTGTCGGTGACAAAGCGGTTGAGCGCCACCACCACGGGCATGGAGTAGACCTGCTGCATGTTCTCCACATGCTTGAGCAGGTTGCCAATCCCCTTTTCAAGAGCAGGCAGGTTCTCGGCGCCAAGTTCCGTCTTGGGCACGCCGCCGTGGCACTTGAGCGCGCGCACCGTGGCCACGATGACCACCGCGCTGGGCGCAAGACCCGCCATGCGGCACTTGATGTCC
>DKYK01000056.1:83019-83151 GCA_002492415.1 Christensenella sp. UBA7102
TCCAGGAACTTCTCCGCGCCAAGGTCCGCGCCGAATCCCGCCTCCGTCACGCAGTAGTCGCCCAGCTTCAGCGCCGTGCGCGTGGCGATGACGGAGTTGCAGCCATGCGCGATGTTGGCAAAGGGGCCGCCG
>DKYK01000056.1:83473-83630 GCA_002492415.1 Christensenella sp. UBA7102
CCGCCGTGCACCAGCGCGGGCGTGCCCTCCAGCGTCTGGACGAGGTTGGGCTTGAGCGCCTCCTTGAGCAGCACGGTCATCGCGCCCTGGGCGCCCAGGTCGGCGGCGGTCACAGGCCGGTTGTCGAAGGTATAGGCCACCACAATGCGGGCCAGGC
>DKYK01000056.1:83975-84096 GCA_002492415.1 Christensenella sp. UBA7102
GGCAGAACACCGCCATGACCTCGGAGGCCGCGGTGATGTCAAAGCCGTCGGCGCGGGGCATGCCGTTGTTCTTGCCGCCCAGGCCGGTCAGTATGTCGCGCAGCTGGCGGTCGTTCATGTC